>JBJTWK010000103.1:0-6589 GCA_046081705.1 Actinomycetes bacterium | reverse complement strand
GCCTTCCAGTCGCTGTACCGCAAGTACCGCCCCCAGCGCTTCGACGCCCTCGTCGGACAGGAGCCGGTGACCACCGCGCTGCGCAACGCCGTGCGCGAGGGTCGGGTCGGGCACGCCTACCTGTTCTCCGGCCCGCGCGGTACCGGCAAGACGACGAGCGCGCGCATCCTCGCCAAGGCACTCAACTGCACGGACCTCGCGGCCGACGGCGAACCGTGCGACGCGTGCGCGAACTGCACCGGCATCGCGGCGGGCACGTTCCCCGACCTCATCGAACTCGACGCCGCGTCGAACCGTGGGGTGCAGGAGGCCCGGGACCTGGTCTCCCGCATCAGCCTCGGTCTCGGCGCGGGATCGTCGCGCAAGGTGTACATCCTCGACGAGGTCCACATGCTCACGACGGAGGCGTCGAACACCCTCCTCAAGACGCTCGAGGAACCGCCGGACCACGTCGTGTTCGTCCTTGCGACGACCGATCCGCAGAAGGTGCTGCCGACGATCCGGTCGCGCACCCAGCACTTCGAGTTCTCGCTGCTCTCCGTACCCGATCTCACCGACCACCTCGCGCACATCCTCGATCTCGAGGGGGTCGAGTACGAGCGGGACGCGCTCGATGTCGTCGCCCGGGCCGCGGCGGGCAGTGCCCGCGACTCGCTGTCGCTCCTCGACCAGGCCCTCGCCCACGCCGACGGCCGCCTCAGCGCCGAGCAGGTGGCGCGGGCCTTCGGCGGTTCGCCGTTCGCCCTGCGCCTCGCCGTCCTCGAGGCGGTGGCGGCCGAGGACGCCGCCGGGGTGCTCGTGCGCACCGCCGAGCTGCTGGCCTCGGGTCACGACCCCCGGCGGATCGCCGAGGACCTCCTGCGCGCCCTGCGCGACGCGTTCCTCCTCGTCGCGGGTCGCGGGCGCGTCGAGGTCGACGCGCCGGAGGAGGAGCGGGAGCAGTTGCGCGCCGCGGGCGAGGCCCTCGGGACCGCCGCCCTCGTGCGCGCGCTCGAGACCCTCGGGCAGGCCGTCGTCGGCATGCGCGGCTCCGAGGCCGCCGACCCGCGTCTCGTCCTCGAGGTCGCGCTCGTCCGTCTCGCCCGACGCGACACCGGCACGCCGCTCCAGGCCCTCGCCGATCGCGTCGATCGGCTCGAGCGTGCGCTCGCCGACGGTCGCGTGCCTGCGTCGTCCGATACCGCACCCGCCGCCCCGCCCTCGACGCGCGCGCCGGCGGCCGCGGCGCCGCCCGCCCCCGCTGCGCCCACCGAGCCGGTGGGGGCCAAGCCGGGGCTCGGTGCCCTGCGGGGAACGGCGCGATCGGCGCCGACGCCGGCGAGTGAGCCGCCCGTGGCCACCCCCGACCCGGGCGCCGAGGCGCCGGCCGCGTCCTCGGATGCGCCGTTCACCGCGACGCTCGACGACGTGATCGTGGCGTGGGCGCAGGTGCTCGAGTCGATCCCGCGCGCGGTGCGCGCCTCGGTGCAGGAGGCCCAACCGCTGTCGGTCCACGACGGCGTCGTGACCTTCGGGGTCGGTCGTCTCGCGATCGATTCGGTGAAGCCGAAGTTCCAGAAGGAGGCCCCCGCGATCCGCGAGGGCTTCCTCGCGACGCTCGGGCAGGTGCCGAAGTTCCTCCTCGTCGCGCACGACGTCACCGTGGAGGCGCCGCCCTCGGTCGAGCCCGCGAAGCCCAAGCGCAAGCGTCCGGAGGTCGTCGCCCCCGAGCCGGAGCGCGAGCTCGAGGAGGAGGTCCACCCCGACGACATCTCGGACGAGGTCGTGAACGCTACGGTGGAATCGAGGTCGAGGATCGAGGCCATGTTCGACGCCACGATCGTCGAGGAGCACGAGACCTGATCGATCGATCACCCGGATCGGCGAGGACGACGGAGAGCGACGTGGCGAAGCAGAAGCCGCAGATGAACCAGATGATGCGTCAGGTCCAGCAGATGCAGGCCGAGATGCTCGCGGCGCAGGAGGCGCTCGCGGCCCAGACGGTCGAGGCGACCGCCGGCGGCGGCATGGTGAAGGCCGTCGTGAGCGGCTCCGGGGAGTTGCGCGAGGTGGTCATCTCGCCCGATGTCGTCGACCCGGACGACATCGAGATGCTCCAGGACCTCGTGGTGGCCGCGGTGGGCGAGGCGCTGCGGCAGGCCGAGGCCATGCGCAACCAGGCGCTCGGCGGCGCCACCGCCGGCATCAACCTCGACCAGTTCGGGCTCGGCGGGCTGCTCGGGTGACCGGCCTGCACGAGGGCCCGGTCCAGGCGCTCGTCGACGAACTCGGACGGCTCCCCGGCGTCGGTCCCAAGTCGGCGCAACGCATCGCCTACCACATCCTCAAGACGCCGACCGAGGACGCCCGACGGCTCGCCGACGCGATCCTCGAGGCCAAGGCGCGCGTCACGTGGTGCCAGACCTGCTTCAACATCGCGGAGGGCGGCCAGTGCCACCACTGCCGCGACGACCGACGCGATCGATCGATCGTCTGCGTGGTCGAGGAGCCCCGCGACATCGTCGCCATCGAGCGGACGCGCGAGTTCTCCGGTCGGTACCACGTGCTGCAGGGTGCGATCTCACCCATCGAGGGGATCGGTCCGGAGCAGCTGCGCGTGCGGGAGCTGCTCCTGCGGCTCGAACCGGAGGGGGTGGGCGAGGTGATCCTCGCCACGAACCCGAACATCGAGGGCGAGGCGACCGCGATGTACCTCGCCAAGTTGCTGAAGCCCTTGGGCGTCAAGGTCACGCGGATCGCAAGCGGTCTCCCGGTCGGTGGTGACCTCGAGTACGCCGACGAGGTGACGCTCGGCCGCGCGCTGGAGGGCCGTCGCGAGGTCGACGGCTGATCGGCGTCAGCCGAGCGCGCCGCGGATGAGCGCGCTCACCGCTTCGTGCTCGACGAGGAACCCGTCGTGTCCGGCCTCCGACGCGATGGCGGTGAGGCCGGTGACGTTCGGGATGTGGGCGGCGAGTTCCTCCTGGAGCCGGAGCGGGTAGAGGCGGTCGGAGGTGATGCCGGCGAGGGTGACCTCGGCGGTGATGCGCCGCAGCGCCGTGGCGACCCCGCCCCGCCCCCGGCCGACGTCGTGGTGGTTCATTGCCCGAGACAGCGCGATGTAGGTGTTGGCGTCGAAGCGGCGGGCCAACTTCTCGCCGTGGTACTCGAGGTACGACTCGATCGCGTACCGGCCGCCCGCCATCGGGTCCTCGTCGCTCTGGTGGCCTCGGCCGAAGCGCTCGTCGAGCTCGAGTTCGCTGCGGTAGGTGATCTGCCCCATGCCGCGTGCGATCGACATCCCGAGGTGGGGCCCGTCGCCGGGGTCGGCGTCGTAGTAGTCGCCCCCGCGCCAGCGTGGGTCGGCCTGGATCGCGCGGATCTGCACGCTGCACAGCGCGATCTCCTCGGCGGTCGCCTGAGCACCGCACGCGATGATGACGGCGCGCCCCACCCGGTCAGGGAAGGACACGAGCCACTCGAGCGCCCGCTGGCCGCCCATGGACCCGCCGACGATCGCGGCCCAGTGGTCGATGCCGAGCGCGTCGGCGAGCGCGGCCTCGACCACGGCCTGGTCGCGCACCGTGATGACCGGGAAGGTCGAGCCGTACGGTCGGCCGGTCGCGGGGTCGGGGGACGACGGACCGGTGGATCCCTGGCACCCGCCGAGCACGTTCGGGCACACCACGAACCACCGGTCGGTGTCGATCGCGCGCCCGGGACCGACGACCTCGTCCCACCACCCGGGGTGCACGTGCCCCGGGCCGGCGGGACCCGACGCGTGCGAGTCACCCGTGAGCGCGTGCAGGACGAGCAGCGCGTTCGAACCGTCGGGCGCGAGGGTCCCCCAGGTCTCGTACGCCATGACGACCTGCGCAAGGCGGCCCCCCGCCTCGAGGACGTGGGGCCGCTCGGTGAAGAGCGTGGCGAAGCGTCGGCGACCGGGCTCGTCACCCGGACGCCACGCGCCGCTCACGGGGATGGGCTCGGCCGTCACGGCCGAGAAGGTTACGCCGCCGCCGATCAGGCCTTCGCCGAGAGCGCCGCCTCGAGGTCGGCGATGATGTCGGCGACCGTCTCGATGCCGACGGAGAGGCGCACGAGCCCGGGCGTCACGTTCGACGCGGCCTGCTCCTCCGGCGTGAGCTGCTGGTGGGTGGTGCTCGCCGGGTGGATGGCGAGGGTGCGCACGTCACCGACGTTGGCGAGGTGGCTCACCAGCTCGAGGTTGTTGATGAACGACTTGCCGGCTTCGATGCCGCCCGCGAGCTCGAACGCAACGATCGCACCGTTGCCGTTCGGCAGGTACTGCGCCGAGCGGGCGTGCCACGGGCTGGAGGCCAGACCCGCGTAGTGCACCGCGGTGACCTCGGGCCGCGCCTCGAGCCACTGTGCGACCGCAAGCGCGTTCTGCGAGTGGCGCTCCATGCGCAGGCTCAGGGTCTCGAGGCCCTGGAGCATGAGGAACGCGTTGAACGGCGAGATCGCGGCGCCGAGGTCCCGCATGTAGGTGAGGCGGGCCTTGAGGATGTAGCGGGCGGGCCACAGCGGCTCGGGCAGGCCCGAGAACGCGAGGCCGTGGTACGAGGGGTCGGGCTCGGTGAAGTTCGGGAACCGCCCCGAACCCTCGTAGTCGAAGGTTCCACCGTCGATGATGATGCCGCCGACGGAGGTGCCGTGACCGCCGATGAACTTCGTCGCCGAGTGGGTGACGATGTCGGCGCCGTGGGCGAGCGGGTTGCACAGGTAGGGCGAGGCCAGCGTGTTGTCGACGACGAGTGGGATGCCGGCCTCGTGCGCGACCCCGGAGATGCCGGTGAAGTCGAGGATGTCGGACTTCGGGTTGCCGATCGTCTCGCCGTAGAACGCACGGGTGTTCGGACGGATGGCGGCCCGCCACGCGTCGAGGTCGTCGGGGTCGTCGACGAAGGAGACCTCGACGCCCATCTTCGGGAACGTGTAGTGCAGCTGGTTGTAGGTGCCGCCGTACAGCGAGGCCGACGACACGATGTGGCCGCCGTTCTCGGCGAGGTTGAGGAGCGCCAGCGTCTGCGCGGCCTGACCCGATGCGGTGGCGAGCGCACCCACGCCACCCTCGAGGTCGGCGATGCGTCCCTCGAAGGCCTCCTGGGTCGGGTTCATGATCCGCGTGTAGATGTTGCCGAGCTCGGCGAGCCCGAACAGGTTCGCCGCGTGGTCCGTGTCCCGGAACACGTACGAGGTCGTCTGGTAGATGGGCACCGCCCGAGCGCCGGTGGTGGGGTCGGGCGCGGTGCCGGCGTGGATCTGGCGGGTCTCGAAGCCGTGGTCGGCCATGGTGGGCTCCTCGTCGGAACGGGTGCAGGAACGGGTGCGGAACGGTACGGGCCCTAAATCCGACCCGTCAAGTCAGATTTATCCCGCCGCTCCGCTCCGGTCGCCGCGATCGGAGCGAGTTCGTCCTTCGCCGCTCCTGCGTCGGACTCCTCCCACCGACCGCGTCCGCGCGCTCTCCGCGCTCGTAGCCGTCCGGCCCGCGTCCGTCTCACCGCGCCGTCCGGGCGCATACCGTGCGGCGATGGCCGAGGACCGCACGCAGTACACCCGGTTCGCCGGGACGCCGATCACGGACGACGACGCCACGATCGCTCGACACCTCGAGGATCTCAGCGTGCCGGCGCTCATGTGCTCGATGGTGCACATGGCGGGGGACCTCTCGGTGCTCGACGGACTGGCGCGCCCGACCGGCATCTACCTCAACGAGGTGCAGGGCTTCATGAGCCCGGAGGACCAGGCGGCGGTGCGGGCCCGGGCCCTCGAGGTGATCTGCGCGTACCGGGACGGCGGCTGCGTGCTCCCGTCCGCCCCGTCGGGCGCGACCGTGCACGCGCTCATGGAACTGCTGGTCGCCGGTGCGGTGCCCGCGGAGTACGTGCCGCTGCTGCTCGAGGAACTCGAACTGGACGGCGAGGACGCGCGCGGGATCGTGTGGCCGGACGCGGCGACGCCGGCGGCTCGCACCGCGATGCACGTGGTCGTGATCGGTGCCGGGATGTCGGGCATCCTCGCGGCGGCCCGCCTCGCCCAGGCCGGCATCCCGTACACGGTGGTCGAGAAGAATCCCGACGTCGGCGGCACCTGGTTCGAGAACCGGTACCCGGGGTGTCGCGTCGACGTCGGTAACCACTTCTACTGCTACTCGTTCGCGCCCAACGACGGCTGGACCGAGTTCTTCGCGCGCCAGCCCGAGCTCCAGCGGTACTTCGCGGACTGCGTGGACGCCTTCGGCCTCCGGGCGAACATCCGGTTCGGCAGCGAGGTCGTGCGCGCCGTCTGGGACGAACCGGGCGCGACCTGGCGGGTCGAGGTGCGCGGTCCCGACGGGACGACGTCGATGATCGCCGCGACCTCGATCATCAGTGCGGTCGGCCAGCTCAATCGGCCCAAGCTCCCGGACATCCCCGGGCGCGAGTCGTTCGCCGGGATCGCCATGCACTCGGCGCAGTGGGTCGACGGCACGTCCCTGCGCGGCAAGCGGGTCGCGGTGGTGGGGACCGGAGCCAGCGCGTTCCAGATCGTGCCGACGATCGCGCCCGAGGTCGAGCACCTCACGGTGTTCCAACGCTCCGCG
>JBJTWK010000102.1:0-11590 GCA_046081705.1 Actinomycetes bacterium | reverse complement strand
CTCACCCCGGAACACGATGCGCCCGCCGGTGACCGTGTAGGCGGGGTTGGCGAGGAGCGTGTTGGCGAGCGTCGACTTCCCGGAGCCGTTCGGGCCCATGAGGGTGTGCACCTCGCCGGCGCCGACCTCGATGGTCACGCCGCGCAGGATCGGGGCGCCATCGGCCTCCACGTGGAGGTCGTCGATGAGGAGGAGGGCGTCGGCCACGTCTCGGATGGTATTACCACTACGTCCGTAGTGGAAATCGGAGCGGCCCGACCGCCCGACCGATCACCAGCCCCGGGCGACCCATTCGTCGAGGTGCGGCCGCTCGGTGCCGACGGTGGTGTCGAGCCCGTGGCCGGGGAGCACGAGGGTGTCGGCGGGCAGCGTCATGAGCCGCCGGTCGATCGAGGGGATGAGCGTGTCGAACGAGGAGCCCTCGAACTTCGTGTTGCCGGGCCCACCCGGGAACAGGGTGTCGCCGGTGAAGAGCAGCGGGGTGCCCTCGAGCAGGAACGAGGTCGACCCGGCGGTGTGCCCGGGGGTGTGGATGCTGCGGATGCGCAGGGATCCGACCTCGAGGACGTCCTCGTCGTCGATGACGAAGTCGTAGGCAGGCAGCATCGTGGCGTCACCCGCCGCCACCCCGACCTCGATGCCGGCGTCCCGGGCCGCGGTCACGGCCTGGATGTGGTCCCAGTGCCCGTGGGTGGTGAGGACCCGGCGCACCCCGGTCGCCTCGCAGAGGGGGATGAGCAGCTCGTGCTCGTTGGCCGCGTCGATGAGCACCGCCTCACCCGTACCGAGGTCCCGCACGATGAAGACGTTGTTGTCGAACGGACCGACCACGAGCTTGTCGACCCGGACCCGGGCGTCGACCCAGTGGGCGGGTCGGGCGAGGGGGGTCGCGGTCGGGGCCATGGGGTGAGGATACCTGCGCCCCGGGGGCGCGTCCGGGTGTCCGGCCCCGTTGGAACGCCCTCTGGTCGCTCCGGTAGCGTCGCCCGCCGTGGACTTCAGGGACTCACCGGCCGAGGCCGAATTCCGGGACGAGGTGCGGACGTGGCTGTCCGAGCACCTCGTCGGCGAGTTCGCCGAGCTCGGCAGCCGGGGCGGCCCCGCCGACGAGCGGGGCTGGGACGTGCGCATCGAGTGGGAGCGCACGCTGGGTCGTGACCGCTGGGTCGGCTGCTCCTGGCCGGTCGAGTACGGCGGGCGCGGGCTCGACTTCTCGCAGCAGGTGATCTTCAACGAGGAGTACGCGAAGGCGAACGCGCCGGCGCGGGTCTCGTTCTTCGGCGAGGGCCTCTTCGCGCCGACGCTCATCGCGTACGGCACCGACGAGCAGAAGCGGCGCTTCCTCCCGAAGATCCAGAGCGTCGACGAGCTGTGGTGCCAGGGGTACTCGGAGCCGAACGCAGGCTCGGACCTCTCGAACGTGCAGACCAAGGCGGTCCTCGACGGCGACGAGTGGGTCGTCACGGGCCAGAAGGTCTGGACCACGCTCGCCCACCGCGCCGACTGGTGCTTCGTCGTTGCCCGTACCGAGGCGGGCTCGCAGAGTCACCGCGGGCTGTCGTACCTGCTCGTCCCGATGGACCAGCCCGGGGTCGAGATCCGGCCGCTGCGCCAGATGACCGGCTCGGCCGAGTTCAACGAGGTCTACTTCGACGAGGCCCGCACGGCCGCCGACCTCGTGCTCGGCGACGTCAACGACGGCTGGAAGGTCGCCATGGCGACCCTCGGATTCGAGCGGGGCACGGCGTTCCTCAGCCAGCAGCTCGCCTTCCAGCGGGAACTCGCCGAGATCATCGCCATCGCGCAGGGCAACGGCTCGAGCCGCGAGGCCACCATCCGCCAGGAGCTCGCCGACTCCTACATCGGCGTCCAGATCATGAAGTTCAACGGCATGCGCATGCTCACGGACCTCGTGAAGAAGGGCGTGCTCGGACCATCGAGCAGCATCGGCAAACTCTTCTGGAGCAACTGGCACCGCACGCTCGGCGAGCGGGCCATGGACGTGCTCGGCACCGACGGACTCCTCGTGGCTGACGAGGGGAACGGCGCGTACGAGCTCGACGAGCTCCACCAGATCTTCATGACGAGCCGCGCGGAGACCATCTACGCCGGCGCGAGCGAGATCCAACGCAACATCATCGGCGAGCGGGTGCTCGGGCTCCCGCGCGAACCCCGCTAAGAGAGGACCCTTCCAGTGAACTTCGCTTTCACCGAGGACCAGGACAGCCTGCGCGACGTCGTGCGTTCGTTCATGGACGCCAAGAGCACCGAGGAGGAGGTCCGTGCGCTCATGGACACCGAGTCGGGCTACGACACCGCGGTCTGGGCGCAGATGGGCGGGGAGCTCGGCCTGCCGGGCCTGCACATCCCGGAGGAGTTCGGCGGGCAGGGCTACGGCTTCGTCGAGCTCGGGATCGTGTTCGAGGAGATGGGGCGCCGCCTGCTGTGCGCCCCGTACTTCGCCACCGTGGCGCTCGCCGCGAACGCGATCCTGAACGCGGGCACGAACGACGAGAAGGCCGCGCTGCTCCCGGGCATCGCGAGCGGCGAGGCCATCGGCGCGCTGGCCTTCACGGAGTCGAACGGCCGCTGGGACGCCGACGGCATCACGATGGTGGCCAAGGGTTCCGGCGCCGACTGGACCCTCGACGGCGAGAAGATGTTCGTGATCGACGGTCACAACGCCGACCTCATCGTCGTGGTCGCCCGCACCGAGGGCACCTCCGGTGAGGACGGCATCTCGTTCTTCACCGTCGCCGGCGACGCCGCGGGCCTCACCCGCACCCCGCTCGCCACGATGGACCAGACCCGCAAGCAGGCCCGCCTCGAGTTCACCGGCGTCAAGGCCACCCCCCTCGGCGCCCCCGGTGCCGGCTGGGCCGCGCTCTCCAAGACCCTCGACCAGGCCGCCGTGTGCCTGAGCAACGAGATGGTCGGCGGAGCGCAGTTCGTGCTCGACATGTCGGTCGAGTACGCCAAGGTGCGCGTGCAGTTCGGTCGTCCGATCGGGTCGTTCCAGGCGATCACGCACAAGTGCGCCGACATGCTCCTCGAGGTCGAGTCGGCCAAGAGCGCGGCGTACTACTCCGCGTGGGCTGCGGCCGAGGACAACGAGGAGCTCCCCGTGGTGGCGAGCCTCTCGAAGGCCTACTGCTCGGACGCGTACTTCCACTCGACCGCCGAGAACATCCAGATCCACGGTGGTATCGGGTTCACGTGGGAGCACCCCGCGCACCTGTACTTCAAGCGGGCCAAGAGCAGCGAGATCCTGCTCGGCGACGCCACGTACCACCGTGAGCTGCTCGCGCAGCGCATCGGCATCTGAGGCTCGGACCGATCCCGAACGATGTGAGACGCCCCCGCTCGGGCGGGGGCGTCCTCGCGAGGTGACCATGGCTCTCGTCGTCGGCATGCTGATCCTCGGGGTGATCTGCGCGATCGCCGCCGCCCTCGTGTTCCGCGAGGCCATGCGCATGCAGGACCGCGCGCCGTTGGCCGTGTTCGATCCGGACGACGCGTACGACTTCGTCGTCGCGCACCTCGACGATCTCGTGGCCGCGACGCTCACCCCCGAGGACGTGCGCCGCATCCTCGAGTTCCAGATCGAACACTTCAAGCACGCCGGCGTCGCGATGAACGGCTCCACCTCGACGCCTCCGGGCCCGGTCATCATCGGGGGGGCCGAGACGGTCGACCACGTGCTCCGGCGGTGCGCCGAGACCGGGGAGGCGTACCTTCCCGAACAGGTCCACGCCGTGATCGACTGCCAGCTCACCTACTTGCGGGCGATCGGGGCCATCGGTCGGGTCGCCGACCCCGAGGACGGCCCGGGGACCGGCGACGGTGGTCGCTAGGCTCGCGCCCATGAGCAGCCGCCCGACCCGTTTCGAGGACTTCCAGTACGTCGGCGACAAGCGGTCGCAGGTCGTCTACGACCTCGACGAGCCGAGCCTCGACCCGACGATCGTCGAGGAGCTCATGGCGTCCGAGCAGTTCATCTGCTTCGGGCCCGACTCACTGCTCGAGGCCCGCAACCGCGGGTACAAGCCGCACCGCAGCGTGCGGACCGACGCCGACGAGGCCTGAGCCCCGGGGTGGCGCGCGCGATCGACCTCCACGTCCACCCGTCGACGCGGGAGTGGGTCGACGGCGCGATGGGGGAGTTCCGTCCCGCCTGTGAGGACCACTTCCACACGCGCCTGCCCGAGCACAGCGTCGACGAGATGGCCGAGGTGTTCCGGACCGCCGACGTCCTCGGGGTGCTCCTCGCCTGGGACGCCGAGACCCACACGGGCAACCCGCCGGTCTCGAACGACTTCGTCGCCGGCTGCGTGGCCGCGCACCCCGATGCGTTCCTCGGGTTCGCGAGCGTCGACCCCCACAAGTCCGACGCCGTCGTGGAGCTCGAGCGGGCGGTCCGGTTCCTCGGCCTGCGCGGGCTCAAGATGCATCCGGGCGCGCAGGGCTTCTCGCCCGACGACCGCGCGGTGTACCCGATCTGGGAGACCGCAGCGGCGCTCGGCATCCCGGTGCTCATCCACACCGGCACGACGGGCCTCGGTGCGGGGATGCGCGGCGGTGGTGGCGTGGCGCTCAGCACCTCGAACCCGATGCTCATCGACCGCGTGGCACTCGACTTCCCCGACCTGCAGATCGTGATGGCCCACCCGGCCTGGCCCTGGCAGGACGAGCAGCTCGCCGTCCTCGCCCACAAGCCGAACACCTGGATCGACCTCTCGGGCTGGTCGCCGAAGCGGTTCGCGCCGGAACTGGTGCGCGAGCTCCGCGGGCGTCTCCAGGACCGGGCGCTGTTCGGGACCGACTACCCGTTCCTCACGCACGAGCAGTGGCTGGGGGCATGGGGCACGCTCGACATCCCGGACGCGATCACCGAGAAGATCCTGCTCACGAACGCCACGCGGCTGCTCGGACTCTGACCCGCCGGGTCAGACGACCGGCGCCTCGAGGCCACCCGGGATCGCGCCGGCGATCGCCTCGGAGCGCGTGGCGTAGGACGCGTCGCTCACCGTCGGGTGCGACGGCACCGAGGTCGGGTCGTCGGGGAGGCCGTCGAGGTCGACCCACGAGGTGCAGCCGCCGTATGCGTCCCGGAAGGGCACGGTGATCGGGGTCTCGAGCACGTGCACGCGCAGGGCCAGGATCCAGAGCGGATCGCGCGACCTCCACGCAAGACGCGATGCGGCGTACTCAGTGGTCCAGATGAACCGGCCGTCGAGGGCGTCGAGCACCTCGGGGTCGGTGACCGTGGCGATGCCGGTGATGTCGGCCCAGCCCTCGATCCGGATCGCACGCTCGGGCGGTGCGGCGGCGACGGTCTCATCGACCCAGTGCCGGTACGCGGGCTTGAGCAGTTCGGGCCGCTGGTGCTCGACCGTCGGGTGGAGCCAGAGGCGGGTGCTCCGCACGCCGAAGTGCCGGCCCTCCTCGCGGATGCCGCCCTTGCGGACGTCGAGGATCTGCTCACCCGCGAGCAGCGCCCGGACGACCGCCGCCCATTCCTTGTACGCCGGCACCATGACGGGAGAGGGTACCCGCGGGCGCGGGAACCGTCCCCGGCGTGCGCGTCGCGGTGGGGGGCCGGTACGGTCGGCGCGGACGCGCGAGAGGGGGTGCCGGGTGGACGGGTTCATCGAGGTCGACGGCATCCGGCTCGCGACCCACTGGGCGCGACCGGCGCGGTCCGGCCGGGTCCCCGGCCTCGTGCTCTCGCACGGATTCCCGCTGCCGCCGCGCGGGCAGGTCGCCTCCGGCATCACGTTCCCCGATCTCGCCGACCGCATCGCACGCGACGCGGGCTGGGCGGTGCTCACGTTCAACTTCCGCGGCACGGGCGGGTCCGACGGCGACTTCTCGCTCGACGGGTGGCGCCGGGATCAGGCCGCGGTGATCGACGCCATGGCCGAGCGGGCCGACATCAACGGGGTCTGGCTCGTGGGCTCGGGGGTCGGCGGCACGCTGTCGATCTGCACCGCGGCGGCCGACCCGCGGGTGCGCGGGGTGGCCACGCTCGCGTCGCCGTCGAGCGTCTCGCGGTGGACCGCGGACCCCCTCGGCTTCCTCGAGGAGGCGCGCCGGCTCGGCGTGTTCCGGGACCCCGAGTCCCCCCGGGACGTGGCGGCGTGGACGGCCGAGCTCGCCGGTCTCGACCCGCTCGCGTGCGCGCGGGCGCTCGCCCCCCGGCCGCTGCTCATCGTGCACGGCTCCGACGACCCGGTGGTGGCCCCGACCGAGGCGGTCGAGCTGGCGACGGCCCACGGCGCGGCCGACCTGCGGTTCGTGATCCACGGCGGGCATCGGATCCGCCACGACCCGCGGGGCGTGGCGACGCTGCTGGGGTGGCTCGACCGCCAGGTCCTGCCGTTCGCGGCGGAGACCGTCGACGCCTGACGCCCCGCTCCCGAACTTTGGAGGGAAACCGTCGCTACGGCGACGGAGATCCTCCGAAGTTCGGCGGATGGGGCCGGCCGCGCGGGTCGGGCCGGTCGCTCAGGCGGTGGCGCGGGCGGCGGCGAGCACGTCGGTGAGCGTGTCGGCCAGGGTGTGGTGCGGGGTCCAGCCCGTGTGCTCGCGCAGGCGGGCTGCGCTCCCGATGAGCGGCGGCGGCTCGACCGGGCGCACGAGTGCCGGATCGGTCTCGAACGTGATGGTCCGGGTCGACGCGCGCGCAAGGAGATCTGCGATGTCGCCGACCGCGGTGCTCACGCCGCTGCACACGTTGTAGGCGAGACCCGGGTGCCCGGCGAGGGCGAGCAGTCGGTACGCCCGCACGACGTCGCGCACGTCGGAGAGGTCGCGCATCGGGGTGCGGGACCCCATCACGACCGAGTCGTGCCCCTCGCGTTCGGCGCGGGCGATGCGTGATGCGAGCGCAGGCACGAGGAACCGATCGGTCTGCCCCGGTCCGGTGTGCGGGAACGGTCGGACGCACACGACCTCAAGGTCGGTGGCGCGTCCCATCTGCAGGGCGACGGTCTCGGCCGCAGCCTTCGCTGCGCCGTACGGCGTGACCGGTCGCAGCGGCGCCGCCTCGTCGACGGGACCCGCGTCCGCATCGACCTCGCCGTACTCCTCGGACGACCCGATGACGACGACCCGGCGGATCCCGAGGGCCGCCGCGGCCGCGACGACGTTGAGGGTGCCCTCGGCGTTCACGCGGAACTGGGTCGACGGATCGGCCCACGACTCGCCGACGTGGCTCAGCGCGGCCAGGTGGTACACGACCTCGGGGGCCGCCTCGCCGAGGTGCGATCGCACGGCGTCGGCGTCGGTGACGTCGAACCGTTCGGGTCCGGCGAAGTCGAGGCCGATCGCCGTGTCGCCCTCCGCCTCGAGGTGCGCGAGGAGGTGCGGTCCGACGAACCCGCGTGATCCCGTGACGACCGCCCTCACCGATGCCTCCTCACCGAACGCCGATCGCGAGACGGTAGGCGCGCAGGTGGGCCTCGACCGCGGCCTCCCAGGTGAAACCGGCGGCCCGGACCGGACCGGCGGCGCGGAGGCGGTCGGTCTCTCCCGGATCGTCGAGGACGGCGGCGAGTGTGGCGGCGAGCAGATCGGGACGCCCGGGCGGGACGAGGCGGGCGGCGTCGCCGCAGACGTCGGCCATCGCCGACCCGCTCGTGGTGACGACCGGGGCCCCGCAGGCCAGGGCCTCGAGCGCGGGGAGCCCGAACCCCTCCTCGAGGGAGGGGTACGCGACGACCGCCGCTCGACGCAGCAGCGGGGCGAGCGTCTCGCCGGGGAGGTAACCGGGCCGCAGGATGCGGGTGGTGTGGCCGCTGGCGGCGACGGCGTCGCGCACCGCCCGGGCCCCCCAGCCGTCGGCGCCCGCGAGCACGAGCCGCAGGCCGGGGTGCGCGTCGGCGAGCGCGGCGAAGGCGCGCACGAGCGACGGCACGTCCTTGCGCGGTTCGATCGTGCCGACGAACGCGACGTAGGGCTCGGCGATGCCGGTGCGCGCGAGCACCTCACGGTCGGCGGCCGCATCGCCCTCGGGCGTGAACCGATCGTGGTCCACACCGTGGGCCGCGACCGTGACCGGCGCGCTCGGGTGGAGCACGGCCTCGAGCCGTCGGGCCGTGTGGTCGCTGACGCAGATGAGGCCGTTGGCCCGACGCACCGCGGCCCGGATCATGCGGCGGAAGAACGTGACCTTCGATCGCTCGTGCCACTCGGGGTGATCGAAGAAGGTGAGGTCGTGGATGGTGACGACGTTCGGCACCTCGATGCGCAGTGGCATCGTGTAGTGGGGCCCGTGCCAGAGGTCGGCGCCGACCCGGCGCGCGAGCCCGGGGGCGGTCCGCTGCTCCCACAGCAGCCGGGACGGGCGTCGGGTCGGGACCTCGGGGAGCAGTTCGGCCCCGGGTGCGAGGTGCGACCAGCGGTCGGCGTCGTCGGTGCGGGTGACGAGCACGAGGTCGACGTCCGGGTGGACGGCCAGCCTGCCGGCGATCTGGATCGTGTAGACGCCGGCGCCCACCGGGCGCGCGGGCACGGCGGAGACGTCGAGGAGGACGCGCACGGCGGCCGAGTCTAGAAGCGCCCGCGCCGACGCGGACCGGGTCGCTCGATCGCCTGCTCGTACGCGGCGCGGTGCGCGATGCCCGAGGCCGCCCACGTGAAGGTTGCGGCGCGGGCCCGACCGCGACGGGCGAGTTCGGCACGAGCGGTCTCGTCGCGCGCGAGGTCGATGATGGCTCGCGACCAGGCCGCCGGATGGTCGGGCGGGACGAGGACGCCGGCGTCGGCGACGACCTCGGGGAGGCTCGTGGCGTCCGACGCGATGAGCGGGGTCCCGTGCGCCATCGCCTCGAGCGCCGGGAGACCGAAGCCCTCCGATCGGGACGCCACGGTCGCCAGGGTCGCCTCGCGGTACAGGCCCTCGAGCGCCGCGTCCTCCACGTGGCCGAGGGCGATCACCCCGGCCTCCCGCAGGCCCGCCACCTGCCCCCAGCCGATCGGCCCGGCGAGCACGAGCGTGATGTCGGGGATCTCGCGCCGCACCCGCGGCAGGGCCGCGATGAGGTTCTCGATCCCCTTGCGCGGCTCGACGGTGCCGACCTGGAGGATGAAGGGGGGCCGCACCCCGAGCGCCTCGACCCGGGCCAGCGCCTCGCGCTCGTCGAGGGTCGGGCTCAGGGTGACACCGTGCGGCGCGACGTGCACCCGCGACTCGTCGATGCCGCGCCCGATGAGCTGACGGCGCACGAACTCTGACGCGGTGACGAAGGCGTCGGCCTCCCGCTCGGCGAGTTCGAGCCCGCGCGTGTGGAAGGAGACGCCGCGTCGCGTGAAGGCGTCCGGGTGGTCGATGAACGCGAGGTCGTGGATGGTGACGACGAGGGCGGCGTCGCCCGGGGGCGGGACGGCGAGGCTCGGCGCGTGGACGACGACGGGGGAGAAGGGCAGGCGCGGCGCGCGCAGCCGGTGCCACAGCTCGTAGCGCGCACCGTCGTACGGGCGTCCGAGGTCGGTGAGCGCGGGCAGGGTCGTGCCGGCGGGGAGGGGGACCGGCCCCGCGGCGAAGGTGAGCAGGTCGACGTCGGCCGCGGGCAGGTGCCGCGCGAGCGCCATCGTGTAGCGCCCGATGCCTCCCGGCACCGCCTGGCGGAGTTGCCCGACGTGCAGTGCGACCCTCACCCGGCGAGCCTCCGGTAGACGTCGGCGAGGGCATCGGCGGTCGCGGACCACGAGTACCGGGCCGCCCGGGCCCGACCCGCCTCGACGCGTGCGGCACGCTCCGCCTCGTCGGCGAGGAGCGTGCAGAGTCCGGCGGCGAGGGCTGCGGCGTCGTCGTCGGGTACCAGCCGAGCCGCGTCGCCGAGCACCTCGGGCAGTGAGCCCACGGCGGTCGCCACGACCGGCACGCCGACGGCCATCGCCTCGAGCGGCGGGAATCCGAACCCCTCGTAGCGGGAGGGGTACGCGAACGCGGTCGCGCCGGCGAGCAGGTCGGCGCGCGTCGCGGCGTCCACGTACCCGAGGCGACGGATCCGGGCGTGGTGGGGGCTGCGGGTCACGGCGAGGTCGAAGGCGCCCTCGTCCCAGCCGTCGCCCCCGGCGTGCACGAGGTGGAGGTCCGGGTGCGCGTCGGCGATCGCGTCGAACGCCTCGACGAGGACCGGGAGGTTCTTGCGCGGCTCCACCGTACCGAGGGCCAGGACGTACCGGTCCGAGCCGGCGAGCCGGTGCCCGCGTCGGGGGGCCCCGCCGAGCACCTCGGGGAGGCCGAGCGGCACCGTCACCACTCGATCGCGTGGTGCGCCGAGCGCGGCGACGAGTTCGTCGGCGATCGCCCCGCTCGGCGCGTGCAGGGTCGCGCCCCGGTCGAGCGCCCGGCGCAGGAGCGCGGGGTACTCGAGCGTGTCGGGCGCGCAGAGTTCGGGGAACCGCACCACGGTGAGGTCGTACACCGAGACGAGGACCGGCACCCGCGCCGGCGGGGCGACGTAGTTGGTTGCGTGCACGACGTCGACGGGTCCGGTCCAGCGTTCGATCCCGGGTCGATCGGCGCGGTGCCAGCGTTGGCGCACCCACCGTGCGGGCAGGGCGCGGGTCGCCGCGGTCACGCCGTCCGGGAGTGCCGCGGCGAGGTCGTGGCGGCCCCGCAGCGTGAGGGCGTAGGCCCGGACGCTCAGGTCGGGGCGGGCGGCGAGTGGAGCGAGGATCCCGGCCACCACCTCGCCGATGCCGGTCCGGGGACAGAGGAGCGGCGTGGCGTCGAGTGCGACGGTGATCGGCGGGGCGGCCGAGGCGGGTCCGCCCACGTCAGAGTTCGAGCGGCTCGTGCTCGAACGCCTCGAGCAGTCGATCCGCGCTCAGCCCCCGGGCCATCGCGGTGCGGAGCTGGACGAGCATGAGCGCACACGATGCGCCGGCTCCCGCAAGGAACCCGAGCTCGACGCGCAGGAAGAGGTCGTCGATCCCGGCGCAGACGATCACGAAGACGACGACGCCGGCGACCCACGAGAACGCGACCCGCGTGTAGGCGTTCACGGCGATGAGGGCCTGGGCGACGGTGAGCGCCACGATGAAGGCGCCCGAACCGGCGGCGAGCAGCGCCAGGTTCGACGCGGACATGCTGAAGTCCTTGAAGAGGATCCGACCGGCGAACGGACCGACGAGGAGCGCGCCGACCGTCCCGAGCACGGCGATGCCCACGACGACGACGAGCAGGCGCATGAGGCCGTCGCGGAGGTCCTTGGCCCGGCCGGCCCCCGCGAGCCCGGCGAGCTTCGGGAGCAACGTGCCCTGGACGGCCTGGAACAGCAGGACCGGGATCCGAGCGATGAAGAACGCGGAGGCGAACGCAGCCGCGGCCTCCTTGTCGCTCCCCGACTCGAGGAGGTTGACGCCGAGGAGCGGTGTGTACCCGAGCAGCTGCATTGAGACCGAGCCGACGAGCAGCCACCCGAGCGCGGTGGACAGCTCGCTGTAGGGCGCCGGCGGCCCGTCGGCGACGAGCGTGCGGGGCCGGGCCATGGCGAGTGCGATCGCGACCGCGATGAACGACGCACCGCCGATGCACGCGCCGTAGAGCCCGGCCATCTCGACGCCGGCGACCGACAGG
>JBJTWK010000101.1:0-52865 GCA_046081705.1 Actinomycetes bacterium | reverse complement strand
CTCATGCTCACGTACGCGGGACCGGGTCGGCGCGTGCTCGTCGTGGAGCCGACCTACGCACTGCACTCGCACATCGCGCGCATCACCGGGACGCAGGTCGTCACGATGGAACGGCGACCCGACTTCTCGGTCGACCCGGTCGCGCTCGGCGATGCGATCCGGGCGCACGACCCGTCGATCGTGTTCCTGTGCAGCCCCAACAACCCGACCGGCACCGTCGATCCGCCGGAGATCCTCGATGCCGCGCTCGGCGCGGCGTCCGGCCTCGTCGTGGTCGATGAGGCCTACGGGGAGTTCGCCGACCGCAGTGCACTGGCGCTCGTCGACGACGACCGTCCGCTCGTCGTCGTGCGCACCTACTCGAAGGTGTGGTCGATGGCGGCACTGCGCCTCGGCTACTGCGTCGGCCCGTCGTGGATCGTCGACGAACTCGAGAAGGTCGTGCTGCCGTACCACCTGGCGGCGGCGACTCAGGTGGCCGGCACCGTGGCGCTGGGGTACCGGGAGGAGATGGCGGCACGGGTCCGCGAACTCGTGGGCGAGCGTGAACGACTCCTCCTCGCACTCGGCCGCATCGACGGCATCGAGCCGATCCCGTCGGGGGCGAACTTCCTGCTGTTCCGGGTCGGCCCGCCGGGTGACACGGCGGCGGCCCATGCCGTGTGGGAGGGGCTCGTGGCCCACCGGGTGCTCGTCCGGGACTTCTCGGCGTGGCCCGGGGTCGAGGGCTGCCTCCGGGTGACCGTCGGGTCACGGGCGGAGAACGACGCGTTCGTGGCCGCCCTCGAGATCGCCGTGCGCGAGAGTGGTGCCCGATGACCACACGACGTGCGACCCGCCACCGCGAGACGGCCGAGACGACGATCGACCTCGACCTCGTGCTCGACGGCACGGGGACGGCCTCGGCGGAGACCGGCATCCCGTTCTTCGACCACATGCTCGCCCAACTCGGCAAGCACGGCGGGTTCGACCTGACGGTGCGCTGCGTCGGTGACCTCGAGGTCGACACCCACCACACGATCGAGGACGTCGGCATCGTCCTCGGCGAGTCGCTCAAGGAGGCGCTCGGCGACAAGGCCGGCGTGCGCCGGTTCGCCGACGCCCTCGTGCCGCTCGACGAGGCTCTCGTGCAGGTCGCGCTCGACCTGTCCGGTCGGCCGTTCATCGCCTACGACCTCGACCCGGTGGCGGAGTGGATCGGGACGTTCGATCCCCAGCTCGCGGAGGAGTTCTGGCGCGCGTTCGCGTTCGGTGCCGGCATCACCCTCCACATCCGGTCCCTGGCCGGCCGCAACGGGCACCACGTCATCGAGGCGTCGTTCAAGGCGGTGGCGCGGGCGCTGCGCGACGCGGTCCGGATCGAGGGCACGGGCGTCCCGTCGACCAAGGGGCGGTTGTAGACCTCTACCCGGCCATCGATCTGCGCGGTGGCCACGCGGTGCGGCTCCTCCGGGGCGACTTCGCGGCGGAGACCGTCTACGACGCGGACCCGGTGGCGGTGGCTCGGCGGTTCGCCGACGCCGGCGCGCCCTGGATCCACGTCGTCGACCTCGACGCGGCCCGTACCGGCGAGCCGGCGAACCTCGAGGAGATCCGAGCGATCTGCGCCGCGGTGCCGTGTCCGGTCCAGTCGGGGGGCGGCGTGCGTTCGCTCGACGCCGCGGAGGCCCTCCTCGGCGCCGGCGTGACCCGGGTCGTGGTCGGTACCGCCGCGGTCGAGGACCCGGCGCTCGTCGACACGCTGGCGGCGCGGCACCCGGGCGGGGTCGCGGTCGGGCTCGACGCCCGAGGGCGTGAGGTGGCGGTGCGCGGTTGGGTCGAGGGGAGCGGCCACGATCTGCTCGAACTCGCGGCGCGCTTCGAGTCGGTCGGTGTGGCGGCACTGGTCGTCACGGAGATCGGTCGCGACGGCACGCTCGAGGGCCCCGACCTCGACCAGCTCGGGGCCGTGCTCGCGTCGTGTGGGATCCCGCTCATCGCGAGCGGTGGCGTGGGGACGCTCGACGATCTGCGCACGCTCGACGCCCTGCGGTCCGGCGGTCGTGCGCTCGCGGGCGCGATCACCGGACGGGCCCTGTACGAGGGTCGGTTCGACGTCGAGGCCGCGCTCGCGGTCGTCGGGGGTGGCGGGTGAGTCCGTTCGAGGCGGAGACCGCCGTCCATCCGCTCGGCGACGGGCGGTACGCGATCGAGGTGTCGGGCAACTGGTCGGTGCCCACCGGCCCGAACGGTGGGTACGTCGCGGCGCTCATCCTGCGCGCGCTGACCGCCGCGGTCGATGATGACGCGCGAGTCCCGAGGTCCCTGACGATCCACTACCTCAGTGCGGCGCGTGAGGGTGCGGCCGAGGTGCGCGTCGCCACCGAGCGCACCGGTCGGTCGCTCACGAGCCTCACGGCCCGCCTGGTGCAGGGGGAGCGGCTCATCGCGATCGCGACGGCCGCATTCTCCGCGTCCCGGGCCGGGGTCGAGTTCTGCGACCTGACGATGCCGTCGATCCCCGGGCCCGAGCACTACCGGGCGCCGAGCATCCCGCCCGACTCGCTGCCGATCGCTCGGCGCTGGGACACCCGCTGGGCGATCGGACGGCCGCGTCATCCGCTGCAGCCCGGTCCGGCGGCCGATCGGGCGATCGCCGGCGGGTGGATCCGGCTCCCCGAACACCAGCCGATCGACGCGATGGTCGCCGCGGCGATCACCGACGCCTGGATGCCGCCGGTCTTCGCCAAGGTCGACGAGCCGATCGCCGTGCCGACCGTCGATCTGACGATCCACTTCCGCACGGCGCTGCCCCTCGCCACCCTCGCCGCCGACGACTTCGTGCTCGCGGTGTTCCGGACGAACGTCATCGCCGAGGGGTTCCTCGAGGAGGACGGCGAGGTCTGGGCGCCCGACGGCACGCTCATCGCGCAGAGCCGGCAACTCGCCGTCGTGCTGCCGTTCGGCTGACCGGACTCAGCGGCGGTCCCGCAGCTGGTCCACGAAGAACGCGAGGACCTCGGCCTCCTCGACCCATGCGTCCTGGCGCCCGGACGGTCCGGCGTGGCCGGCGCCCATCTCCGTGCGGAGTACGAGCATCCGACCGTCGGTGCGGGTCGCCCGGTGCTTCGCGACCCACTTCGCCGGCTCCCAGTACATGACGCGGGTGTCGTGCAGCCCACCGGCGACGTACAAGGCGGGGTAGTCGCGAGCGGTGACGTTGTCGTACGGGGAGTAGGAGAGCATGTACTCGAACGCCGCAGGGTCGTGGAGTGGGTCGCCCCACTCCTCCCACTCCTCGATGGTCAGCGGGAGGGACGGATCGCTCATCGTGGTGACGACGTCGACGAACGGGACCTCGGCCGAGATCGCCCGGAACTGTTCGGGTGCGAGGTTGCTCACCGCGCCCATGAGCAGCCCGCCGGCGCTGCGGCCCCGGGCGCCGAGGCGGTCAGGGCTCGTGATGCCCTGCGCGCAGAGCTCGCGGGCGCAGCTGATGAAGTCGGTGAACGTCGTGCGCTTCCGCAGCATCGAACCCTGCTCGTACCAGTCGCGGCCCATCTCGCCCCCGCCCCGGATGTGGGCGATCGCGAACACGAAACCGCGATCGAGCAGGCTCGGTCGGTAGATGGAGAACGACGGTTCGATGCACACCTCGTAGGCCCCGTACCCGTAGAGCAGGCAGGGTGCGGTCCCGTCGAGCGGGGTGTCGATCCGATGCACGATCGACACCGGGATCCCGGTGCCGTCCTCCGCGGTCACCCACCGGCGTTCGCTGCGGTACTGACGTGGGTCGAAGCCGGGGACCTCGGTGGCGCGGACGACGGTGTCGACCCGATCGGCGAAGTGGTGGTCGACGTCGATCGGCGGCCGGACCATCGATGCGTACCGGTACCGAAGGGTCGGGCTGTCGTACTCGGGGTTCGCGCCGACGGCCAGCGTGTAGACGGGATCCGGCACCTCGATGAGGTGGTCGGAGCCGTCGTGCGGGTCGACGATGCGGATGTGCTCGAGGCCGTCGCGACGCTCCGAGCACACGACCCGACCGGCGACCACATCCACCTCGGCGATGCGGGTGTCGGGTCGATGGGGGACCAGGGTCGTCCAGCCCTCGGGTTCGGCGTCGCCCACCGCGGCCGTCACGACGCGGAACCCCGGCGCCTCGCGGTTCGTGAGGATCACCCAACGGTCGCCGTCCGGCGTTCGCAGGTGGTCGACCTCGTACTCGACGCCGGGTTCCCGGCGGGCGACGAGGCGCGGTGCGGCCTCCGGGTCGTGCGCGGGGATCCAGCGGGCGTCCGCCGTGGTGCGTGATGCCGACGGCAGGACGATGTGATCACCCGACCGGGTCGCGTGCACCCCGAGGAAGAAGTGCTCGTCGTCCTCCTCGTGCACGAGCACGTCGTCGGTCGCGTCGGTGCCGATGCGGTGGCGCCAGACCTGGAACGGCCGGGCCGACGCGTCCGGTCGTGTGTAGAACAGCCAGCGCCCGTCGGCGGACCAGGCGACGCCGTAGTGCAGGTCGGGGACGTCGTCGTCGAGATCGACCCCGGTCCCGAGATCCCGGATGCGCAGCCGGTACCGCTCGGAGCCGTTGGTGTCGATGGCGTAGGCGAGGAACCGGTGGTCGGGGCTCACCTCGAGGGCGCCGAGGGCGAGGAACTCAAGGCCCTCGGCGAGTGCGTTCTCGTCGAGGAGGAGCTCGCCGTCCTCGGAGACGGATGCACCCGCGGGTCGGCGGCGGTACTCGGCGTACGGACGGTCGGCGAAGGATCGGACGAAGTAGTCCCACGGACCCTTGCGCTCCGGTGCCGAGTCCTCGACCGCGAGGATGCGGCCCGCGATCTCGGTCACGATCTCGTCGCGGGTCGCACGGGACGGGGCGAGGACGGCATCCGTGTAGCGGTTCTCCGCCTCCAGGTACGCGATGACGTCGGGGTCCTTCGGATCGTTGCGGTCGGCCAGCCATGCGTAGTCGTCGACCCGGGTGACGCCGTGCGCCGCGTGGACGACGGGTCGACGCGGGGCGACGGGGGGTGCCGGATCGGTCATCGGGGCGAGTCTCGCACGCCGCCGACCCGCAGCCGGCGCCGGGATACGGACGGGGCGCCCGGGGTGCCCTTCGCTACGCTCCCCGAATGCCCACCTCCCGGCCGATCGCCTTCACCGACGCGGAGATCGACGCGGTCGCGTGGAACGCCGACGGTCTCGCCGCGGCCATCGTGCAGGAGGAGTCGACGGGCGAGGTGCTCATGCTCGCGTGGGTCAACGAGGCATCCCTGCGGCGGTCGCTCGAGACCGGCCGCACCTGGTTCTGGAGCCGCAGTCGCCAGGAGTTCTGGTGCAAGGGGGAGACGTCGGGGGATCGGCAGTTCATCCGCCGGGCCGCGTACGACTGCGACGTGGACGCCGTCCTGTTCGTCGTCGAGCAGGAGGGTCGGGGCGCCTGCCACACCGGCGAGCGATCCTGCTTCTTCCGGGAGTTCGGTTCGGGCGCGGTCCCGGGTCGCCGGTGAGCATCGTCGCCCGCCCGTCGCGGGAAGAGTTCCGCGACCTCGCGCGCACCCACACCGTCGTGCCGGTCTGGACCACGGTCCTCGCCGATTACGAGACCCCGGTGAGTGCGTTCGCCAAGTTGGTCGGCGACGACGACGGGTTCCTCCTCGAGTCGGTCGAGCACGGGGAGCGCTGGGGCCGCTTCTCGTTCATCGGCCGGGATCCCGAGCTCACCCTCGTCGTGCGCGGTCGCGCCGTCGAGGCGATCGGCGCGCTGCCGGACGACGTGCCGACCGACGCCGGAGCGTTGGCCGCGCTCGATGCCCTGCTCGCCCACCACCGAGCGCCCGCGCTCGAGGATCTCCCGCCCTTCCACGGCGGGGTCGTCGGGTACCTCGGCTACGACGTGATCCGCGAGGTCGAGCACCTCCCGGACGGGCCGCCGAACGACCTCGGCTGGCCCGATGCGGTGCTGGCGGTGACGGGCCACGTCACGGCGTTCGACCACTTCGCCCAGCGGCTCCACGTCATGGAGAACGTGTTCGTGCGCGGGGGCGAGAGCGATGCCGATCTCGATGCGGCCTACGACGCGGCGCTCGGGCGCCTGGCGGGTCGGGTCGCCGACCTCGGTCGTCCGTTGCCGTACGAACCCGTGCTCCCGCCCATCGAGCGCCCGACCGAGCTGCCGCCGCACTCGACGTCGTTCCCGCCCGGCGGGTACGAGCGGGCGGTCTCGGTGGCCAAGGAGCACATCCTCGCCGGCGACATCTTCCAGGTCGTGCTCGCGCAACGCTTCGACCTCGAGGGTTCGTACGACCCGTTCTCGGTCTACCGGGTGCTCCGGCTCGTGAACCCGTCCCCATACATGTACCTGCTCCGGCATGCTGAGGCCACGCTCGTCGGGTCGTCCCCCGAGCCGATGGTCCAGGTGCTCGACGGACGAGTCATCAGCCGGCCGATCGCCGGGACCCGGTTCCGGGGTCGGGACGACGCGCACGATCGCCGACTCGCCGCCGAACTGCTCGAGCACCCCAAGGAGCGGGCGGAGCACGTCATGCTCGTCGACCTCGCACGCAACGACGTCGGACGGGTGGTCTCCTTCGGGTCCGAGCAGGTCGACGAACTCATGACCCTCGAGCGGTACAGCCACGTGATGCACCTCACGAGTCAGGTCTCGGGTGAGCTCGCGCCCGGGCACAGCGTGGTCGACGTGCTGCGAGCGACCTTCCCGGCGGGCACGGTGAGCGGCGCTCCGAAGGTGCGGGCGATGGAGATCATCGACGAACTCGAGCCGGTCGGGCGCGGCCCGTACGCCGGGGTGGTCGGCTACTTGGACTTCTCCGGCAACCTCGACACGGCCATCACGATCCGCACGATGCTCTGGCGCGACGGACGGGCGAGCGTGCAGGCCGGTGCCGGCGTCGTGTTCGACTCGGACCCGGCCCTCGAGGACCTCGAGTGCCACAACAAGGCCCGAGCACTGCTCACGGCCGCCGAGGCGGCTCGGCGTCTGCTCGGGGACCGGCCGTGACGCCGGACGTCCTCCGGGTGAGCGGTCCCGACACCTGGTCCTTCCTCCAGAGCCTCCTGTCGCAGGAGGTCACGACCATCGTCGAGGGCGAGCGCCGCGCCGCACTCATGCTCACCCCGCAGGGCAAGGTGGAGGTGCTGCTCGGCGTCACGCGCGCCGGGGACGACGCGCTGCTCGACACGGATGCGGGGTGGGGTGAGCGCCTGCTCGAACTGCTCGCGCGCTACTGCATCCGGACGAAGGTCGAGATGACGATCGAGCGTGCGGGCGAACCCGACACCCCGGCCGAGGACGCGGCGCGGATCGCCGCCGGGGTGCCCCGGCTCGGGCGCGATCTCGACGACTCGGTCATCCCGCAGGAGGCCGATCTCGACCTCGACGCGGTGTCCTTCACGAAGGGGTGCTTCGTCGGGCAGGAACTCGTGTGCCGGATCGACAGCCGGGGCCACGTGAACCGACACCTGCGCCTGCTCGAGGTCGACGACGCGGCGACGGCGCCGGTCGGCGGTCCGCTCGTGCACGACGGCCGCGAGGTCGGGGTCGTCACGAGCGCTGCGTCGGGGGTCGCGCTCGGGTACGTGCGTCGCGAGGTCGAACCCGGCGCACGCGTCGAGTTCGCCGGTGGGAGCGCGACCGTCCGGATCCGCCCCGGCGTCGCCGAATCCCGCTCCTAGACTCCGCGCCCGATGAGCATCCTCGACGACATCCTGGCGACGAAGCGGGATGAGGTCACGGTGCTGCGCCGCCCCCAGACCCGGGACCTGCTGCGGGCCCGGGCGCTCGACGCGCCGCCGACGCGCGACCTCCACGCCGCCCTGCGTCGGCCCGACGGTCGTCTCGCAGTGATCGCCGAGTGCAAGCGTCGGTCCCCATCGAAGGGGGAGCTCGCGCCGGATCTCGACCCCGCGGCGACGGCGCGCGCCTACGCGGCCGGGGGCGCAGCGGCGATGAGCGTCCTGACCGACGGGGTGTACTTCGGCGGCACCGTCGCCGATCTCCAGGCCGCCCGGGAGGCCGTCGACATCCCGATCCTGCGCAAGGACTTCACGATCGACGAGGTGCAGGTGCACGAGGCCCGGGCGATCGGCGCCGACGCGATCCTGCTCATCCTCGCCGCGCTGCCCGACGATTCGCACCTGCTCGACCTGCACGACCTCGCCCGGGCGCTCGGACTCGGCGTGCTCGTGGAGGCCCACGACGCCGATGAGGTCGCCCGCGGGATCTCGCTGGGGCTCGAGGTGCTCGGGGTCAACGCCCGGGACCTCGCGACGTTCGGGGAGGACCTCGACGGGGCGGCGTCCACGGGCGCGGCGATCCCCGCATCGACGATCGCCGTGGCGGAGAGTGCGATCCGCGGGGTCGGCGACGCGGCCCGGATGGCGGCGGTAGGTTTCGACGCGGTGCTCGTGGGGGAGGCCCTCGTGCGTTCCCCCGACCCGACCGCCCTCGTGGCGGCCATGTCCGAAGTGATCGTCCGGAGTCGAGGAGACTGACGAGTGACCCGCTACCACCTCACCGAGATGCCCGACGCGTGGTACAACGCGATCCCGGAGCTGCCCGAGCCGATGCAGCCCCCGCTGCACCCCGGCACCCGTGAGCCGCTCGGTCCGGACGACCTCACGCCGCTGTTCCCGATGGGCCTCATCATGCAGGAGGCCTCGCCGGACGTCTGGGTCTCGATCCCGGGCGAGGTCATCGACATCCTCCGCATGTGGCGTCCGACCCCGCTCGTGCGCGCCGAGCGCCTCGAGCGCATGCTCGGGACACCGGCCCGCATCTACTTCAAGGACGAGTCGGTGTCGCCGGCCGGTTCGCACAAGCCGAACACCGCGGTCCCGCAGGCCTTCTACAACCAGCAGGAGGGCATCAAGCGACTGACGACCGAGACGGGCGCCGGGCAGTGGGGCACCGCCCTGTCGTTCGCCACGGCGCAGTTCGACATGGAGTGCAAGGTCTACATGGTGCGGTCGTCGTACGAGCAGAAGCCGTACCGCCGGATCCTCATGGAGACCTGGGGCGGCGAGGTCGTACCGTCGCCGGTGGCCGACCCGTCGAGCCCCGGGTCCCTCGGTCTCGCGATCTCCGACGCGGTGGCCGACGCGGCCCAGCGGGAGGACACGCACTACGCGCTCGGCTCGGTGCTCAACCACGTGCTGCTGCACCAGACGGTCATCGGACTCGAGGCCCGTGACCAGTTGCGCCTCGCGGGTGAGGAGCGTCCCGACGTCGTCATCGCGCCCTGCGGTGGGGGATCGAACCTGGGCGGTATCGCGCTGCCGTTCATGACGGACGCCGACGTGCGCCTCGTCGCGGTCGAGCCCGCGTCGTGTCCCACGCTGACGGAGGGGACCTTCGAGTACGACTTCGGGGATACCGCAGGCATGACGCCGCTCCTCCCGATGTACACGCTCGGCAAGGACTTCATGCCCCCGACCATCCACGCCGGCGGTCTTCGCTACCACGGTGACTCGCCGATCATCTCGGCGCTCGTGAAGGCGGGTCGCATGGAGGCGGTCGCCTACCCGCAGGGCAAGACCTTCGAGGCGGCGGTGATGTTCGCGAACGCCGAGGGCCGGATCCCGGCGCCGGAGTGCGGCCACGGCATCCGGGCCGCGATCGACGAGGCGCTCGCCGCCAAGGAGACGGGGGAGGAGAAGGTGATCCTCTTCAACTACTGCGGCCACGGCTTCCTCGACCTCGCCGCCTACGACGACTACAACAACGGTCGTCTCATCGACGGCTGATCGTTCACCGGCCGGCGCGGGCCGGACCGCACCCGCCACGGGGCCCGGGCCCGCGCGTCGAGCGCGGCCCGGGCCCTCGTCGCACCCGGCGCCCGATGATCCGCCCCCGGGATGCCGCGCCGGAACCCCGCCCCCCGGGTACCCTCGGCGGGCGTGTTCGTGAAGATCTGCGGCATCACGAGCGAGGAGGATGCGCTCCTCGCGGTGGCGATGGGTGCCGACGCGCTCGGATTCATCTTCGCCGCGGGCAGCCCGCGTCTCATGCGGCGGGAGCACGTCCGCGACATCGTGAAGCGTCTCCCGCCCGGCATCCCGACGGTGGGCGTGTTCCGCAACGAACGCCCCGAGCGCGTCGTCGAGACGGTGCAGGCCTGCGGGCTCTACGGGGCACAGTTGCACGGCCACGAGCCGATCTCGGAGGTGCGCTGGATCCGGGCCCGACTGCCGTTCGTGATCCAGGGGTTCGCGGCCGGTGACCCGGCCCTGCAGGCGGCGGCGAACGGCCCGGCCGACGTCGTGCTCATCGATTCGCCGGCACCCGGCACCGGTCGGGCCTTCGACTGGGCGCTCGCCGAGGGCGCGCCGGGCGGAGTCCGCCTCCTGCTCGCCGGCGGACTCCACGCCGAGAACGTCGCCGAGGCCATCGCCCGGGTGCGCCCATGGGGGGTCGACGTCGCGACGGGGGTGGAGTCGTCGCCGGGTCGCAAGGATGCCCGCAAGCTCCGGCGTTTCGTCGCCGCGGCTCGTGAGGCGGGCGAGATCGTCGAGGACGCCGTGCCGGAGGGTGAGGATCGGCCCTTCGACTGGGAGCTCGACGCCACCGAGGTCGTCGACGAGGACCCGGGCCAGGCGCCGCCCACCCTACGCATCGTCTGAGCCGTCGGCTGCGGCCGTGCCGCCTCCCGGGCGTACAGTGGCGGTCCCTCGATCAGGAGCACCGGCTTCCCCATGACTGCACCCGTGCGCGGCGGCGGCGTCCGCCTCGATCCGCCCGGACCCGGCCCCGTCGGGCTCGGTCGGTTCGGTGAGTTCGGCGGGCGCTATGTGCCCGAGACCATCGTGGCCGCCCTCGAGCAGCTCGAACGGGAGTTCCGGGACGCGTGGTCCTCCACCGAGTTCCGGGCCGAGTTCTCCTCGCTGCTCCAGCACTACGCCGGACGCCCGACCCCGGTCACCGAGTGCCGCAACCTGTCCGAGCGACTCGGCGTCCGGGTCCTGCTGAAGCGGGAGGACCTCACCCACACCGGCTCACACAAGATCAACAACGTGCTCGGCCAGGCGCTGCTCACACGACGCATGGGCAAGCAGAAGGTCATCGCCGAGACCGGCGCCGGTCAGCACGGCGTGGCCACGGCGACCGCCGCGGCGCTGTTCGGGCTCGAGTGCAAGGTGTTCATGGGGGCGACGGACGTCGAGCGGCAGGCGCTCAACGTGTGGCGCATGCGGCTCCTCGGTGCGGAGGTCGTGCCGGTCACCTCCGGGAGCGCGACCCTCAAGGACGCGATCAACGACGCCATGCGCGACTGGGTCGCCTCGGTCGAGGACACGCACTACTGCATCGGATCGGTGGTCGGACCGCACCCGTACCCGTGGATCGTCCGCGAGTTCCAGCGCGTCGTGGGCGACGAGGCCCGTGAGCAGACCCGGGCGCTCCTCGGCGACGACCCGGACTTCGTGGTCGCCTGCGTCGGCGGTGGCTCGAACGCGATGGGCACCTTCGCCGGGTTCGTCAGCACCCGATCCCGTCTCGTCGGGGTCGAGGCCGCGGGGTTCGGCCTCGAGTCCGGCCGCCACGGCGCGTCGGTGGCCCGGGGTGTCCCCGGGGTGCTCCACGGTGCGCGGTCGTTGTACCTGCAGGACGAGGAGGGCCAGATCCTCGAGGCCCATTCGATCAGCGCCGGCCTCGACTACCCGGGCGTGGGCCCCGAGCACGCCGCGCTCGCCGGCGCCGGCCGGGCCGAGTACGGATCCGCCACCGACGCCGAGGCCCTCGACGGGTTCCGGCTGCTCTCGGTCACCGAGGGCATCGTCCCGGCCCTCGAGCCTGCGCACGCCATCGGCTGGCTCGCCCGCGAGGCCGGGCGCATGATCCCCGAGGGCTCGACGGTGCTGCTCACGCTCTCCGGGCGCGGGGACAAGGACGCCCAGCAGGTGTCCGAACTGCTCGACCTCGGCGACGGCGCATGACGATCGAGTCGAGGTTCCGGGCTGCCCGCGACGAGGGGAGATCGCTCCTCGTGCCCTACCTCACCGGTGGCCTCGGTGAGTGGCGGGCCACGATCGAGGAGGTCGCGGCGGCGGGCGCCGACGCCATCGAGATCGGGATCCCGTTCTCCGATCCCATCATGGACGGACCGGTGATCCAGGAGTCCTCGCAGCAGGCGCTCCGGTCGGGCGCGACCCCGCAGGGGATCGTGGCCGAACTCGCAGGCGTCGACGTCGGCGTGCCGCTCGTCGTCATGACCTACTACAACCCGGTGCACCACATGGGGCACCAGCGGTTCGCCGACGCGCTCGGAGCAGCCGGCGTGAGCGGTTCCATCGTGCCCGATCTGCCGGTCGACGAATCGGAGCCTTGGATCGGGGCCGCCGAGGCGGCCGGGGTCGAGAACATCCTCCTCGCCGCGCCGACCACGACCGACGAGCGCCTCGCGACCATCTGCGAACGCTCCTGCGGCTGGATCTACGGGATCGCGTTGCTCGGGGTGACCGGCGAGCGATCCTCGGTCGCCGCCGCGGGGCTCGAGATGGGCCGGCGGTTGAAGGCGGCCACCGACAAGCCGGTGCTCCTGGGCCTCGGCATCTCCAACGGTGAGCAGGCGAAGACGGTCGCCGCCGTGGCGGACGGGGTGATCGTCGGATCGGCGGTGGTGCGACGCCAACTCGAGGGCCGGGCTCCCGCCGAGGTCGGTGCGTTCGTGGCGTCGTTGCGCGCGGGGCTCGACGCTCCGTGACGCCGAGCGCGTTCCCGTCGGAGGACCACTGCGACCTCTGCGAGGCGGCGCGGATCACACCGTGGTTCCACGAGGACGACGTCTGCTGGATCGCCGAGTGCGAGATCTGCGCGGTCCCGATGGTGGTGTGGCGGTCCCACGGCACCGAACCGCCCGTCGAGCACCTCGAGCACATGCACGCCCGGCTCTCCGAGGTCGTCTCCGTGCACTTCGAGTTCGAGCACTACATCGACGACAACATGCGCAACATCCCGGACCACTACCACGCGCACGCCCGGCCCCGGGGCGGGTTCTTCGGTCACGGCCTGCGCCGCGCTACGGAGCCCTGACCCCGTCCGGATGACGCCCCGGCGGCATCCGGACGTCCCGCCGGGCGATCCGCGCGGATCATCCGGATCCCGGACGGCTCCGTAGAAGGACGACCCCACCCCCCGGTGGGGCACCATCCCTCAGGAGGATCCCCATGCGTACCCGTCGGTTCATCGCCGCCATCGGCATCTCGACGTTCCTCGTGGCCGGCGTCGCCGCCTGCTCGAGCGACAGCGACTCGAATGCGGACAAGCCCACCACCACGACCGAAGCCAAGAAGGACGAGAAGTGCGACGGCACTGTCGTCGACGTGGCCGTCGGCAACGCCGACTTCTCGACCCTCGTGACGGCGGTCCAGGAGGCGGGTCTCGTCGACACGCTCAACGGGGAGGGTCCGTTCACGGTCTTCGCTCCGACCAACGAGGCGTTCGCCAAGATCCCGGCGGCCGACCTCGAGGCGATCCTCGCCGACAAGGCGAAGCTCACCTCGATCCTCACCTACCACGTGGTCCCCGGCAAGGTGATGGCCGCCGACCTCAAGCCCGGTGAGCAGGCGGTGACGACGGTCGAGGGTTCCGAGGCGGCGGTCATCGTGTCCGACGCGGGCGTGACCTACGCCGGGGCGAACGTCGTCGCCACCGACGTCGACGCCTGCAACGGTGTCATCCACGTCATCGACGCCGTGGTGATCCCGCCGGCGAAGAACTGATCCACTCCGCACGCACGGCGAACGGGGCCTTCGGGCCCCGTTCGTCGCGTCCGGGCCCGGCTCAGGCGTGCAGGCGCGCGGCGAAGAACTCCAGCACGTGGTCGTAGGCGACCCGGGTCGGATGCCCCGGTTCGTCGACGAAATCGTGGGTGAGCACCGAGTGGGCCGACTTCGCGATGCCGTGCTCGTTCCCGGGGCCGGAGTCGATCTCGAACGCCGTGAACGCGTCGCCGAGGTCACGCCGGAGGGACTCGAAGCGTTCCGCCGGAACGAGGCGATCCTCGGTGAACCGCAGACCCACCACGCAGCCGCCTGCGGCCGTGCGCTCGAGGATGCGGGCCAGGTCGTTGGGGTCGAGGCCGTAGTCGGCCCGGCGGGCCGCGCCGAGCGGGAGGGGCAGCGACGGTTGGCTCAGCACCGGCGCCACGACCGACGTCGAGAGCATCATCGCGAGGCCGAACCCGCCTGTGAAGCACATGCCGATGACACCCACGCCGTGGCCGCCGCACGCGTCGTGCTCCCGTTCGGCCAGCGCCCGGAGCCACGACGTGATCGGCCGGTTCGACCCGGTCGCGAACGCCGCAAACTCCTTCGCGACGCACGCTCGGGCGATCGTGCGGGCCGCATGGCCGTTGGTCATCGGCCGACCCGGTTCGCCGAACACCGACGGGCTCACCACCGTGTAGCCCTCGGCGGCGAGGCGGCGCGCCAGATCGGCGTGCTCGGGCGTGATGCCGGGGATCTCCGGGATGAGGATGATCGCGGGACCCGTCCCGATCCGGAACACCTCCTTCGTCACGCCGAGCAGGGTGACCGACTCGCTCGAGAAGTCGGAGAGGACGTCGCGGTGGCTCATGGACGCGAACGGTAGCGCTCGGTCACCCGGTGGTCGCCGGACCCGGCTCCACGTCGGAGGGGCTCACCTCGTCGAGGGCGCGATGCGCGCTCTCGGGCAGCCGCCGGATGAGGAACAGGGCCGCCACGAGCGGGCCGAGGCCGCACAGCGCGATGGCCCGGCCGAGTCCTCCGAGCGGGTCGGCGAGCCAGCCGGCGGCGAGCAGGCCGAACGCCGAGCCCGCCACGGCGGCCACGAGCATGAGCCCGTTGCTCGATCCGCGCACCTCGGTCGGGAACATCTCGGCGTCCATCGTGCCGATGGTCAGCGAGGACGACGCCGCGGCGACGATGGCGAGCGCCGAGGCGACCCAGAGCAGCGGACCACCGACCAGGAAGAACGTCATGGTGAGGGCCGTGCCGAGCAGGAGGCTCACGATCGCGACGGGGCGCCGTCCCCGGGTCTCGGCCAGTCGCCCGGCGAGGAGGATGCCGACGAGGCCCGGTACGCCGTTCGTCACGCCGCGCAGCGCCGCGATGCCGGAGGCGGAGAACCCGCGCTCGTCGGCGAGGTAGCGGTTCGTCAGTTGCGCGGACGGTGCGCTGAACAGGCTCGTCAGGAATCCGATGGTCGCGAGCAGCAGGAACCGTCGTCCGTAGGCGGGATCGAAGATCTCGCGCAGGCGCAGCGGGGCCCGGTCGTCGCCCGCGACCCGTCGGAAGCGTTCGGTCTCGGGGAGTCGGCGCCGCACCGTGGGTACGAGGAGCAACGAGAGCGCGCTGATCCCGAACGCGATCCGCCAGGTGTCCGGGCCTCCGTCGGCGAGCGGGAGCAGGATCACGGCGAGGGCGAAGCCCGCACCGGCGGCGAGGCTCAGCATCGCGACCGCCCACGCCCGGGCCCCGTCGGGCGCCTGCTCGACCACCGCGATACCGCCGACGACGAGCGCCGAGTTCACCGCGGCGCGCAGGACGAGCTGGGAGCCGGTGAACAGGCCGAACGTGGGCGCCAGCCCGGAGACGGCGTTGGCCACCCCGACCATGAGCACCGACCACAGGATGACCTGCCGCCGCCCGACCCGGTCGGCGGCGACGGCCGCGGCGAGCGACATGAGGACACCGAGACGGGTGATGGCGAGGGCGGTCCCGAGGCCGGCGTCGGAGACGTCGAAGGACCGGGCGATCGCGTCCCCGTTCTGACCGAACAGCGCCGCGCCGAAGGACGCGATGGCGGCGCACATGGCGGCCGTGGCGAGGAAGTCGATCTGCGCCTCGTCGAACGGGGCCGGCGGGGACACGGGCGACGGGCGGATCGGGTCCGGAGCCGGCGAACCGTCGACTGCGGCGCGCAGGGACGCCACGGCATGGCGCAGTCCCCGGCGGAGCGCGTACCGGTCGACCAGCCGGAAGATCGGCCCGAAGAACGGGACGGTCAGGTGCTGCGAGGCGAGCAGGGACACCCTGCTCCCGGTCGGTGACGGGAGCACGGTGACGGCGAGGCCGGCGTGCACGTCGCCCGGCAGACCACCGCGGAGCTGCTCGTCGAGGTCCAGCGAGGATCGGGCGAGGTCCGTCGCGGTGGTGGGCGGGACCTTCAGTTCGATGGTGGCCCGTCGCTGCACGGTGGGTCATGCTACGGGCCGTTCCGAGGAACCGAGCGCACCAGGAGGCGAGACGATGGCGACCCTGCAGGTCGGCGACCGGGCACCCGCGTTCACCCTGCTCGACCAGCGAGGCGAGAAGGTACGGCTCGCCGACTTCAAGGGTCGACCGGTGGTCGTGTACTTCTACCCGAAGGCGGACACGCCCGGGTGCACGACGCAGTCCTGCGCGTTGCGCGACGCCGAGGCGGATCTCGCAGCGATCGACGCCGTGGTCATCGGCATCAGTCCGGACGCGCCGGCGAAGTTGGCGCGGTTCGACGAGAAGTACGGCCTCGGGTTCACGCTGCTGGCCGACGAGGACCACCGGGTCGCCGAGGCCTGGGGTGCGTGGGGGGAGAAGACCCTCTACGGGCGCAAGTACATGGGCATCGTGCGCTCCGCGTTCGTGGTCGACGCCAAGGGTCGATTGGCGGGCGTGTTCCCGAAGATCAGTCCGAAGGACACCGTCCCGAAGACGGCGAAGGTGCTCGCTGCGCTCTGAACCGGGTCAGGCGCCAACAGCGTGGAACCCGCCGTCGACGTGGACGATCTCGCCCGTGGTCGCCGGGAACCAGTCGGAGAGCAGGGCCACGACGGCCCGCGCGGCGGGGCCGGTGTCGCGGACGTCCCAGCCCAACGGCGAGCGTTCGCTCCACACGGCCTCGAACCGTTCGAAGCCCGGGATGCTCTTCGCCGCCATCGTGCGCAGCGGTCCCGCGGCCACGAGGTTCACCCGGATGCCGGCCGGACCCAGATCGCGAGCCAGGTACCGGGCCGTCGACTCGAGCGCGGCCTTCGCCACGCCCATCCAGTCGTACACCGGCCAGGCCTGGGTCGAGTTGTCGAAGTCGAGGCCGACGATGGAACCGCCGTGGCCCATGAGCGGCCGTGCCGCCACGGCGAGCGACTTCAGGGAGTAGGCGCTGACCTGCACCGCAGTGGCGACGTCGTCCCACGGTGCGTCGAGGAACCCGCCGCCGAGGCACGAGGGGGGCGCGTACCCGATCGCGTGCACGACCCCGTCGAGGCGTCCGCCGACTCGTTCCGCGAGCGTCGTGAGGTGCTCGTCGTCGGTCACGTCGAGTTCGACGATCGTCGGCGCGACGGGCAACTTGCGGGCGACCCGTTCGGTGATGCTCATGATGCGGCCGAACGACGACAGCACGACCTCGGCGCCCTGCTCCTGGGCCACCCGGGCCACGGCGAACGCGATCGAGGCGTCCGAGAGCACGCCGGTGACGAGGATGCGACGACCGTCGAGGATCATCGGCCCGCTCCGATGATGAGGGTGGCGTTGTGCCCTCCGAACCCGAAGGAGTTGGAGAGCACCGGCCGGTCGTCGGTGGGGCGTGGCTCGCCGTGCACGACATCGGCGGTGATGTCGTCGCTGCGGGTCGAGTGGTTGGCCGTGGGTGGGACGGTCCGGGTGCGTATCGTCTGGAGCGCTGCGATCGCCTCGACCGCCCCGGCCGCGCCGACGAGGTGCCCGGTCACGCCCTTGGTCGAGGTGACGGGCACGCGACCGTCACCGAAGACGGTCCCGATCGCCATGCTCTCGGCCGCATCGTTGAGCGGGGTCGACGTCCCGTGGGCATTGATCGAACCGATGTCGCTCGGGGCGAGCCCGGCGTCGTCGAGCGCGAGACGCATGCACGCGACGGCACCGGCACCGCCCGGCACCGGGGCCGTGATGTGGTGCGCGTCGCCGTTGCGGCCGTACCCGAGGACCTCGCCGAGGATCGCCGCGCCCCGATCGGTCGCGTGGTCCCATCGCTCGAGCACGAGGAAGCCCGCGCCCTCGCCCATGACGAAACCGTCCCGATCGACATCGAAGGGTCGTGATGCCGTCGTGGGATCGTCGTTGCGGCCGGAGAGCGCGCCCATGCGCGCGAACGCAGCGATCGCGACCGGGGTCTGGGACGACTCGGTGCCACCGGCGAGCACGACGTCGGAGGAGCCGTCGCGGATGAGGCGTGCCCCCTCGCCGATCGCGTGCGCGCCTGCGGCGCAGGCCGTCGCAACGCAGAGGTTCGGCCCGGTCCACCCGAGGTGGATCGAGATGGTGCCGGCGGTGGCGTTCGTCATCATCATCGGGACGAGGAACGGGCTCACCCGGTCCGGACCCTTCTCGTGGAGCACGAGGATCTGCTCCTCCATCGTCATGAGGCCGCCGACGCCCGTACCGGCGATGACGGCGGCCCGCGACGGGTCGAGGGATGCGGGGAGTCCGGCGGCGGCCGCCGCGTCCATCGCCGCCGCGAACCCGAGTTGGGTGGCGCGGTCCATCCGGCGCGACTCCTTCGGACCGGCGTGGGCGACGGGGTCGAACCCCTGCACCTCGCATCCGATCCGCACGCTGATCGCCGACGCGTCGAACCGGCTGATCGGGCCGGCGAGGCCGCGCCCCTCGAGGAGGGCGGCCCAGAACCGGTCGAGATCGAGCCCGCCGGGCGCCTTGACCCCGACGCCGGTGATCGCGACCCGGGGTCGGCCCCGATGGTCGAGTGCCGTCATCTAGGCGCCGTGCACCTTGGCGAGTACGAGGTCGACCGCGAGCGCCACGGTCGTGACGCCCTCGAGGTCCTCCTCGGGGATCGAGACGTCGAAGCGCTCCTCGAGTCCCATGACGAGCTCGACGAGATCGAGGCTGTCGGCGTCGAGGTCGTCCTTGAACGACGCGGACTCCTGCACCTGGTCGGGCTGCACGCTCAGCACCTCGACGGCGACCTCGCGGATGGCCTCGAGTGCCTCGGATCGTTCCATGGTCGGTCCTTTCTCCTGTGTTCGGTCAGTGGCCCATGCCCAGGCCGCCGTCGACGGGCAGCAGGGCTCCGGTGATGTAGCCGGCCTGGTCCGAGCAGAGGAAGGCGATCGCCGCCGCACACTCCTCGGGGGTGCCGAACCGCCCGACCGGCACGGCCGTGGCGACGTTCGTCATCCAATCCTCGCCCTGGGCCTCGGTCATCGAGGTCACGATAGGGCCGGGCGCCACGACGTTGCAGGTGATGCCGCGGGACGCGTACTCGCGGGCGACCGATCGACTGAGTCCGAGGAGGCCGGCCTTGGCCGCCGAGTAGTTGGCCTGGCCGGCCCCGCCCAGGTGACCGCCGACCGAGGACACGTTCACGATGCGTCCGAACCGGGCCCGCATCATCTTGGGGGTCGCGCGCCGGATCGTCTGGAAGGCGCCGGTGAGGTTGACCCGGATCACGTCGTCCCAGGCCTCGTCGCTCATCCGGGCGAGCAGCCCGTCGCGGGTGATGCCGGCGTTGTTGACGAGGATCTCGACGGGACCGAAACTCGCCTCGACGGTGGTGAACGCAGCGTCGATCGCTGCGGCATCGCCAACCGGGGCCCGGATCGCGAGGACCTCGGCCCCGGCGGCGAGCACGGCCGCCTCGGTGGTCGCGGCGCCCTCCTCGTCGGAGCCGAAGCAGAACGCGACCCGGTGACCGGCGGCGGCGAGGGCCGTGCACGTGGCGCGCCCGATGCCGCGGGAGCCCCCGGTGACGAAGGCGACCCGTGCGGTCACGCCGCGCCCCAGGTGAGGACGGCGCTGGCCCACGACATCCCGGCTCCGAATCCGCTGAGCAGGATGGTGTCGCCGGTTCCGAACCGGCCCGCGTCGGCGGCCTCGGACAGCGCGAGGGGGATCGATGCCGCCGAGGTGTTGCCGTACCGTTCGATGTTCACGATCGTCCGTTCGCCGGGGATGCCGAGGCGCTGGCGGGCCGCCTCGATGATGCGCAGGTTCGCCTGGTGGGGGACGAACCAGTCCACGGCGGACGTTGCCACGCCGGCCCGGGCGAGGGCGCACTCGGAGGACTCCACGACCGCCCGGACGGCTCGCCGGAAGACCTCCTGGCCCTGCATCCGAACGTAGTGCTCGCGCTGCGCCACGGTCTCGGCCGTCGCCGGGCGTCGGCTCCCGCCCGCCGGGACCGCGAGGATGTCGGCGGCCGAACCGTCGACCCCGAGATCCCCGGCGAGGAATCCCGGTCCGTCGGGCCGGGCCTCGAGCAGCACGCCGGCCGCGCCGTCTCCGAACAGGATGACCGTCGACCGATCGTCGGGGTCCACGATCCGACTGAGCGTCTCGGCGCCGAGCACGAGCACACGGTCGAACGCGCCGCCGGCCACGCTCGCCGCGCCGACGACGAGCGCGTACACGAACCCGGCGCAACCGGCACCGAGATCCATCGCCCCGCACTGCACGCCGAGCGCGTCCGCGAGGAACGCCGCGGTCTGCGGGACCGGTTGGTCGGGCGTCGCGGTCGCCAGGATGATGAGGTCGAGTTGGGCCGGGTCGACGCCGGCCCGGCCCAGGATCCGGCGGGCCGCCGTGGCGGCGAGCGTGGCCGTGGACTCCTCCGGCTCGGCGACCCGCCGCTCCCGGATGCCGGTCCGCTCGACGATCCACTCGTCGGTGGTCTCGATCCGGGCCTCGAAGAACGCGTTGTCGATCGCGGTCGCGGGCACGGCGTGACCCCACCCCGTGATCGCGACGCGCCGGGTCATCGGCCGACCGCCTCGAGGTCGGCGGGTGCAGCGACGTTGACGACGCGGACGTCGGGCACCGTGCGCTTCGCGAGCGCTGCGAGCATCGAGCCCGTACCCACCTCGACGAAGGTGGTGGCGCCGAGTCGGGCGAGGGTGGCCTGGGACTCTCGCCAGCGGACCCGTTCGGCCACGTGCGACGGACAGCGGCGCCGCCAGTCCTCGGCGTCGGTGACCGGGTCGGCGCCGTCGTTGGCCACGATCGGGACCTCGGCGTCCCGCATGGCGACCGGGGCCAGGTGGGAGCGCAGGACCGCAACCGCGTCCTGCATGAGCGGGGTGTGGAACGCGCCGCCGACGGCGAGCGGGGTGACCCGACGGACCCCGGCCTCCCGGGCGGCGGCGGCACCGGCGTCGAGTCCGTCCGGCGTCCCGGCGACGACGATCTGGCCGGGGGCGTTGTCGTTCGCGATCCAGCAGCCTTCGACCGCGGCGCACGCCGCCTCCGCCTGCTCGAGGTCGGCGCCGAGCAGGGCCGCCATGCGTCCGGGGTGTCGATCGGCCGCGGCTTGGGTGGCGGCCGCTCGGACCGCTGCGAACTCGATGCCGTCACGGAGGTCGAGGGCGCCGGCGGCGATCAGCGCCGTCACCTGCCCGAGGGAGTGGCCGGCGAAGGCCACGGGCCGGGGGAGTCGGTCCCGGAGCGCGGTCCACGCCACGAGCGAGGTGAGCAGGATCGCGAGTTGGGCCTCGCGGGTACGGGACAGGGTCTCATCGTCGGCGTCGGTGAGGAGGTGCCCGAGCGGTTCGCAGACGAGCGCCTCGGCGTCCTCGACCACCCGCCAGGCCGGGTGCTCGCGCCACGCCGTTCCCATGCCGGGTCGTTGCGTCCCCTGCCCGGGGAACACGACCGCCGTCCGCTGGTTCTCGTCCGCCATGCGGAGGGGGAGCGTACCCGGGCCGGGTCAGGGATCCCGGGGGTACGGCTCCTCGGCGCCGAGCAGCACGCGGGCCCGATCGTCGGCCCGCATGTGGCCCTCGCGGCGCAGGGTGCGGGCCGGGACGATCGCGACGAGCGCAGTGAGCAGGAGGATGATCGAGGCGAGCGCGATGGTCAGCAGGAGCACGTCGGTCCGGATCCGTCGTCGCGGCGGGGGGGGCGGCGCCGAGCGTACCGGGGTGGCAGGATGCGCCTGCGACATCGGCCCGGATGGCGGAATCGGCAGACGCGGCGGACTCAAAATCCGCTGTCCGAGAGGGCGTGCGGGTTCGAGTCCCGCTCCGGGCACTGCGCACCCCCGACCACCCGGCTCCCGGTCCGGGTGGTCCCCGCTCCGGTCGCGGGTGGGTCAGACTGTGCGGATGTGCCGGTGCCGATCGGGAGCCCCCGCGTGACGTCCGAGGTGGTCATCGAGGACTGGCTCTGGGACGACGACTCGCCGGAGGAGCCAGAGGAGTACGAGGTCTCGCACGAGGAGCTCCTGCTCCGCAAGCGAGCGATTCGGATGTTCTTCGGGTCGATCCTCGGGGTGCTGGTGCTCGCGGCGCTCGGCGTCGTCGCCTTCCGCGTCATGGGCGACGATCCGGTCCGCGAACTCCCGGCGGCCTGCACGGCGGGCAGGGTGAGCGAGTGCCCGGAGCGACCCGGCGCGCCGGCGCGACCCCGATCCGACCTGCCGGGCGGGTTCGATCCGCGCACCGGGGAGTCGGACGCGGATCCGTCGGGCTCGGATCTCACCCGCAAGGAGGCCGAGGCCCGGATCGCCAAGTGCATCCGCGGTCAGGTCGAGTTCTGCGGCTGACCGTTCCCCGAACGAGCCACGGCTGAGGCTCCTCAGGCCGAGTAGAGGCCGAGGCGTTTGGCGATCACCTCGTTCATGACCTCGTCGGTCCCGGCCCCGATGCGCCACAGTCGGGCGTCGCGGAACTGCCGACTCACCTCGTACTCGCTCATGTACCCGGCCCCGCCGTGGATCTGGAGACAGGTGTCGGCCACCCGGTTCTGCACCTGCGCGACGTACTTCTTGGTCATGGAGATCTCGGCGACCGGGTACTCGCCGTGCTGGATGCGCCAGACCACGGACTGCAGGAGCGCCCGGGCGGCCTCGAGTTCGGTCGCGGCGTCGGCGATCTTGTGGGCGATGGCCTGGTGCTGTGCGATCGGCCGTCCGAACGCGTGGCGCTGCTTCGCGAACTCGATGGTGATCGCAAGCGTGCGGTCCGCCTGCCCGATGCCGGCCGCTGCGCCCGACAACCGTTCGTACTGCAACTGCCACATCAACTGCGTGAACCCCTCACCGGGTGTTCCGCCGATGATGTTCGCGTGTGGGACCCGGACATCATCGAGCGCGATCTCGGCGGTGTCGCTCGACCGCATCCCGAGCTTGTCGAGGCGGCGGCTCACCGACACGCCGGGGGAGTCGGTGTCGATGAGCAGGAGTGAGACGCCGCGGTGTCCCGCGTCCGGGTCGGTCCGCACGACGCAGGTGAGGAAATCGGCCCGCACGCCGTTCGTGATGTAGAGCTTCGAGCCGTTGACCACCCACTCGTCGCCGTCGCGCGCGGCGCGGGTCCGGATGGCCGCCACGTCCGAGCCGGCGTCCGGTTCGGTGATGGCGATCGCGGCGATGCGTCGTCCGGCGATCGCCGGACGCAGGTACCGCTCGCACTGCTCCTCGGTCCCGAACTCGGCCAGGGCGGGGGTGGCCATGTGGGTCTGGACCCCCACCGCCATGGAGATGCCGCCGGCGCCGCACCGCCCGAGCTCTTCCATGAGGATGAGGCCAGCCGCGAGGTCCCCGCCGGAGCCGCCCCAGCGCTCCGGGTAGTGGAGCCCGAGGAACCCGAGGTCGCCGAGCCGGTGGAAGAGGGAGTCGGGGAAGTGGCCGGCCGCCTCCCACTCGTCCACGAACGGGGTCACCTCCGTCTCCACGAAGCGGCGGATGCCGGCGCGCAGGGCGTCGTGCTCGGGGGTGGAGATCGGGTTCGTCACGAGGCCGCAGGCTAGCGATCCGGGGCCGCCTGAGTAACCTCTCCGACCGTGAGCCGATCCATCATCGAACGTCGCCTCGTCGACATCTCCGAGCGCCTCAAGCGGCTGCGGGCCGACCTCGCCGTGACCGTCGAGCAGCTCGCCTTCATGGAGGACGACGCCGAGGACAAGCGGCTCCGTTCGCTCGTCGCCGAGACCCCGCTCGCCGACGTCGAGGCCCGTGAGGCCCGACGGCACTCCGATGCGCTGGCGTCCCACCGCGACGACCTCGAACGGTCGATCCGTGACCTCGAGCGGGAGCAGGACGTACTGCTCGACCGCATGGCCGCCGACCTGTCGGCGCGCTAGGGACGAACAGGAGCAGCGTGGCAGGTACGGAGCGGACCCGGGTGGTGATCGCCGAGGACGAGGCGATCATCCGGCTCGACCTCAAGGAACTCCTCGAGGAGGAGGGCTACGAGGTCGTCGGCCAGACGGGGCGCGGCGACGAGGCGGTGCAACTGGTGCGGGACCTGTGTCCCGACGCCGCCATCCTCGACATCAAGATGCCCGGTCTCGACGGCCTCTCGGCGGCCCGGCAGATCAGCGCGGATCGTCTCGCCGCCGTGCTCATCCTCACTGCGTTCTCGCAGCGCGACCTCGTCGAGCAGGCTCGGGAGGCCGGGGCCATCGGCTACCTCGTGAAGCCGTTCCAGAAGAGCGACCTCATCCCGGCCCTCGAACTCGCGATCGGGCGTCACCAGGAGATGCGTGCGCTCGAGGCGGAGATCGGCGATCTGGCCGAACGGCTCGAGGCGCGCAAGGCCATCGACCGGGCCAAGGGTGTGCTCATGGATCAGTACGGCCTCGGCGAGCAGGAGGCGTGGCGGTTCCTGCAGACGACGGCGATGGACCGGCGGTGCAAGGTCCACGAGGTGGCGGCGTCGGTGATCGACGGCGGACTCACGCCCGCCTGACCCGCCCGGGGCCGGTCCGGCCCGTCGCTCCTGCCGTACAGTCCGGCCGATGGGCACCTACCTGCTGCTCGACGGGCACTCCCTGGCCTACCGGGCCTTCTACGCGCTGCCCGCCGACCTCGCGACGTCGTCGGGTCAGGTGACGAACGCGGCCTACGGGTTCACGGCGATGCTCGCCAAGGTGGTCGGCGATCTCGAACCCGACGGGGTGGCGGTGGCGTTCGACACCTCGGCCCCCACCTTCCGCAAGGACAAGGACGAGTCGTACAAGGCCGGACGCAAGGAGACCCCGGACCTCTTCCGGCAGCAGCTCCCGATCATCCAGCAGGTCCTCGAGACTCTCGCCATCCCCGTGATCGAAGCGCCGGGGTTCGAGGCGGACGACGTGATCGCGACCCTCGCGACGCAGGGGGAGGTGGCCGGCCACGATGTCGTCGTGGTCACGGGTGACCGTGACTCCTACCAACTGGTGCGGGACCCGCACATCCGGGTCCTCTACAACAAGCGCGGGGTGTCGGACTACGCGCTCTACGACGAGGCGGGCATCCTCGAGCGCACCGGGGTCACGGCGGCCCAGTACCCGGAGTACGCGGCGTTGCGCGGGGACCCCTCGGACAACCTCCCGGGCGTGCCCGGCATCGGCGAGAAGACCGCGGCCAAGCTCGTGACCACCTACGGGGACCTCGACGGCATCTTCGCCAACCTCGACGCGCTGCCGCCGAAGCAGCGGACGAACCTCGCCGAGTGGCAGGAGCAGGTTCGCCACAACCACGACATGAGCGTGCTCCGCCGCGACGTGCCGCTGGCCGTCGGGATCGAGGACACCGCGCTGCGCGGCTTCGAGGTCGAGCCGGCCCGAGCGCTCTTCCAGCAACTCGAGTTCCGCACGTTGTTCCCGCGGGTGCTCGCGGCGCTGCGGGTCGAGGACGCCGGCGGTCACGAGGTGGAGGCGCTCGACGTCGAGGTGGAGATCGTGCACGACGTCGCGACCGCCGCCGCGTGCATCGGCGGTATCGGCTCCACCTTCGCCTGCGAGCCGGTGTGGAGCGGCGCCCGGGCCCGGTCGACGCTGGATGCGCTCGCGATCGCCACGGCGGAGCGGGTCGTGGTCGTGCTCCACGATGCTCTGACTTCGGCGGAGGTGACGGGCGCGCTCGTCCGGTGCCTCGAGGCCGGCCCGCTCGTCGCCCACGGGGCCAAGGAACTGCTGCACGGGCTGCGACGGACGGTCGACCTCGGACCGGCGCTCGAACTGCCGGGCCTCGCCGCCGACACCGCGCTCATGGCCTACCTCATCGATCCGGGCGAGGGCGCCTACGACCTCGAGCACCTCGCGGGCCGACACCTGGGCGTGGAGCTGCGCGGCCCCGACCGCGAGGAGGGGACCCTGGACCTCGACCCGGCCCGCGGGCTCGAGGACGCGGGTCGCCGGGCCGCGGCGGTCCTGCGACTCGCCGACACCCTCGACTCGGCGCTGGCCGAACGCGAGCAGGGCGCGCTGCTCCGGGACGTCGAGCTCCCCATCGTGCCGATCCTCGCCGACATGGAGGACCTCGGGGTCCGCATCGACGTCGACTTCCTCGCCGAGTTGAGTCGCGACCTCACCGCGGCGTGCGCGCGGCACGAGGCCGCGATCCACCGACTCGCAGGCGAACCGTTCAACGTCAACAGCACGCCGCAGTTGCGCAAGGTGCTCTTCGAGACCCTCGGGCTGCACCCGGTGAAGAAGACCGGTACCGGGCAGCCGTCGACCGACGCGGACTCGCTGCAGCGTCTCGCCGGGGAGCACCCGATCGTCGAGGAGATCCTGCGCTACCGCGAGGTGGAGAAGTTGCGCAACACCTACGCCGATGCGCTGCCGCCGCTCGTCGCACCGGACGGTCGGATCCACGCGACGCTCAACCAGTTGTCGACGGCGACCGGCCGGATCTCGAGTGAGAACCCGAACCTCCAGAACATCCCGATCCGGACCGAGGAGGGGCGGGCCCTGCGCAAGGCATTCATCGCGGCGGACGGGTGCGGGCTCCTGTCCGCCGACTACAGCCAGATCGAACTCCGGATCCTCGCCCACCTCGCCGAGGACCCCGGTCTCATCGACGCGTTCGAACGCGACATCGACATCCACGTGGTGACCGCCGCCCGCGTGTTCGGTGTCGCCGAGGACGCCGTCGACCCCGAGCAGCGCCGCTTCGCGAAGGTCGTGAACTACGGGTTGGCCTACGGGATGGAGGCGTACGGCCTCGCCCAACGCCTCGACATCCCGAACGACCGGGCCCGCGACATCCTCGACGCCTACTTCGACGGATTCCCGGCGGTACGGGCGTTCATGGACCACACGGTCGCCGAGGCGAAGGAGCGCGGCTACACGACGACCCTCCTCGGACGTCGGCGGCGGATCCCCGAACTCGCTTCGGACAACTTCCGAATCCGTCAGATGGGTGAGCGGATGGCCCAGAACGCGCCCGTGCAGGGATCGGCGGCCGACGTGTTCAAGGTCGCGATGGTCGGACTGGCCCGAGCGCTGCGCGAGGAGGGGCTCGCGAGCCGCATGGTCCTCACCGTGCACGACGAACTCGTGCTCGAGGTCCCGTTCGACGAACGAGCGGCGGCCGAGCGCGTCACCCGGGCCGCGATGGAGGGCGCCGTGGACCTCCGCGTGCCGCTCGTCGTGGACATGGGATTCGGCGTCAACTGGGCCGAGACGAAGTGACCGGGGCGGCCCGCCCCGAGGGCGCGTGGTTCAATCCGGTCGCGCGGTTCCTCGGGCCCGCGTACCTCCGGAACGCCTTCACCTACGGGACCCGCCAGGAGGTCGACTTCATCGTCGACGCGCTCCGGCTCGTGCCCGGTGCCACGGTCCTCGACGTCGGGTGCGGTCCGGGTCGGCACGCGCTCGAACTCGCCCGTCGCGGGTTCGTCGTCCACGGGGTCGACCTGTCACCGGAGTTCATCGATCTCGCTCGCGGGGCGGCCGCCGACGAGGGCGTGCCGGCGACGTTCGAGGTGCTCGACGTCCGGGACCTCGAGGTCGACGGGGCCCACGACGCGCTCATCTGCCTGTGCCAGGGCGGCTTCGGCCTGCTCGGGGGCGAGGAGGACGCCGCCGTGTTCGGCCGCCTCGTCCGGGCCGTCCGTCCGGGGGGCGGCGTCGTCGTGAGCGCGTTCCACTCGTACTTCGCGGTCCGGCACCTCGAGCCCGAGGAGACCTTCGATGCGCGGACCGGCGTCCTCCACGAGGTGGCCACCCTGCGGGACCCGGATGGACGGGAGGCTCCGTTCGACCTCTGGACGACGACCTTCACGGCTCGGGAACTCCGAGCGATCGGCGAGGCGGCCGGGCTCGAGTCGGTCGCGGTGCACGGGGTGAGCCCCGGGGACTACGCGGCCCGGCCCCCGGCGCTCGACCGGCACGAGGTGCTCCTTGTGGCCCGCCGGGCCGCGGACCGCTAGCCTCCGCCCTCCCTCTCGACGAGAGGGATCCCAGCCTCCGCGCGGCCCGGAACCGATCCGGGACCCCCGCCGGGAGCCCGAGTGTCCCTGACCCCGAGGAGTTACCCCGTGTCCGAATCCACCGAGGTCGCCGAGGCGGCCCTCGAGACCGAAGCCGCCACCGAGTTCGAGGAGGGCGGGACGTCGGTCGTCGTGCTCGACGACCTGGACGGCATCTCGCTCTCCGACGCCATCGACGCCACCCTCATCGAGTTCGACGAGGGCGGCCTCGTCACCGGCACCGTCGTGAAGATCGACTCCGACGAGGTGCTGCTCGACATCGGGTTCAAGTCCGAGGGCGTCATCCCCTCGAAGGAACTCTCGATCCGCAACGACGTGAACCCGGCGGAGATCGTCACCCTCGGCGAGGAGCTCGAGGCACTCGTCCTCCAGAAGGAGGACAAGGACGGACGCCTCATCCTGTCCAAGAAGCGCGCGCAGTACGAGCGGGCTTGGGGCACGATCGAGAAGATCAAGGAGGAGGAGGGCGTCGTCTCCGGTCCGGTGATCGAGGTCGTGAAGGGTGGTCTCATCCTCGACATCGGCCTGCGCGGCTTCCTGCCCGCATCGCTGGTCGACCTTCGTCGCGTGCGTGACCTCCAGCCGTTCGTGGGCCGCTCGCTCGAGTGCAAGATCATCGAGCTCGACAAGAACCGGAACAACGTCGTCCTGTCGCGGCGGGCGTACCTCGAGGAGACCCAGCGCGAGCAGCGGGACGACTTCCTCGCGAACCTCAAGCCCGGAGAGATCCGCAGCGGCGTGGTCTCCTCGGTCGTCAACTTCGGTGCGTTCGTGGACCTCGGCGGCATGGACGGACTCGTCCACGTCTCGGAGCTCTCCTGGAAGCACGTCGATCACCCGTCCTCGGTGGTCCAGGTGGGTGACGAGGTCACCGTGCAGGTGCTCGACGTCGACCTGTCCCGCGAGCGGATCTCGCTCTCGCTCAAGGCCACCCAGCAGGACCCGTGGCAGGAGTTCGCCACCGGCCACCAGGTGGGCGAGCTCGTCTACGGGCGGGTCACCAAGCTCGTGCCGTTCGGTGCGTTCGTGCAGGTCGGGGAGGGGATCGAGGGACTGGTCCACATCTCCGAGATGGCGATCCACCACGTGGAGGCCCCCGAGCAGGTCGTGCAGGGCGGCGAGGAGCTGTGGGTCAAGATCATCGACATCGACCTCGACCGGCGTCGCATCTCCCTGTCGATCAAGCAGGCGGCCGAGGGTGGCACCGTCGCCGCCGAGTACCAGGACGCCTTCGGTGAGCACGCCTACGACGAGGCGGGCAACTACATCGGTGGCCCCAACGAGGAGGGGGCCGAGGCAGGGGCCGAGGAGGCGCCCGTCGCCGAGGGGTCCGTCCCGGAGGGCGAGATCGTCTCGGAGGCCTGAGCCCGGGCGACGGACGACCGTCGCCGTTCGGACGACGCGAGGAGGCCCGGGCGCAGCGCCCGGGCCTCCTCCACGTTCGGGTGCGTGACGCGCTCAGGACGCGATGCGCACCAGACCGAGCCGCATGCCGCTGAGGACCGCCTGGGTCCGGTTGTGGGCCTCGAGCTTGGCGTAGATGGAACCGAGGTGGTTCTTCACCGTCTTGAGGCTGATGAAGAGCTCCTCGGCGATCTCCTGACTCGTGCGACCGGCGGCCAGCTGCTGGAGCACCTCGTGCTCCCGGCGGGTGAGCGGACCGCGGTCCGCCTGCATGGGCACGATCCGGAGGAGCACCGGGGCCGTGTGCTGCGTCACCGCACCGAGCAGTTCGCCCGCCCCGTCCTGGGGTCCGAGGACCGCGGCTGCACCGGCCCGCATCGCCGCGGCGCGCTCGACCGAACCCTCGGCGCCGATGAGCACGATCCGGGTGTCGGGCGCGTGGGCGGCGACGGCCTCGACCGCGGTGAGGTCGGAGACGACGACCACGTCGGGCCCGAGCCCGGCGGCGAGCCGGGCGCCGTCGACGGCCTCCTCGGCCTCGGCGATCACCTGGGCGTCGCTCTCGGAACAGATCGCTCGGACCGCGTCACGGACGAGCCGTTGGTCGTTGATGACGAGCACGCTGGTCATGGGTCGGGCACCTTTCGGATACGGGCCGTCCGACTCCGGAGCGGCTCCACGTTCGAGGGGTTCATCGGCGCGGGGACGGGCCGACCTGAGGGGGTTCTTGGGGCCCGGGGCCCATCCGGGCGGTGCCGGGCCCCTCTACGATCCCGGGCATGCTCCTCATCGGCCTCACGGGCGGGATCGGCAGCGGCAAGTCGACGGTCGCGGAACTGCTCGCCGACCACGGTGCCGTCATCGTCGACGCCGACCGCATCGCCCGGGAGGTCGTCGAACCCGGGTCGCCCACGTTGGCCCGGCTCGTGGAGCGGTTCGGGCCCGGGATCGTCCGGGCTGACGGCACCCTCGATCGCCCGGCGCTCGCCGCCATCGCCTTCGCGACCGAGGAGGCCCGCAAGGATCTCGAGGCCATCACCCACCCCGCGATCGGCGAGGAGTTCCTCCGTCGGGTCGCAGAGGCCCGGGCCGACGGGATCGTGGTCCACGACGTACCGCTCCTCGCCGAGACCGCGAACGCGGCGAGCCGTGGGTACGCCGCGGTGATCGTCGTCGAGGCGCCGCGGGAGGTGCGGCTCGACCGTCTCGAGGGGCGGGGCGTCCCGCGTGCGGACGCCGAGGCGAGGATGGCCTCACAGGCGACGGACGAGATGCGACGGGAGATCGCGACCCACATCATCGACAACGGCGCGGACCGCGAGGCGCTCGCGACCATCGTCGAGGAACTCTGGTCGGACCTCGTCCGGCTGCGCGACGAGCGCGCGGCGGCCGAGGCGACCGGCGACGCGGCGTCGGAGGACGAAGCACCGTCCGCCGGGTCGTGAACGCCGAACGCCCGTAGACTCCGCGGGTGCCCCCGTTCGAGCTGGTCTCCGAATTCGCGCCGGCCGGCGACCAGCCGAAGGCCATCGAGGCCCTCGCCGCCGGGGTGCGCCGCGGAGACCGGGCCCAGACGCTCCTCGGCATCACGGGCTCGGGGAAGTCCTTCACGGTGGCCGCGCTCATCGCCGAGGTCCAGCGCCCGACCCTGATCCTCGCCCCGAACAAGAGCCTCGCCGCGCAGCTCGCCGCCGAGTTCCGGGAACTCTTCCCGCGCAATCGGGTCGAGTACTTCGTCTCGTACTACGACTACTACCAGCCCGAGGCCTACATCCCGTCCTCCGACACGTTCATCGAGAAGGACTCCTCGATCAACGAGGAGATCGATCGCCTCCGGCACTCCGCCACCTCGGCCCTGCTCTCGCGGCGCGACGTCGTGATCGTGGCGTCGGTGTCGGCGATCTACGGCCTCGGTTCCCCGGAGATGTACGCCAAGCAGCTCCTCACCGTCAGGGTGGGCGAGGAGCACGAGCAGCGGGCGCTCCTCAACCGCCTCGTGGAACTGCAGTACGAGCGCAACGACGTGTCGTTCGTCCGCAACAAGTTCCGGGTCCGGGGCGACACGATCGAGATCTTCCCCGCGTACGAGGAGCACGGGATCCGCGTCTCGCTCTTCGGCGACGAGGTCGAGCGTATCTCGGTGGTCGATCCGTTGACCGCCGAGATCATCGAGGACATCGACACGATGGTCCTGTTCCCGGCCTCGCACTACGCGACCGACCTCGAGCAGATGCGGCGCGCCGTCACCCAGATCGAGGCCGAACTCGACGAACGGCTCCGCTGGTTCCACGACCACGAGAAGCTGCTCGAGGCGCAGAGGCTGCGGATGCGCACCACCTACGACCTCGAGATGATGCGCGAGGTCGGGTTCTGCTCGGGGATCGAGAACTACTCCCGGCACCTCGACGGTCGTGATCCCGGGCAGGCGCCCTACACCCTGCTCGACTACTTCCCCGACGACTACCTCGTCGTCCTCGATGAGAGCCACGTCACCGTCCCGCAGATCCGCGGGCAGTTCGCCGGGGATCGCTCGCGCAAGGAGACCCTGGTGGAGCACGGCTTCCGGCTCCCGTCCGCGCTCGACAACCGCCCCTTGACCTTCGACGAGTTCGCCGACCGCGTGCACCAGATCGTCTACATGTCGGCCACGCCCTCGCCATACGAGATCCAGGACTCCCAGCAGATCGTCGAGCAGATCGTGCGGCCGACCGGCCTCATCGACCCGGAGGTCGTCGTACGGCCCACGAAGGGTCAGATTGACGACCTCGTGCACGAGATCCGTGAGCGGGTCGACAAGGAGCAGCGCGTCCTCGTCACGACGCTCACGAAGAAGATGTCGGAGGACCTCACCGACTACCTGGTCGAGCTCGGGATCCGGGTGCGCTACCTCCACAGCGAGGTGGACACCCTCGAGCGGGTCGAACTGCTGCGAGCCCTGCGCCTCGGTGAGTACGACGTGCTCGTCGGGATCAACCTGCTGCGCGAGGGCCTCGACCTGCCGGAGGTCTCGCTCGTGGCGATCCTCGACGCCGACAAGGAGGGATTCCTCCGCTCCGAGACGAGCCTCATCCAGATCATCGGTCGGGCCGCCCGGAACGTCGAGGGGCAGGTCGTGATGTACGCGGACCGGGTCACGGACTCGATGCGACGTGCGATCAGCGAGACGAACCGTCGGCGCAGACTGCAGATCGAGTACAACGCGGAGCACGGCATCGATCCCCAGACCGTGCGCAAGAAGGTGTCCGACATCCTCGCGATGGTGCGGGCCCGGGAGGGTGACGACGAGTCGACGACGACCTCCGGAGGGCGGGGTCGCAGCCGACGCGCCGCGATCTTCGCGGACCTCGCCGGCGTGCCGCCGGACGAACTCGGTCGCCTCGTGCTCCAACTCCAGGAGGAGATGGCGCAGGCCGCCAAGGACCTCCGGTTCGAGGAGGCGGCCCGACTGCGGGACGAGATCAACGAACTGAAGCGCGAACTGCGCGCTGCGGGCTGACGACGATCGACGGCCGCCGGGGAGCGGTCGGTACCATGCGCCGGTGCCCGCCGAACCGAAGTCGCCGCGTCGTCGATCTGCCGAGCTGGCGAGCGGGGCGAGTGCTCGGACCGCCGGATCGAGTCGTGCCGCCGGTGGGGCACAAGGGGCGACGACCGCACGCGGGACGGCCGACCACGCCGCGAAGCGCTCGGCGAAGGGCGCAACGGCTGCGACGACTGCGAAGGCGGCGAAGGCGGCGAAGGCGACGAAGGCAACCCCGAAGGCGAAGGCCGGGGCCGCACGCGCGAAGTCCTCCGACGCCGCCGCGCCCTCGGGTCGGACCCGGCGCGACTCGCAACCGACGAAGGCGGCACGGGCCCGGCGGGCGGCCGCCTCGTTGCCGACCATCCAGCCGCCGAGCGCGCCCCGGGGGGAGCCGGACCGCATCAGCGTCCGTGGCGCTCGCGAGCACAACCTGCGCGGCATCGACGTCGACCTGCCCCGGGATCGCCTCGTCGTCATCACGGGCCTGTCCGGATCCGGGAAGTCATCACTCGCCTTCGACACGATCTACGCCGAGGGCCAACGCCGCTACGTCGAGTCGCTCTCGTCCTACGCCCGGCAGTTCCTGGGCCAGATGGACAAGCCGGATGTGGATTTCATCGAGGGGCTGTCGCCGGCCATCTCGATCGACCAGAAGTCCGCGTCCCGCAACCCGCGGTCGACCGTGGGCACGATCACCGAGATCTACGACTACCTGCGGCTGCTCTTCGCCCGGGTCGGGGTCCCGCACTGTCCGAACTGCGACCGGGTGATCACCCGACAGACGCCCCAGCAGATCGTGGACCGCATCCTCGAACTGCCCGACGGGACCCGCTTCCAGGTGCTGGCGCCGGTGGTCCGGGGTCGCAAGGGCGAGTACGAGGGGCTGCTCACCGACCTGGCGCAGCAGGGCTTCACGCGGGCCCGGATCGACGGCGAGACTGTGGAGCTCGCCGACCGCGGATCCGACCGGCTGGCCCGATACGAGCAGCACACGATCGAGGTCGTGGTCGACCGGCTCGTCCGTCGTGACGGCATCGAGCGCCGACTCACCGACTCCCTCGAGACGGCCCTGCGGCTCGCCGAGGGGGTCGCGGAGATCGAGGTCGTCCCGCAGGCGGGCGAGGCGGCGCCGGAGGGCCTCACCTTCTCCGAGCACCTCGCGTGCAACCACTGCGGCCTGTCCTTCGACGAACTGGCGCCCCGGAACTTCTCGTTCAACTCGCCCTACGGTGCCTGCGAACGCTGCGACGGTCTGGGCACCCGTTACGAGGTCGACCCGGAACTGGTGATCCGGGACGAGGACCTCTCGATCGCCGAGGGCGCCATCGCGCCGTGGTCCGGCTTCCGGGGGGAGTTCTTCACCCGGCTGCTCACCGCCGTCGGCGAGGAGCACGACTTCTCCGTCGACACGCCGTGGCGTGATCTGCGGGCCGCGGACCGCAAGGTGATCCTCTTCGGGGCGGGCAAGGGGCAGGTCACGGTCAAGTACAAGAACCGCTACGGCCGGCGGCGCGAGTACCGGTCGCGGTACGAGGGGGTCATCCCCTGGTTGGAGCGGCGCCACACCGACGCCGACAGCGACCGGCTCCGGGAGCAGATCGAGGGGTACATGCGGGAGGTGCCGTGCCCCGCCTGCCACGGGGCGCGCCTGAAGCCCTCGTCGTTGGCCGTGCGCATCGACGGTCGCAGCATCAGCGAGGTCGGCGATCTGAGCATCCGCGACGTCGCCGCCTTCTTCGCCGGCATCGGCTTCAGTGCCCGGGATCGCATGATCGCCGAGCGCGTGCTCAAGGAGGTGAACGACCGCCTCCAGTTCCTCCTCGACGTCGGACTCGACTACCTCAGCCTCAACCGTTCGGCCGGGTCGCTCGCCGGCGGTGAGGCGCAACGCATCCGCCTGGCGTCCCAGATCGGGAGCGGGCTCGTCGGCGTCCTCTACGTCCTCGACGAGCCGTCCATCGGTCTCCACCAACGGGACAACCAGCGGCTCATCGACACGATGGTCCGTCTGCGGGACCTCGGCAACACGGTCCTCGTCGTGGAGCACGACGAGGACACGATCCGGGTCGCCGACCACATCGTCGACATCGGTCCGGGGGCGGGCGAGCATGGTGGCGAGGTCGTGGTGTCGGGTTCCCTCGCCGATGTGCTGGCCGAGCCGCGGTCGGTCACGGGTCAGTACCTGTCCGGAGATCGGGCGATCGATGTGCCGTCGAGCCGCCGTGTGCCGACCGACAAGTGGCTCGAGGTCGTCGGGGCGCGCGAGCACAACCTCCAGGGCATCGACGTCAGGTTCCCGCTCGGCTGCTTCGTCGCCGTGACCGGCGTGAGCGGGAGCGGGAAGAGCACCCTGGTCAACGACATTCTCAACCAGGCCCTCATGCAGCGGGTGTACCGGTCCCGGACGGTGCCCGGGAAGCACAAGACGGTGCGCGGGATCGAGCACCTCGACAAGGTCATCACGATCGATCAGTCACCGATCGGACGCACCCCGCGGTCGAACCCGGCCACCTACACCGGGGTGTTCGACAAGATCCGCGCGCTCTTCGCCGGCACCCCCGAGGCGAAGGTACGCGGCTACGCGCAGGGCAGGTTCTCGTTCAACGTGAAGGGCGGGCGGTGCGAGGCGTGTGCCGGCGACGGCACCATCAAGATCGAGATGCACTTCCTGCCCGACGTCTACGTCCCGTGCGAGGTCTGCAAGGGGGATCGGTACAACCGGGACACGCTCGAGGTGACGTTCAAGGGCCGGAGCATCGCCGAGGTGCTGGACCTCCCGACCGAGGAGGCGCTCGAGTTCTTCCAGAACCAGCCGACGATCGCCCGGCAGTTGCAGACCCTCGTGGACGTCGGTCTCGGGTACGTGCGCCTCGGGCAGCCCGCACCGACCCTCTCCGGCGGGGAGGCCCAGCGGGTGAAGCTCTCCACGGAGCTCGGGAAGCGCTCCACCGGTCGGACGATCTACATCCTCGATGAACCGACGACCGGCCTCCACTTCGAGGACGTCCGGCGGCTCCTCGGCGTGCTCCAACGGCTGGTCGACGCCGGGAACACCGTGCTCGTGATCGAGCACAACCTCGATGTCATCAAGTGCGCCGACTGGATCGTCGACCTCGGTCCGGAGGGGGGCGACGGCGGCGGTCGGATCGTCGCCGAGGGCACCCCCGAGGACGTCGTGCGCGTCAAGGGGTCGTGGACCGGGCGCTTCCTCGAACGGCTGCTCGTCGAGGGCCGACGGTGACCGGGGGCCGCTTCGACGCCTGGACCGAGCACGCGGGGTGGTGGCAGGACGGCTTCACCGACGGTGCCGATCCGGAGTATGAGGAGCAGATCCTCCCGCTCGTCGCCGAGCACCTCGCGGGGCGACGGCGGGTGCTCGACATCGGGTGCGGTGAGGGGCAGCTGGCCCGACGCGCCGCCGCCGCCGGGGCGGAGGTGGTGGGCGTCGATCCGGTGGCGGCGCAGGTACGCCTCGCCACGGCGCGCGGCGGTGGTCCCTCGTACCTCATGGGGGAGGCGGTCCGGTTGCCGTTCGGATCGGGCCGCTTCGACGCGGTCATCGCGTGCCTCGTGTTCGAGCACCTCGAGGAACCCGACGACGCGATCGCCGAGGTCGCCCGCGTGCTGGCCCCGGGCGGACGTTTCCTCTTCATGCTCAACCACCCGCTGCTCCAGGCCCCGGGGAGCGGGTGGGTGGACGACCACATCCTGGAGGAGCAGTACTGGCGGGTCGGCTCCTACCTCACCGACAGCGTCGTGGACGAGGAGATGGAGCCGGGTGTCGTGCTGCCGTTCGTCCACCGACCGCTCAGCCGGTACGTGAACGCGATGGCGGCGCAGGCCCTGCTCGTCGACCGGATGATCGAACCGCCGCCCCCGCCGGGCTTCCTCGAGCGGGCGCCGGGCTACACGGCGGCGGCGGAGTTCCCGCGACTCCTCGTGCTGCGCGCGACCCGCCACTGAACCGATCGGCCCCGGGCGGGGCCGGGGTCAGGTGATCTCGAGCATGCGCTCGAGGGCCACCCGCGCCCACGCCGCGGTGTCGGGATCGACGTGGATCTCGTTGACCGGCTCTCCGGCGACCAGCTGCTCGAGGCACCACGCGAGGTGGGGTGCGTCGATCCGGAACATCGTGGAGCACGGGCAGACGAGCGGGTCGAGCGACACGACGGTGCGATCCGGGTGCTCGGCCGCGAGTCGCTGGACCATGTGGATCTCGGTGCCGATGCCGATCGTCGATCCCGGGGGCGCGGCCTCGACCCACGCGAGGATCCGTTCGGTCGATCCGGTGCGGTCGGCGAGTTCGACGACCTCGTGGGCGCACTCGGGGTGCACGATCACCTCGCCGTCGGGGTACTGCTCGCGGAACGCGGCGACGTGGTCCGGTGTGAACCGCTGGTGCACCGAGCACCAGCCCCGCCAGAGGAGCAGCACGGCGCGGCGGATCTCGTCGTCGGAGAGGCCGCCCTGCTCGCGTCGCGGATCCCAGAGGAGCATGCGATCGGCGGGGAACCCCATCTCGAAACCGGTGTTGCGCCCGAGGTGCTGGTCCGGGAAGAACAGCACCCGTTCCCCTCGGCCGAGTGCCCATTCGAGCACGGCCCGGGCGTTCGACGACGTGCACACGGCGCCGCCGTGGCGGCCGACGAACGCCTTGATCGCGGCCGACGAGTTCATGTAGGTGATCGGGACCACGCCGTCGATGTCGACGACGCCGGCGAGCGCCTCCCACGCCTCCTCGACCTGGTCGAGATCGGCCATGTCGGCCATCGAGCATCCGGCGTTGAGGTCCGGGAGGATGACCCGCTGGTGATCGCCGGTGAGCACGTCGGCCGACTCGGCCATGAAGTGGACCCCGCAGAACACGATGTCGGTCGCATCGCTGTCGGCGGCGAAACGAGCGAGCCGGAAGGAGTCCCCCCGGGCGTCGGCCCACCGGATCACCTCGTCGCGCTGGTAGTGGTGGCCGAGCACGACCACGCGGTCACCGAGGGTGCGCTTCGCCGCCTCGATCCATCGCGCGAGTTCGTCCGGGGTGGCCAGGGTGTAGCGGTCCGGCAGGGGAGCCTGGAGTCGCAGCATGGGATCGGCCCTTCGGCGCAGGATCCCGGTGGTGGCCGGCGGGGACAGCCTGGTCGCCCACCGCGGGGTTGTCGGCCCCGGGATCTCGTGTATGTGGCCGGGTACCAGGCCGGCACCTGCAGTGTAGCGGTGGGTCGGACATCGGCCCGAGCGGTGCGGGGTCCGACGGCCCGGTCCGCCTTCCGCGAGGATGGCGGCGTGCTCGATCGCCCGCCCGCCCCGTCGATCCCCGACGCCCCCGGTTCGTACCAGTTCAAGGACCGGGATGGTCGGGTCATCTACGTCGGGAAGGCGAAGAGTCTGCGGAGTCGTGTCGGCTCGTACTTCGCCCGACCCGACACGCTCCACCCGCGGACCCGTCAGATGGTGGAGACGGCGACGAGCGTCGAGTGGATCGAGGTGCGCAACGAGGTCGAGGCGCTGTTCCTCGAGCACAACCTCATCAAGGCGCACCACCCGCGCTTCAACATCGATCTCAAGGACGACAAGTCGTACCCGTACCTCGCCGTCACCCTCGACGAGGACTGGCCCCGGGCGATGGTGATGCGGGGCGCGAAGCGTCGGGGGGTCCGGTACTTCGGACCGTACGCCCACGCCTGGGCGATCCGCGAGACGCTCGATGCGCTCCTGCGCACCTTCCCGATCCGGACCTGCTCGGCGGCGAAGTTCCAGCGTCACGCCCGGGAGGGCCGCCCCTGCCTGTACGCGCACATCGACCAGTGCGTGGCGCCCTGCGTCGACGCCGTCACCCGCGAGCAGTACGACGCGTTGGTCGCGTCGCTCGTGCGGTTCCTCGATGGCGACACCGACGAGGTCGTCGCAAGGCTCACCACCGAGATGCAGGTCGCGTCCGACGCGCTCGAGTTCGAACGGGCCGCCCGGCTCCGGGACCAACTCGGCTCCATCGAACACGTGGTCGAACGCCAGACGATGGTCGGACCCCGTGAGGAGGACCTCGACCTCATCGGCCTCGTCGAGGACCCGATCGAGGCCTCGGTCCAGGTGTTCCACGTCCGACGGGGCCGGGTCGTCGGGCGCAAGGGGCTCATCGTCGACAAGGTCGAGGATCTCGAGACGCCCGCCCTCGTCGCTCGCCTTCTCCAGCAGTTGTACGCCACCGCGCCGTCCGAGGACGTCCCGCGCGAGATCCTCGTGCCCGTGCTGCCCGACGACCTCGACGTGCTGGTCGCGGCCCTGTCCGAGGTGCGGGGGAGTCGGGTGGACATCCGCGTCCCCCAGCGGGGCGGGAAGCGGGAACTCGCAGCCACCGTGACGAGGAACGCCGAGGATGCGTTCGCCCGGCACCGGCTCAAGCGGGCGAGCGACCACAACGCCCGGGCCCGGGCCCTCACGGCGCTGCAGGATGCGCTCGACCTGCCGGAGGCGCCGCTGCGGATCGAGTGCTTCGACATCGCGAACCTCCAGGACACGGAGATCGTCGCCTCCATGACGGTGCTCGAGGACGGGATGCCGAAGCGCAACCAGTACCGCCGCTTCACGGTGCGGCACGCTCGCGGGCAGGACGACTTCGCGTCCATGGAGGAGGTGCTGACCCGACGGTTCACGGCACTCCTGCGCGAGCGCGACGGGTCGCCCGAGGCCGGACGCCGGTTCTCCTACCCGCCCCAGTTGCTCGTGATCGACGGGGGCAAGGGCCAACTCGGGGTGGCCGTGCGCGTGCTGGAGGATCTCGGTCTCGAGGACGAGATCCCGGTCGTCGGCCTCGCGAAGCGGTTCGAGGAGGTGTACGTCCCCGGGCGCGACGAACCGGTCCGCATCGCTCGCGATTCCGAGGCGCTCTACCTCCTCCAGCAGGTCCGGGACGAGGCCCACCGGTTCGCGAACACGTTCCACCGCACCCGCCGTGACCGGCGGATGGTCGCGTCGGTGCTCGACGACGTCCCCGGGCTCGGGCCGGCGCGTCGGAAGCGCCTGCTCAAGGAGTTCGGTTCCGTGAAGCGGTTGCGGGAGCAGAGTCGCGAGACGCTCACCGGACTCGGGTGGCTCCCCACCGCCGTGGGCGAGGCGCTCCACGCGGCCCTGCACGGTGAGACCCTCCCCGGCGACGAGGGCTCCTCGGCATCCGACCTGCCATCCTTGGCGCCATGAGCGCCGCCGCCCCCCTCGAGATCACCGTCCTCACCGGGATGTCCGGGGCCGGACGGTCGACCGCCGCCGACGCGCTCGAGGACCTCGGCTTCTACGTCATCGACAACCTGCCGCCCGCACTCATCGGCAAGGTTGCGGACCTCGCCCGCAGCGGTGAGCGATCGAGCCGGTACGTGCTCGTCGTCGACGTCCGTTCCGGTTTGTTCGTCGACGATCTCACCGCTTCCCTCGCCGAGCTCCGGGCGTCGGGGGCGATCACGAGGGTCGTGTTCCTCGACGCCGCGGACGAGGTCCTCGTCCGACGGTACGAGGCGACCCGACGACGCCATCCGCTCGCCGACGGCGACCGGATGGTCGACGGCATCGCGCGTGAACGGCGACTGCTCGAGGACCTCAAGGGTCGGGCCGACGTCGTGCTCGACACCACAGACCTGAACGTGCACGAGCTCCGGGAACGGGTGCGTTCGCTCCTCGATGAGCGCGGCACGGACGACGAGTTCCACCTCTCGGTCGTGTCGTTCGGCTACAAGCACGGCGTGCCCGTCGACGTGGACCTCGTCTTCGACGTCCGGTTCCTCCCGAACCCGCACTGGGTGGACGAACTCCGACCGCTCACCGGCACCGACGCGCCGGTTCGGGAGTTCGTGCTCGGCCAACCGGACACCGAGCAGTACCTGGCCGAACTCGAGCGGCTGTTCCGGCTCACGCTCCCCGCGTACCGGCGGGAGGGCAAGAGCTACCTGTCGATCGCGATCGGCTGCACGGGCGGTCGGCACCGGAGCGTTGCGGTCGCCGAAGCGCTCGCGGGCCTGCTCGGATCGCTCGGGTACGAGCCCACGGTGCGACACCGGGACCGGGACCGTGACTGACCCGCGCTTCACGTCCCTCACCCCGGACGGCCCCCGGGTCGTCGCCCTCGGCGGGGGTCACGGGTTGGCCATGACCCTGCGGGCCGTCCGCCGGTACGCGGGCTCCGTGACCGCGGTGGTGAGCGTCGCCGACGACGGCGGGTCGAGCGGTCGGCTGCGGCGGGATCTCGGGGTGCCCGCGCCCGGGGACCTGCGCAAGTGCCTCGAGGCCCTCGCCGCCGGGCCGACCCCGCTCGCGGCGGCGTTCGACCATCGGTTCGCCACCGGCGATCTCGCCGGTCACCCGCTCGGCAACCTCCTCATCGTCGGGCTGGCCGAGGCGTTCGGCGACCTGCGGCTGGCGCTCGACGAGTGCGGTCGGTTGCTCGGCACCGTCGGCCGGGTGCTGCCGGCGACGGTCGAGCCGGTCGCGCTGCGCGCCCGGATCGACGGGGGCGGGGACGTCGAGGGTCAGGTCGCCGTGCAGACGGTGGAGGGGCGGATCCGGCGGGTCGGGATCGTCCCGGACGACGTCGCCGCGTGCCCGGAGGCGGTGGAGGCCATCCACCACGCGGATCAGATCGTCCTCGCACCGGGCTCGCTCTACACGAGCGTGCTCGCCGTGCTCGCGGTCCCAGGGGTCCGGCGGGCCATCGCCGAGGCGTCGGGCGAGGTCGTGCACGTCGCCAACCTCGTCGAGGAGGTGCCCGAGACCGCCGGGTACGACGGTGCGGACCACCTGCGGGCCCTGTTGGACCACGGCGCCCGGATCGGCACCTTCCTCCACGCGACGGACGGTTCGCTCGGGGTCGACGAGGCGGCGATCCGAGACCTCGGGGTCCGGCCGGTGGGGACCGCCCTCGCCGGATCCGACTGCGCAGGTCACGACGCGGGAAGAATGGCCGAGGCGCTGCGCGACCTGCTGTGAGGGCGGGCGATCGGCGGCGGTACGACGATCCACTGACCACTCGACCAGGAGAGGCACCATGACGGTACGTGTCGGCATCAACGGGTTCGGACGCATCGGCCGGTCCTTCACGCGGGCGATCCTCGCCCGGGGCGAGGAGGCGGGGGTCGAGCTCGTGGCCGTGAACGACCCGTTCGGCGACAGCGAGACCGCGGCCTTCCTCCTCAAGCACGACTCGGTCGGCGGAACCCTGGCGAACGACGTGCAGGTCACCGCCGACGGGTTCTCCATCGACGGGCGAGCCATCAAGAAGTTGGAGTCCAAGGACCCGAGCGAGATCCCGTGGGGCGCGAACGGCGTCGACGTGGTCATCGAGTCGACGGGCGTGTTCACCGCCCGCGACAAGGCGGCCGGCCACCTCGCCGGCGGCGCGACGCGCGTCATCATCTCCGCTCCGTCGGGCGACGCCGACGTCAGCATCTGCATGGGGATCAACGACGGCGAGTACGACGCGGCGAAGCACCAGGTGATCTCCAACGCATCGTGCACGACGAACTGCCTCGCGCCGATGGGCAAGGTTCTCGACGAGGCTTTCGGCATTGAGAGGGGCCTCATGACGACGGTGCACGCCTACACGTCGGACCAGTCGCTCCAGGACCTCGCGCAGGTGTCCCGCTCGGGGAAGGCCGACCTCCGGCGGATGCGGGCGGCGGCCCTCTCCATCATCCCGAGCAGCACCGGTGCCGCGAAGGCGATCGGCCTCGTGCTCCCGAACCTCAAGGGGCGCCTCGACGGCATGGCCCTGCGGGTTCCGACCCCGACGGGGTCCATCACCGACCTCACCGCCGAACTCAAGGTCGAGGCGAGCGTCGACGAGATCAATGCCGCCTTCGCCCGCGCGGCCGCCGATCCCTCGTACCGCGGCGTGCTGCAGTACAGCGAGGAGCCGCTCGTGTCCGCCGACATCGTGGGCAACGCGTCGTCCTGCATCTTCTCCGCCGTGGACACCTCCACGAACGGGAACCTCGTCAAGATCCTCGGTTGGTACGACAACGAGTGGGGATACTCGAACCGCCTCGTCGACCTCGTCCGTTTCATCGGCTGATCGTGGGGGCATCGCTGCCTCGGCTCGAGGAGTTCCCCGATCTCGACGGGGCCCGGGTGCTCGTCCGAGCGGAACTCAACACGCCGCTCGCGGACGGGCGGGTCGCGGACGACCTGCGGATCACCACGACGATGCCGACGGTCGAGTGGCTGCGCGGACGGGGCGCCGCGGTCGTCCTGGCGGCCCACCTCGGTCGGCCGAAGGGTGCGCCCCGTGCCGAGTTCTCGCTCGCCCCGGTCGCGGCCAGGATCGGTGAGTTGCTCGGGGCCGAGGTCCCGCTCGCGCCCTCGGCCGTCGGCATCGACACGGCGTCGATGGTGGCGTCGTTGGACGCCGGCGACCTCATGGTGCTCGAGAACCTCCGGTTCCACCCGGGGGAGGAGGCGAACGACCCGGCCTTCGCCACCAACCTCGTGGCGCCGTTCGACCTCTACGTCAACGAGGCGTTCGGCGCGTCCCATCGGGCGCACGCATCCATCGTCGGTCCGCCCCGGGTCCTCCCGGCGGCCGCAGGTCTGCAACTCCGCCGGGAGGTCGAGGTCCTCGGCGGTCTGCTCGACGCGCCGGCGCACCCGTTCGTCGCGATCCTCGGTGGATCGAAGGTGTCCGACAAGCTCGGGGTCATCGACGCACTGCTCACGAAGTGCGACACGATCCTCGTCGGTGGTGCGATGGCGTTCACGTTCCTCGCCGCGCAGGGCCATCCCATCGGGGATTCCCTGCTGGAGCCGGACCGGCTCGACGACTGCCGCCGTCTGCTGGCGACCGGTCGGGTCGAGATCCCGGTCGACGTCGTCATCGCCCGCGACATCGCCGCCGACGCCGAGACGCGCATCGTCGGGGCGGCGTCCATCCCCGAAGGCTGGAAGGGCCTCGACGTGGGGCCGGAGACGGCGGCCGACTTCGCCGACCGGATCGCAGCCGCCCGCACGGTGCTGTGGAACGGCCCGATGGGGGTGTTCGAGGTCGCACCGTTCGCGAGCGGCACCCGGGCGGTCGCCGAGGCGGTGGTCGACTGTCCCGGCTTCACGGTGATCGGGGGCGGCGACAGTGCGGCGGCTGCTCGGCAGATGGGTCTCGCCGATCGCATCGACCACGTGAGCACCGGTGGTGGTGCCTCGCTCGAACTGCTCGAACTCGGAGACCTGCCGGGTCTCGAGGCACTCCGTCTCGGGAGGGACGCATGACCGATCGCAAGCCGATCATCGCTGGCAACTGGAAGATGCACCACGATCACTACCAAGCGATCCAGGTCACCCAGAAGTTGTCCTACCAACTCGACAAGACCGATTACGAGCGGGTCGACGTCGTCGTGGCGCCACCGTTCACCGACCTGCGTTCCCTGCAGACCGTGCTCGACGCGGATTCGATCCCGATCGCGCTCGGAGCGCAGAACTGCCACCACGAGGACTCCGGCGCGTTCACCGGCGAGGTGAGCCCGGTGTTCCTGGCCAAGCTCGGTGTCCGGTACGTCATCGTCGGCCACTCCGAACGACGCGAGCTGTTCGGGGAGTCGGACGAGGACGTGAACCGGAAGGCGCGCGCGGTGCTCAAGCACGGCATGATCCCGATCCTCTGCTGCGGGGAGACCCTCGAGGAGCGCGAGGCGGATGGTGCCGAGTCGAAGGTCCGAGCGCAGGTCACCGCCGGGCTCGCCGCTATTCCAAAGGCCCAGGTCGCGGGACTCGTGATCGCCTACGAACCGATCTGGGCGATCGGCACCGGTCGCACGGCGAGCGCCGACGATGCGCAGTCGATGTGCGCGCTCATCCGCGGCCAGGTGGCCGAGGTGGCCGGGGCGACGGCGGCCGGGGCGGTTCGCATCCAGTATGGCGGGAGCGTGAAGCCGGGGAACATCGCCGAACTCATGGCCTGCGACGACATCGACGGTGCCCTCGTCGGCGGCGCATCCCTCGACCCGGACGACTTCGCACGCATGATCCGCTACGGTTGATCGGCTCCTGACCGGCCGCGTCCCGGTGGCGGCTCCGTCTTCGGCCCGGGTGCTAGGTTCCGCACGGTTCCGATCAGGAGGGACACCGTGGTCACCGCCATCATCCTCGCCGTCTGCATCGCCACCGCGCTCGTGCTCATCATGCTGATCCTGTTGCACGCGGGCCGGGGCGGGGGACTCTCCGACATGTTCGGAGGCAGTCAACTCGGCGGCGCGATGGCCGGCAGCACGGTGGTGGAACGGAACCTCGATCGCCTGACGGTGATCGCGGCCGTCATCTTCTTCTTCTCGGTCATCCTCCTCGGGCTGCGCGTCGACTGACACGTCCGCCCGGGTCCCAACCCAGTACCGACACCGATCCAGGGGGTCCATCGGCATGAGGTTCACGAAGGCGACAGCGGCGCTGGCCTCGGGGGTCCTGACCCTCGGTCTCGCCATCACGACCGTGGCCCCGGCGGGCGCGGTCCGCCCGGCGGCGAAGGGCGGCGGGACGCTCGCCATCGGCGCGGAGCAGGAGCCCGACTGCCTCGACTGGATCGCGTCGTGCGCCGGTTCCTCATGGGGCGCGTGGATGGCGCTCTACAACACGCTGCCGCAGGCGTTCCGGTTCGTGCCGGGGAAGGGTGGCGCGTACAACTACGTGCCGACGTCGCTGCTCGCCGGTGAGCCGACCCTCCAGACGTCGCCCAAGCAGGTCGTCACCTACAAGCTCAACCCGAAGGCGGTCTGGAGCGACGGCGTGCAGGTCACGGCCGCCGACTTCCAGTACACCTACGACCAGATCGTCAATGGAACCGACATCTACGACACCACGGGATACTCGAGCGTCGAGAGCGTGACCGCTCCCGACCCCCAGACCGTCGTGGTCACGTATGCCGAGCCGTACGCGTCGTGGAAGTCTCTGTTCTCGGGTGGCTACGGTCTCATGCCGAGCCACATCCTCGCCGGCAAGGATCGCAGCGCCGAGATGAAGGACGGCTACTCGTTCTCGGGCGGCCCGTGGTTCGCGAAGTGGAAGAAGGGCGTCTCGATCACCCTGACGCCGAACCCCAAGTACTGGGACAAGAAGCCGACCATCAAGAAGGTGATCTTCAAGATCATCCCGGAGTCGACGGCTGCGTTCCAGGCGTTCAAGGCCGGCGAGGTCTCGGCCCTCTACCCGCAGCCGCAACCCGATGCGCTGGCCCAGATCAAGAAGGGTCTGCCGGGCTCGGTGACGAAGGCCACCGGTGACACCGGCAACGTCGAGGCGCTGTGGCTCAACAACAACGTCGCCCCGTTCGACGACATCAACTTCCGGAGGGCGATCGCGTACTCGATCGATCGCGATGCGATCGTGAAGCGGCTCTTCGGCACGCTCGGCGTCAAGAAGGCCCAGAACTCCTTCAATCCCCCGATCGTGGCGGAATACGCCGACCCGAAGGGGTTCAGCGGGTACACCAAGGACCTCAAGCAGGTGAAGTCGCTCATGACGACCGCCGGCTACAAGAAGTCCGGTGGGTACTGGACCAAGGACGGCAAGAAGGCGTCGTTCACCTTCAAGACGACGGTGGGCAACCAGCGCCGTGCGCTCACGGCCCAGATCCTGCAGGCGGCCTTCAAGGACGCCGGCTTCCAGATGAAGATCCAGACGGTGGAGGCCGGTGACCTGTTCGGTGAGCAGCTCCCGAGCGGTGACTTCCAGATGGCGCTGTACGCCCAGGTCGCCACCATCCCGGACCCGGGTCTGTGCGTGATCTTCTGCTCGGCGAACATCCCGTCGGAGGCCAACGAGAACTCCGGCCAGAACTGGACCGGGACTCGCGTGGATGGTCTCGACCCGCTCCTTGAGCAGGTGGATGTCGAGCCCGACGCCGCCAAGCGGGCCGAACTGTCGAAGCAGGCCGACCTCCTCATCGGAGCGAGCGTCACCTCGTTGCCGCTCGACCCGCTCCCGAACATCCTGCTCTACAAGACGTCCATCAAGGGCAAGGTGCAGGACAACGCGGTGATGGGCCCGTTCGCCCGGATCAACTATTGGACGCTCAAGGGCTGATCCGCCCGGATCCGAACGTGATGCGGATGGGCTCACCCCTGTGGGGGTGGGCCCATCCCGTCTCACGGGCGGGGGAGACCACGTGATCCAGTACCTCACCCGTCGAGTCGTCTACTCCATCGTCGTGCTGTTCCTGGCGTCGATCGTGGCCTTCGTCGGCACCCGCATCGCCTTCGATCCGACCGCTCGACTCGCGCAGGCCCGCGACCCGAAGGTGCGCATCGCCGAGGAGCGACGCCTCGGCCTCGACAAGCCGCTCGCCGTCCAGTACGGGCGCTGGCTGGGTCGATTCGTGCAGGGCGACATGGGCGAGACCGAAGTGAGCCGTGAACCCATCGCCGCCAAGTTGCGGTCCGGGATGTGGTTGACGATCCAGCTGCTCGTCTGGGGCGTGGCGGTGTCGGTGATCGCCGCGCTCATCATCGGCGTGTACAGCGCGGTGCGCCAGTACTCCGTCGGCGATTACGTCCTGACCACGTTCTCGTTCATGGGGATCTCGATCCCACCCTTCTGGTTCGCCTTCATCGCCATCCAGTTCTTCGTCTTCACCGTGCCCGGGTGGTTCGGGTCCTCCTCGTGGTTCTACACGTTCTCCGGCAACCTCCACTCCGACGGGGTCACGGGATTCAACCTCGACTACCTGCGACACCTCTTCCTGCCCGTTCTGGTGCTGACGGTCCAGAACATCGCGGGCTGGAGCCGGTACCAGCGAGCGTCGATGCTCGACACGCTCAACGCCGACTACGTGCGCACCGCCCGGGCGAAGGGCGTGCCCCGTCGGCAGGTCGTGCTGCGCCACGCGCTGCGCAACGCCCTGATCCCGGTCGTCACCGTGATGGCGCTCGACATCGGCCTGCTGTTCGGCGGGCTCGTGATCACCGAGCAGATCTTCTCGATCCCCGGCATGGGCCGGATCTTCGTGAGCGCGCTCGACCGTGGGGACGCCACGATGCTCACCGCGTGGACCGTGGTTGCCGCCTTCTTCGTGCTGCTCTTCAACCTCATCGCCGACCTCGCGTACGGCTGGCTGGACCCGCGGGTGAGGGTCACGTGAGCGACCGTCGCGAGGAGGCGCAGCCCCTCGAGAGTCTCGGCCTGCCGGGCGGGAGCCCGCGGCTGCCGATCGCGCCCGAACTCGGTGGCGCCGCCGGGGCCGGGCCCGAACCACGGTCGCAGTGGCAGCTGTTCCGATCGCGGTTCCTCCGCCACCGCCTGGCCGTCGCATCGACGCTCATCCTCCTCGTGCTCGTCGTCGCCTGCTTCGGCGCGCCGCTCTTCGCGCCGTTCCCGAAGAACGAGCAGAACCTCGTCCTCGGGCCGGTGGGCCCGAACGGTCGACACTGGATGGGCACCGACGAACTCGGGCGGGACATGTTCACCGAGATCCTCTACGCGGGCCAGACGTCGTTGCGGATCGGGTTCGTCGTCGCCCTGCTCAGCACGATCCTCGGAACGGTGGTGGGTGCGGTCTCCGGGTACTTCGGCCGGTGGGCGGATCAGGGCCTCATGCGGCTCACCGACCTGTTCCTCGTGATCCCGCAACTCGTCGTGCTCGCCATCGCGATCAAGGGGCTCGGGAGCACGCAGGTGGTCATCGCCCTCGCACTCGCTGCGCTGTTCTGGATGGGGGAGGCCCGCGTCGTGCGCGGGCAGGTGCTCGCCCTGCGCGAACGGGAGTTCGTGGAAGCGGCCCGATCGATCGGGGCGAGTCCGACCCGCGTGGTGTTCCGGCACATCATCCCGAACTGCGTCGGGCCGATCCTCGTCGGTGCGACGCTCGCCGTGGCCGGCGCGATCCTCACCGAATCGGCACTCTCGTTCCTCGGGTTCGGGGTCCAACCCCCGGCGACGTCCTGGGGCTCGCTCCTCGACAACGCGAGCGGCTACGTCGGGACCCCGCAGGCGTACCTCATCTACTTCCCGGGTCTCATGATCTTCATCACCGTGCTCGCCGTGAACTTCCTCGGTGACGGCCTCCGGGATGCGCTCGACCCGCAGAGCACCCACGCGTGAGCGGCGAGGCGGTGCTCGAGGTCCGCGATCTCGTCGTGCACTTCCCGACCCATGACGGCGTCGTGCGGGCGGTCGACGGCGTGTCCTTCGACCTCCGCCGGGGCGAGACCTTCGGCATCGTGGGCGAGTCGGGTTCGGGCAAGAGCGTGTCCTCGCTCGCGATCATGGGGCTCCTGCCGAAGTCCGCCCGGGTCACCGGTTCCATCCGGTTCCGTGGCGCCGAGTTGCTCGGAGCACCCGAGTCCGAACTCCGCCCGATCCGTGGCGCCGGGATCTCGATGATCTTTCAGGACGCGCTCGCCGCACTCAATCCGGTGCACCGGGTCGGCGCCCAGATCGCGGAGGCGATGCGGGTGCACGGATCGACCGACCGGGACGCGGTCCGGGCCCGGGTCGTCGAACTGCTCGACGTCGTCGGCATCCCGGATCCGGCCACCCGGGCCGACCAGTACCCCCACGAGTACTCGGGCGGCATGCGGCAACGGGCCATGATCGCCATGGCCCTCGCCAACGACCCCGCCGTGCTCATCGCCGACGAGCCGACCACCGCCCTCGACGTGACCATCCAGGCCCAGGTGCTCGACGTCATCCGGCGGGTGCAGGAACGGACCGATACCGCGGTCATGCTCATCACCCACGACCTCGGCGTGGTCGCGGGCACCGCCGATCGGGTCGCCGTCATGTACGCGGGTCGCCAGGTCGAGGTCGCCGACGTCGACGACCTCTTCGTCGCACCCCGACACGCCTACACCGCCGGGCTCCTGGCCTCCCTGCCGCGCCTCGACCGGCGGTCGGACCGCAGCGCCCGGCTGTTCCGGATCGAGGGCCAACCGCCGTCCCTCGTGTTCGTGCCGCCCGGGTGTGCGTTCCACCCCCGGTGCCCGATCGCCCGCCCGGAGTGCTCGCAGGACCGGCCCGACCTCGTCGAGGTCGGTCCGGCCCACCGCTCGGCCTGCCGGTTTCCGGACGAGGCCGCCGGGCTCGCCGGGACGGACTCATGAACGAGCCGATCCTCGAGGTCCGGGAACTCGTCAAGGAGTTCCCGATCCGTTCCGGACTGCTGCGTCGCCGCACCGGATCCGTGCAGGCGGTCTCCGGGGTGTCCTTCTCGGTTCGATCGGGCGAGACCCTCGGACTCGTGGGGGAGTCCGGGTGCGGGAAGTCGACGACCGGGCGGATGATCACCCGGCTCATCGACCCCACCGCCGGGTCGATCCGGTTCGAGGGGCAGAACGTCACGGCGGCGTCGGGCCGGACCCTCCACGGACTGCGGGCGCGGATGCAGATGGTGTTCCAGGACCCCTACGCGTCCCTGAACCCCCGACTCACGGTGCAGGCCACGATCGCCGAACCGCTGCGCATCTACCGGCGCTACGGCGACACCGGCCCGGCGCGGGTGCGTGAACTCATGGAGCTCGTGGGTCTCAACCCCGAGCACGCGAGTCGCTTCCCGCACGAGTTCTCCGGGGGCCAGCGTCAGCGCATCGGCATCGCACGCGCGCTCGCGCTCGAACCTTCGCTCATCGTCCTCGACGAACCGGTCTCGGCACTCGACGTGAGCATCCAAGCCGGGGTCGTCAACCTGCTCGAGGATCTCCAGGACCGTCTCGGCCTCGCCTACATCTTCATCGCCCACGATCTGTCGGTCGTCCGCCACACCTGCGACATCGTCGCCGTGATGTACCTCGGGCGAATCGTGGAGATGGGTCCGGCCGACGATGTGTACGAGCGTCCCCAACACCCGTACACGCAGGCCCTGCTGAGCGCCGTGCCGATCCCGGATCCGCGCAAGGAGCGGCAGCGGACCCACAGGATCCTCGAGGGTGACGTCCCGAGCCCCGCGGATCCGCCGTCGGGGTGCCGATTCCGCACCCGGTGCTGGAAGGCGACGGAGGAGTGCGCGGCCGTCGCACCCCCGCTCGTCGGCCACGCTGGCGCCGTCGAGGAGCACGTCGCCGCGTGCCACCACGCCGAGACGGAGGCGGTCCTCTGAACGGATGGGTGCACCGGTGCGTGGGCGCCGGACTCGGGTTGGTGCTCCTCGCGTCCTGCGGCGGCGATCCGGAGCCCGACGTCCCGGAGCCGCGGACCGCCCCTGCCCTGCGCGTGGCGGTCAGCACCCCGACGACCCTCGACCCCGCCGCGGCCGGAGATCCGGAGTCGGTCTCGCTCGCGCAGCTCACGACCCTCCCGCTCACCACCCTCGACCCGGAGACCTCCCTCGCCGGTCCCGGTCTGGCCCGGTCCTGGACCGTCGACGACACCCAGCAGGTGTTCACGTTCCGCCTCGACCCGCGTCGTAGGTTCGTGACCGGCCGCTCGGTCACCGCCACCGACGTGCAGGCGTCGCTCGAACGGGTGGTGGCGCCGGCGACCCGCTCGCCCCTCGCCGATCTGCTCGACGAGGTCGAGGGGTACGCAGCGGCCCGGGCCGGATCCGGACCGCTGACCGGCATCACCGCCGTCGCCCCGGATCGCCTCCGCATCCGCATCACTCGGCCGGACGCGACCTTCCCGATCTCCCTGGGTCATCCGGGCCTCGGTGTCGTGGCGCCGTCGCCCGACGTCCCGGGAGGTCTCCTCGGGACGGGTTCGTACTCCGTGGCCTCGGCGACCGCCGACGGGTGGACCCTCCGACGGGTGCGGGGGACCGGGGCCCGGCGGATCAGCGTGCTCCGCGTCGCCGACGCAGCGACGGCTCGGAGCGCAGTGCTCGATCGGCGGGCCGACGTCGCGCTGGTGGATCGGAGCGCAGGCACCCGGTTCCCGGCGCGGGTGCGGCCGATCGCGTCGCCCTACGTCGCCGTGTCCAACTACGCCATGAACCTGCGGAACCCGAAGTTCGCGAACCCGGACTTCCGGTCCGCGGTGCTCCATGCCCTCGACGAGACCGCACTCGTGCGCACGGTGCTCGGACCGACCGAGGGGGTGGCCCGGGGCGTCATCCCGGAGACGGTCTCCGGCCATGCGGCCCGACCCTGCGCCGACCTCTGCGACCACGACCCGGCGGCGGCCCGCGCCGCACTGGCCCGTGCGTACCCTACGGGCGGTGCCCCGGCGATCGCCGTGGACTTCGACGCCACCCCGGCCCAGGCGCAGTTCGCCGCGCTCGTCGTGGAGCAGCTCGCCGCCGTCGGCATCACCGCGACCCCGAGACCCCACGAGCCGGCGGCGTACGACGACTTCCTCGCGAACGAGACCCCGGACCTCTTCCGGCTCGGGTGGGTCGCGGCCGACCCGAGCGCCGAGGCGTTCCTCCTCCCGGTCTTTGCGAGCGGTGCGCCCGAGAATGTCGCCCGGTTGTCATCTCCCGTGTCGGACCTGCTGCTCGTCGCCGCCAGCCGTGAGGGCGACACCCGGGAGCGGGCCCGGCTCTACCGCCGGGCGGAGCGGGCGGTCCTCGAGCAGGGCGCCGTGAAGCCGCTCGTGCAGTACCGCACCCGGTACCTCATCGGTCGGGACGTCCGAGGACTCGTCGTGGACGCGCTCGGCGGGGCGTTCACGGACTACGGCGGGATGGCGGTGCGCTGAAACGCGTGCGCTACAGTCCCGCCTCCACGTCGGAGTGGCGGAATAGGCAGACGCGCTAGGTTGAGGGCCTAGTGCCCGCAAGGGCGTGGGGGTTCAAGTCCCCCCTCCGACACCAGCGGGACCGGGCTCAGGTCCGGTCCTCGTCGCGTCCGGGGCCGCACGTCCGGAGCAGGGCCTGCCGGCCCAGGTACCGTGCTCGG
>JBJTWK010000100.1:0-2923 GCA_046081705.1 Actinomycetes bacterium | reverse complement strand
GGCCAGCTCCGCGAAGATCTCCACGGCCCGGTCCACGCTGCCCTCGTGCAGCTCGCGCTGGCCCTCGACGAAGTACTCGCCGAGCTGCTCGATGCGTCGTTTCCTGCTGATCATCGGTCTCCCGCCCCTCGACGACCCCTCGTCGTCACCCACCAGTATGAGGAGGGGGTCGGACATCGGACCCCGATCCGTCGGGCTGCCGGCGGTGGAGCCTGAGGACGGCGTCGACGACTCCGTACCCAACACCCCTGCGAAGTTCACCGCCGTGGGAATAACTTCGGCCGTCGTGGCGTTCTCCTTTCTGCGGTTCCCCCGAACCGCATCACCATCCAGAAGTCCTGAGAGACCCGGCTCGATGAAGGGCTGGCAACCGACCCACGGGGCACGGTGCCAACGCCGGAAACGATGGAGGAGACCATGCACCACCGAACGATCGACCGTCGGCGCACGGGCATCGCGACCCGCTCCGGCGCCGCGTAGCGCCGCACCGCCCGCGCCCGCGCGGGCACATCGCCATACCACTGCGCGCTGACGCCGTCGCGCGCCCCGACGACCGATCGAAGGAGATCCCCTTGCCCATCCGACCCCGCATCCTGATCGCCAACCTCGAGGAGGCGGCAGTGCTCGCCCTCGAGTTCGACACCGTCATCACCGCCGGCCCCCAGGCCGACGAGGTGGCGGAATGGTTCACCCACCCCGACCACCTCGTCGTGGAGTTCCACGACGTCGTGCACCGCGGCTGGGGTGGGCCGACGCGAGCCGAGGTCCGCACGATCCTCGACTTCGCAGCCACGCGGGTCGATCGATCGATCCTCATCCACTGTCACGCAGGCATGTCCCGATCGACCGCGACCGCGATCGCCATCCTGACGAGCTGGGGCCTCAGCCCGGCCGAGGCGTTCGAGCACGCCCGCACGGCGCGTCCGGCCGAGGCGCACGAGGAGGGCCGACCGTTCATCCCGAACGCGCTGCTCCTCTCGCACGCCGACGCGCTCCTCGACAGCGCGTTGCTCGATCACGACCCGGAGATCGCGCGCGAACTCCTGTACGCCGGCGATGACGACTGGGACCCCGCGTGGGACGTCGACGAGGAGTCGTGGCCCGCATGACCTCCGCGCCCCGGACGCGTCACGTATGGAGGCCTGGGCCGTAGAGGCAGTCCCCGACACGGGTCCACGTCATCCGCTGCCCCAATCCCTTGACGAGGGATCCGGCGATGCGCTTCGCCGCCTCGGCCCGCGCTGCGGGAGTCGACACGTCGCCGATCGGCACCACGACGCCCGTCGCCGTCTCCTGCTCCTGACGGGCCCGACCGAACCACGGGTCGAACCCGTCGGCCACCCGGCGAGCGATCTCGGTGATGTGCACCCGCTCCGAGGGCGCCGGCAGGTACAGACGGCTGTGGTACTTGGCACTCGTCCGCTGCTGTGCGTACTGCGTCGAGGTGCTGTTCATGTACCCGCATCGCCCGATCCCGGCCTCGCTGACCCCGAGCCAGAAGTAGCAGTCGCCGATGCGCAGGATCTCGTCGTCGAGCAACGAGGCGACCGGCGCGTCACCGAACGACGGCGCACTCCAACGCTCCCACTCCGCGACCGGCGGGTCCCAGGGGGCCTGCGGGCGCCGGTACGGCACACCGTCGACGACCTCACTCAGCGCCGCGGTGATCCGACGCGGGTTGTGGTTGAACCGACGCAGACGGGCCCCGTCCACCTCGAGGACCACCTCGCCGTTGCGGACGTCCACGTCGTCGACCTCGCGCCCGGGCCCGCACGCGAGCGCGGCCTCGAGGCGCCAGAACGGGAGATGGTGCCCGGGCTCGTAGTGGTCGTTCGTGCCATCCCGGTTGGTCTCGTGCGGGGTCGCGTCGATCGACGGACCCGCCCAGGCAGGATGCGCCGGGTCGGCGTGAGCATCGACGCCCTTGCACGGCGTCGGCTCATCGCTCACCGAGAACAGACGACCGCCCACCCGGAGCACCGACCCCGCGTGCAGGAACGCCACACCGTCGGAGTGGGTGAGGGCCCGGTGGATCCCGCCGTGGTTCCAGCAGTGCGACGCGCCCCCGCCCTCGTGGATGAGGGTGACGATGCCGTCGTCGATCCGGGCGATCCGCACGACCTCGGGGGGCTGCTGGGCGAGCGCCAGCGTGTGGATGGGGTGGGGGTGGTGCCCCGGGCCGAAACCGCACGTGTACGCGTCGCGCGAGCCCATGAAGACCGTGGTCATGGTTTCCTCCATCGTTCCCGGCGTTGGCACCGTGCCCCGTGGGTCGGTTGCCAGCCCTTCATCGAGCCGGGTCTCTCAGGACTTCTGGATGGGTCTTGCTCTCATTCGGCACCGACGGATCGGCGGCCGTGGGGGGTACGACGCCGACGTGCGGGCGGATATTCCCAGTTCGGGAGGAATCTCAGATCTCGAGATCACACAACACGTACGAGTGATCGCTGCCGGCGGCCAGTGAATCCTCGTAGCTGTGCTCGACGTTCTGCACCTTCACGTCGTTCGACACCATTACGAGATCGCGCCGGTCGGGTCGGGCGAAGTTTGAACTTCTGTTGTACGTGACGGCCACGGTCCGAACGGTCTGCGCGCGAGTATCTCAGCGCGACGGCGCTTGTCCGCTTCGAGCCAGATCCGCAGCGCGTCCCGCGGTTCCGCATCGTCCGTCTCGCCTTCCACAAATCCGTTCTCCAGGAAGAGTCCGATATCGGTCTGGTCCAATTCCGGCAGATCGCGGTCGCGTTCAGCGAGCCGAAGAATCTGACCGCCGAAGGATGCGTCCTCGGGTTCCGGGTCGATCCATGCGTTCGCGTCCATTCCGAGAACGACCGTCGTGTTGCGGATGTACTGCCGCAGCACTTCGTACGTCCGGCGCTTTCGGAGGATGCGTGCAACGCGGTCGTCACCACGCCCCGCAGCA
>JBJTWK010000099.1:0-8525 GCA_046081705.1 Actinomycetes bacterium | reverse complement strand
CGGCCGGGGGGCGTCGGCGCGACCCGACCCGCATCGTGTCGGCGCTCGTCGTCCTCGCGGCGTGCCTCACGGTGCTGGTGGCGCTGCGCCCCGAGCTCCTGCTGCGGAACACGACCGCGAACGGCGGCGACATGGGTGCCCACGTGTGGTTCCCGGCGTACCTCCGGGACCACCTGCTGCCGCAGTGGCGGATCGCCGGCTGGGCGCCCGACTGGTTCGCCGGGTTCCCGGCGGGGCAGTTCTACTTCCCGCTGCCGGCGCTCGCCGTGGTGCTGCTCGACCTCGTGCTGCCCTACGACATCGCCTTCAAGCTCGTCACGGCCTGCGGCGTGGTCGCGATGCCGGCGGGGGCGTACGTGTTCGGTCGGGGGTTGCGGGCGCCGCGTCCGACGCCCGAGCTCCTCTCGATCGCGACGGTGCTCTTCCTCTTCTTCAAGGGGGCGACGGCCACGACGGCGGAGCTCCAGACGGTCGCGTTCAACCAGGGGATCATGGGTGGCACCCTGCGGAGCACGCTCGCCGGGGAGTTCTCCTTCTCCATCGCCATCACCCTCGCGCTCTGCTTCCTCGGTACGCTCAGCGCCGCGCTCGACCGACGGATCCGTCCGTGGGTGCCGGCGGCCCTGCTCGCCGCAACGGTCCTGAGCCACGTGGTCGTCGGGATCTTCGCAGCGGTCGGCGCGCTCGCCGTGCTCGTCACCGCGGTGCGACCCCTCCGTCGCCTGCCGCTCGCCGCGGCGATCGGCGGCGTGGCCGCCGCGGTCACCGCGTGCTGGTCGCTCCCACTGCTGGTCGCGTTCCCCTACACGTCGAACATGCGGTACGAGAAGATCACCGACTACACGACCTACCTGTTCCCGACGAACGGGGCGTGGGTCGGACCGTTCCCGCCGTTCACGTGGTGGGTGATGGGGCTAGCGGCGATCGGCGCGGTGCTCGGCGTCGTCCTGCGGCGCCGGGCGACGGTCGTGATCATGGTCATCACGACCGTGTTCGGCATCGTGTTCGTCGTCTGGCCTGAGTTGCACGCGTGGAACCTGCGGTTCCTGCCGTTCTGGTACCTCGGCCTCGGCCTGCTCGCCGCGACGACGGTCGGGGAGGCGATCCGCTGGGGCTCGCTCGAGATCGCGTTGCGCGTCCGCAGCGGTGATGCGGGTGACGTCCGACGCGTGGTGATGTCGGCGGCGCTCGTCGCGATCACGGTCTTCTGCCTCGGTCGGGCCTTCTCGACGCGCGGGTTCCTCGACTTCTGGGCGGAGTGGAACTACAGCGGCTACCAGGACGTGCGGGCCGACGCGACGCGTCCGAAGGCGTGGCCCGAGTTCGAGGCGCTCATCGACGAGATGCGCGGGCTGCCGGCGGGCCGGGCGATCTGGGAGGGCGGTGGCGCGATCGACAACTACGGCACGACGCTCGCGCTCGAGTTGCTCCCATACTTCACCGACGGGCGCATCCAGTCGGTCGAGGGCCTGTACTTCGAGTCGGCGGCGACGACCCCGTTCCACTTCATGGGGGTGAGTCCGATCTCGGGTCCGGGCAACGCCTCGAACCCGGTGCGCGGCCTCGACTACCGCCAGATCCAGGACTTCGATCTCGGCGTGCGCTGGATGCGGGTGATGGGCGAGGAGTACTACCTCGCGTGGTCGGATGCGGCGAAGGCGGCGGCCGACGCCGATCCCCGCCTCCGGCTCGTCGCCACCACGCCGGACACCGACGGCCAGGATCCGCGCGGGTGGCACGTCTTCCGGGTGCGGGGGAGCCGCCTCGTCGAGGCGCTGCCGAGCGAGCCCGTCGTCACCCGGGCCCGGTCCGGCACCCAGCCCGAGTGCTTCGGCCGTCCTGCGGTGGAGGGCGTGCGCGCCCCCGAACTCGGGGCGTGGGAGTGCACGGCGGTCGGATGGTTCAACGACCCGGACGCCATCGATCGGCCCCTCGCCGTCGCCGGTCCCGATCGTTGGCGGCGCGAGGCCGACGCGACCCGGGCCCGGGCGCTCCCCCGACGGGCGCTCCCCGACGTGCGCGTGAGCGGGGTGCGGCGCACGAACCACTCGATCTCGTTCCGCGTGTCGCAGGTCGGCGTGCCGATCATCGTGCGCGAGTCCTTCTACCCGAACTGGCGGGTCGACGGCGCCGACGGTCCGTACCGGGTGACCCCGAACTTCATGGTCGTGGTGCCGACGTCGCGCGAGGTCACGCTGCGCTTCGAGCGCTCCCCGGTCGAGTGGCTCGGGATCCTGCTGACCCTCGCCGGCCTCGCCGGTCTCGTGGTGCTCGGGCGCCGGTGGCCCGCGCTCGCGCGCTGGGGGGACCCACACCCGGTGGAGGTCGACGACCTCGAGGTCCTCGCCGCCGGTGGTCGTGCGGCCGCCGGGCCGCCGCCCCTGGAGGACAGCATCGAGGCGTTGGCGCGGGACCTCGAGGGGGCGGGTCACCCGGATCCCGCCGCCGCCGTGCGCGTGGCCCGGCGTGGTCCCCGGGAGGAGGCGGCGGCCCGGCTGGCACCGGCGCTGCGTTCGGTGGTCGCGATCGAGGGGCTCGACCCGGGTCTGGCGGCTCGGGCCGCCTCCCTGCTGGCCGTGTTCGAGGAGGACGGGCCCACCGGGGGCGGGGAGTAGGATCTTGCGTCCCGCCCGCCCCGGGCGGTCGAGGACCTCGAGGCACCCCGTGGCCGACGCGCTCGACACCATCTTCAAGGCCTACGACGTCCGCGGCCTGTACCCCGAGGAGATCGACGAGTCGATCGCCCGGCGGATCGGCAACGCGTTCGTCGTGTTCACCGGCGCCTCCACCGTCGTGGTCGGCCACGACATGCGGCCGTCCTCGGTCCCGCTCTCGCGGGCCTTCATCGAGGGTGCGGTGCTCGCCGGCGCCGACGTGATCGACATCGGCCTCTCGTCGACCGACATGGTCTACTTCGCCAGCGGGCTGCTCGACGCGCCCGCGGCCCAGTTCACGGCCAGCCACAACCCGGCCCAGTACAACGGCATCAAGATGTGCCGCGCGAGCGCCGCGCCGATCGGGGAGGCCACCGGCCTGCTCCAGATCAAGGAGGCGGTCGCGGCCGACCTCCTCGAGCGGGCCGAGGAGCCCGGGCGCGTCACCCAGCGGGGCCTGCTCGACGAGTTCGCCGAGCACGTCCGTTCCTTCCTCGCGGACGCCGGTGCGCTCCGGCCGCTGCGGGTCGTGGCCGACACCGCGAACGGCATGGGCGGCCTCGTCGTGCCGGCGGTCTTCGAGGCGCTGCCGTTCGAACTGACGATCCTCTACCCCGAGCTCGACGGCACGTTCCCGAACCACCCGGCGGACCCGATCCAGCCGGAGAACCTCGTCGACCTCCAGCGCGCGGTGCACGAGCACGGCGCGGACATCGGGCTCGCCTTCGACGGGGACGCGGACCGTGTGTTCGTGGTCGACGACCGGGCCGAGCCCGTGTCCGGCTCGCTCACCACGGCGATGGTCGCCCACGGCATCCTCGAGCGCTCGGGTCCCGGCGAGATCGTGGTCCACAACCTCATCTGCTCGAAGGCGGTCCCCGAGATCGTGCGCGAGATGGGCGCGGAGCCCGTGCGGACCCGCGTCGGCCACTCGTTCATCAAGCAGGTGATGGCCGAGACCGGTGCCGTGTTCGGCGGTGAGCACTCGGGCCACTACTACTTCCGGGACAACTGGCGCGCGGACTCCGGTCTCATCGCCGCCATGGTCGTGCTCGAGCAGTTGAGCCGCAGTGCGGAGCCGCTCTCCGTGCTGCGCCGTCCGTTCGAGCGGTACGCGGCCTCCGGCGAGATCAACTCCACCGTGGCCGATCCGCACGCGGTCATCGACCGCATCGCCACGGCGTACGGTTCGGCCGACCAGGACCGCCTCGACGGCCTCACGGTCGACTGCGGCGACTGGTGGTTCAACCTCCGTCCGAGCAACACCGAACCCCTCCTCCGCCTCAACCTCGAGGCCGCCGATCCGGCGGCCTGCGCGGCCCGTACGGCCGAGGTCCTCGCCCTCGTGCGCGGCGAGGCCTGATCCCCGACCCAAGGAGAACCCCATGGCCCTCGATCCGAAGCTGCTCGAGATCCTCGCCTGCCCCGAGGACAAGGGGCCGCTGCTCTACTTCGCCGACGAGGGATCGCTCGTGAACCCGCGGCTCAAGCGGCGCTACACGGTGCGCGAGGACATCCCGATCATGCTCATCGACGAGGCCGAGGCCCTCGACGACGCGGAGTTGGCCCGGCTCCTCGCCAAGGCCGAGGCCGAGGGCGTCCGCCCGTCCTTCGAGGCCTGATGCTGGACACGCTGGGCTTCGTCGACGCGGTCGCCGGCCTGCCGGAGCAGCTCGCCTCGGCACACGCCGCCACTGCGGACGCGCTCGCGGGTGCGACGCTGCCGGCGGCGACCGACCTCACGAGCATCGCCGTGCTCGGCATGGGCGGGAGCGGGATCTCGGGCGACGTGCTCGCGGCGGCGGCCTCCGGCGACCTGTGCCTCCCGGTCTCGGTCCACAAGCAGATCCGCACGCCCGCCTACATCGGCCCGCGCACGCTCGTGTTCGCGGTGTCGTACTCCGGCGACACGGAGGAGACGGTCTCGATGACCCGGGGCGCGCTCGAGGCCGGCGCGCAGGTCGTGGCCGTCTCGAGCGGCGGCGAACTCGCCCGCATGGCCGCGGACGCGGGCGCGGTGCACGTGCCGTGCCCCACCGGGTACATGCCGCGCGCCGCGATCGGCACGCTCATCGCTCCGATCCTCGGCACGCTCGGCGCCATCGGTGTGCTCGCCGACATGGACGCCCGGATCCGGGCCGCCATCGACCAGTTGGCGCGTCGGCGCGACGCGAGCACCCGCGAGGTCGAGGCGCCGGGCAACGTGGCCCGAGAGGTGGCGCGCCGCATCGACGGCACCATCCCGCTCATCTACGGCGGCGGAGCGATCGGTGGCGTCGCCGCGATGCGCTGGAAGTGCGACATCAACGAGAACGCCAAGGCGCCGGCGTTCTGGGCGGCGTACCCCGAGCTCGACCACAACGAGATCTGCGGGTGGGGCCAGCACGGGGACGTCACCCGCCAGCTCATCTCGATCGTCGAGCTCCGCCACGACCACGAGCACGAGCGGCTGCGGCCGCGCATCGATGTGACGCGCGACATCATCGACGAGGCCGTCCACCAGGTCATCCCGGTCGAGGCGGCGGGGAAGGGGCGGCTGGCCCAGCTCCTCGACCTCATGTACCTCGGGGACTGGACCTCGGTGCACCTCGCCGCCGACCGCGGGGTCGACCCGGGGCCGATCGACGCGATCGCGACCCTGAAGGGAATCCTGGGGTCCGGCACGGGGTAACGTACGTACTCTGGTCGGGCCCCAACGTGGCTGTCACCCGGTGATCCGGGCCGACTCCATCCGAATCGCACCCGCGCTTCCTCCTCCGGAGGGTCGCGGCGTGCCCTTCCACATGGAGACAGCCACCATGACCATCACGGCACCCACCCGCGTGCTGCCCTCCGGCGACTTCAAGGTCGCCGATCTGCGGCTCGCCACGTTCGGTCGCAAGGAGATCGAGCTGGCCGAGCACGAGATGCCCGGGCTCGTCGCGCTCCGCGAGCGCTACGGCGCCTCGAAGCCGCTCGCCGGCGCCCGCATCACCGGCTCGCTGCACATGACCATCCAGACGGCCGTGCTCATCGAGACGCTCGTCGACCTCGGCGCCGAGGTGCGCTGGGCGTCCTGCAACATCTTCTCGACCCAGGACCACGCAGCGGCCGCCGTCGCGGTGGGCCGTGACGGCACCGTCGACGCGCCGAGCGGCGTGCCGGTGTTCGCATGGAAGGGCGAGACCCTCGAGGAGTACTGGTGGTGCACCGACCGCGCGCTGTCGTGGCCGGGCGGCACGGGCCCGAACATGCTGCTCGACGACGGTGGCGACGCGACGCTGCTCATCCACAAGGGCGTCGAGTTCGAGCAGGCGGGCGCGGTGCCCGACCCCTCGACCGCCGACAACGAGGAGTACGCGGTGATCCTCGACCTCCTCGGTCGGGTGCTCGCCGAAGAGCCGCAGCGCTGGCACGGCGTCGCCGCCGAGGTCATCGGCGTGACCGAGGAGACCACGACCGGCGTCCACCGCCTGTACCAGATGCAGGAGGCGGGCAAGCTCCTGTTCCCGGCGATCAACGTCAACGACTCCGTCACGAAGTCGAAGTTCGACAACCTCTACGGCTGCCGGCACTCGCTCGTCGACGGCATCGCCCGCGCCACCGACGTCATGCTCTCGGGCAAGGTCTGCGTCATCGCGGGCTACGGCGACGTGGGCAAGGGCTCGGCCCAGTCCCTCAAGGGCCAGGGCGCCCGGGTGGTCATCACCGAGATCGACCCGATCTGCGCGCTGCAGGCGGCGATGGAGGGCTACGAGGTCACGACGCTCGAGGACGTCGTCGAGACGGCCGACGTGTTCATCACGACGACCGGCAACTGCGACGTCATCACCGTCGAGCACATGGCGCGGATGAAGCACAACGCCATCGTCGGCAACATCGGGCACTTCGACACCGAGATCGACATGGCCGGTCTCGCGAAGTTCCCGGGCATCGAGCGCATCGTCATCAAGCCGCAGGTCGACGAGTGGAAGTTCCCGGACGGGCACTCGATCATCGTCCTCGCCGAGGGGCGTCTCCTCAACCTCGGCTGCGCGACGGGGCACCCGTCCTTCGTGATGTCGAACTCGTTCACGAACCAGGTCATTGCGCAGATGGAGCTGTTCGGTCACCGTGACTTCTACGAGCGCAAGGTGTACACGCTGCCCAAGCACCTCGACGAGGAGGTCGCCCGCCTCCACCTCGACAAGCTCGGCGTGAAGCTCACGACGCTCACGGAGAAGCAGGCCGAATACCTCGGCATCCCGACCTCGGGCCCCTACAAGCCCGAGCACTACCGGTACTGATCCGAACCGGATCCCACGCGTCGGGGCCGTACCGGGAGGCCGTCACAGGCCCTCGGTACGGTCCCTCGCATGTCCGGCTCCTCCTCCACGCCGTCCTCCGACGGCCTCGGCGCCGTCGTCGGCGCCCTCCTCCTCGGCGGCCGCTGTCCGTGCGGAGCCCCCGGTCCCGGACCGTGCGGCCCGTGTGCGGCCACGGCCCGTCCCGCCCGACCCGGGCCGACGCCGCCCGCGCTCGACCGACTGATCGTCGGGCGGGAGTACGCCGGCGTCACCCGCGAGCTCGTCGCCCGGGTGAAGTACCGCAACGAACGGGCGGCGATCGACTGGCTCGTCGCACCGATCGTGGCGGCCCTCGCCGCGTGCATCGGTCCGGCGTCGGAGATCGTCGTCACGTGGGCCCCGACCACCGACGCGCGACGCCGGGCGCGCGGCTTCGACCACGCGCATCTGCTAGCCGCAGCGATCGCCAGGCCGCTCGGCCTCGGTGTGCGACCGACGCTTCGCCGCCTCGACGCGATGCCGCAGACCGGACGCGACCGCGCCGCGCGACGCGACGGGCCGCGCATGGGTACGCGCCACACGATCGATGCGCCGGTGCTCCTGGTCGACGACGTCATCACCACGGGGAGCACGCTGACCGTCGCGGCGCGGGCGCTGCGCCGGGCCGGGGCTCCCACGGTGATCGGTGCGTGCATAGCACGCGCCGGTGGTGCGCGCGTGGGTGCCGACCGTCACGGGGTCGGAATGCCGCGTTCCTCCACTCGGGCTCAAGGCCGCGGCCGCTGATGCCGACGATGCTCCCGACGAAAGGAATGGCCGCGTGATCCGTCAACTCCCCCCGGGTCCACGCCGCCCACCGGCCCTCGAGGCCGCGTCCGCCACCGGGCGGACCGGCGTCCTCGCGGTGGCCGTGCGGAGCGGTCGGTACCAGCCGGCGCTCGATGCCGTGGTCGAGGCGGTCCTGCCCTGGTTGGTCGCCGCGCCGTCGTACCCGCTCGCGGGACCGTCCGGCGCGGCCCGCGCGACGGTCCGCTGACCGCCCGGACCGTCCGATCCGCCCCCGTCCGCGAGCGGTCCCGGCGTCACGTGCGTGCCGACGGGGGCGGCCCGCGGCCGCACCCCTAGACTGCGGCTCGTCATGAGCCTGTTCAAGAAGATCCTCAGCGCCGGCGAAGGGCGCAAGCTCAAGGTCGTCCAGTCGGTCGTCCCCCTCGTCGCTGCGTTCGAGCCCGAGATGGAGGCCCGCAGCGACGACGAGCTGCGGGCGCTGACCGCCGCATTCCGGGAACGGCTCGAGCAGGGCGAGGACCTCGACGACCTCATGCCGGAGGCCTTCGCCACGGTCCGCGAGGCGGCTCGGCGGGTCCTCGGGCAGCGGCACTACGACGTGCAGGTGCTGGGGGGCGCGGCGCTCCACTTCGGCTGGGTCGCGGAGATGAAGACCGGAGAGGGCAAGACCCTGGTCTCGACCCTGCCCACCTACCTCAACGCGCTCAGCGGCCTCGGCGTGCACGTCGTGACGACGAACAACTACCTCGCTCGCCGCGACGCGGAGTGGATGGGCCGCGTGCACCGGTTCCTCGGTCTCGAGGTCGGGATGGTGCTG
>JBJTWK010000098.1:0-22452 GCA_046081705.1 Actinomycetes bacterium | reverse complement strand
CGGTGCCGTCGCCGCCGGCGCCATGGCGACCGACGCCGCGAGCGCCGCGCCCGTCACCGCAGCGGCGCCGGCCGCGAACCGGAACCGTCGACCCTTCGATGCACCCATCACGCCTCCCAGCGAACCCGATCATCGCCACGGAGCGTGGCGTAGGCCGCGCATCGTGGCATGTGCCGCGGATCGGGACAACCCCGGCGCTCAGACCTCCATGACGACCGGGATGACCGCTGGGCGGCGGCGGGTCCGGTCGGCGATGAAACGGCCGGCGGCCCGCCGGGTGTGGCGTCGGATGGTGTCGAAGTCGGTGGCCCCCTCCCGGGTGGCGTCCTCGATGGAGGCCCGTACCGCCTCGGCGGCCTCCTCGAGGAGGGCCTCGGCCTCCTCGCCGTGGACCCAGCCCCGGGTGACGATCTCCGGGCCGGTCACGATCTCGCCCGTGTGCTTGTCGATCGTGACGATCACCGCGACGAAGCCCTCCTCGGCGAGGTTGCGCCGGTCGCGCAGCACACCGTGGCCGATATCGCCGACGATGCCGTCGACGTACACGTACCCTGCGGGCACGGCCTCGCGCTCCACCGAGAGGCCGGCGTCGTCGAGGGTGAGCGCGTCACCGTCCTCGCAGATGATGACACGCTCGGCCGCCACGCCGGACTGCTCGGCGAGCATGGCGTGGTTCACCATGTGCCGGTACTCGCCGTGGACGGGCACGAACCACTCCGGCGCCACGAGGTTGAGCATGAACTTCAGCTCCTCCTGGGAGGCGTGACCCGACACGTGCACGTGGTCGTTGCCGCCGTGGACCACCTCGGCCCCGGCCCGGTAGAGGGAGTCGATGATGCGCGAGACGTTCGACTCGTTACCGGGGATCGCGTGGGCGGAGATGACGACGACGTCGTCGTCGCCGATGTGGACCCACTTGTGCTCGTGGGCGGCCATGAGCGAGAGCGCGGCCATCGGCTCACCCTGGGACCCGGTGCAGATGATGCAGACGTCCCCCGGTGCGTACCGCTCGACCTCCTCGAGGTCGATGATCCGGTTCACCGGCAGGTCGAGCAGACCCATCTCGCGGGCGAGCGCGACGTTGTTGACCATCGAGCGGCCGACGAAGGCCAGCGACCGACCGGCGGCGAGCGCGGCCTCGGCCACCTGCTGCACGCGGTGGAGGTGCGACGCGAAGGAGGCGACGATGACCCGCTTGCCCTCGCGCTCGCGGAACAGCGAGCGCATGCGGGCACCGACGATCGACTCCGAGGGGGTCGAGCCGGGTCGCTCGGCGTTCGTCGAGTCGGACATGAGCAGGCGCACCCCGCCCGGGCGCCGGGCGATCTCGCCGAGGAGCGCGAGGTCGGTGCGCCGACCGTCGATCGGCGAGAGGTCGAGCTTGAAGTCGCCGGTGTGCAGGATGGTGCCTGCGGGCGTGTGGTACGCGGCGGCGAAGGCGTGCGGCACCGAGTGGGTGACAGGCACGAACTCGACGTCGAAGGGCCCGATGGCGCGTCGCTCACCGTCGGCCACGGGGATGAGTTCCGTGCGGTCGATGAGCCCCGACTCGCGGATGCGGTTCGCGGCCATGCCCAGCGACAGCGGTGCGGCGTAGATCGGGAACGACGCGTCACGGAGCAGGAACGACAGTGCGCCGGCGTGGTCCTCGTGCGCGTGGGTGAGCACGACGCCCTCGATCTGGTCGGCGTGCTCACGCAGGTACGTGAAGTCCGGGAGGACGAGGTCGACGCCCGGCATGTCGACCTCCGGGAACATGAGCCCGCAGTCGATGAGGAGGATGCGTCCCTCGACCTCGAGGAACATGCAGTTGCGCCCGATCTCGCCGAGGCCGCCGAGGAACACGATGCGGGTGGGGGGCGTCATCGTGTCGAGGGTAGCCGCATCCGGAAACGACGATGGCCGCCCCGAGGGGCGGCCATCGTGTGGATCCGGTGGTGACGTGGCTCAGGCCGTACGGTCCTTGGAGACCTCGTCGAGCATCGCGTACTCCTCGCCGGTGTCGACCCAGTCCTCGAACTGGATCACGCCGAGCTCCGTGAACTTGGTGCGCAGCCAGCCGTCGCCCGCGTCGAGCAGGCCGAGCTTCTTGCAGTTCGGCACGATCTTCGAGAAGAGCATGCCCTGGAACACGGGTCGGGTCGGGTCGGCGAGGACGAGCGAGAGCGCCTCCTTGACGTCGACGCCCATCCGCTCCCAGACCTCCTGCTGGAGGAACCGGTCGCGCATGCGCACCGCGGCCTCGTAGGCGAACTCCTGACGCTCCCGGATCTCGGCCGAGTTCAGCTCCGTGTAGAACTCCTGCAGCGACAGCACGCCGAAGGCGACGTGACGGGCCTCGTCGGACATGACGTAGCGGAGCAGCTTCTTGAGCAGCGGCTCGGTGGTCATCTGCTGCATGAAGCCGAACGCGGCGAGGGCGAGACCCTCCACCATGATCTGCATGCCGAGGTAGGTCATGTCCCAGCGGTCGTCGGCGATGATGTCGTCGAGCAGCATCCGCAGGTGGGCGTTCACCGGGTAGTGGCCGGAGAGCTTGGTGTCGAGGTACTTCGCGAAGACCTCAACGTGGCGGGCCTCGTCCATGACCTGGGTCGCCGCGTAGTACTTGGCGTCGATCCACGGCACGGTCTCGACGATCTGGGCGGTGCAGATGAGCGCACCCTGCTCGCCGTGCATGAACTGGGAGAGCGACCAGTTCTGCGACTCGACGCCGAGGCGCACCCACTCGTCCTCACCCCAGGACTCGAAGGGGGTGCCCTTGAGGTCGAGCTCGCCGAACGCGGACTGCATGTTGGCCTGGTTGGCCCGCACGACCGCCTCCTGGTCGACCTCGATCGACCAGTCGAGGTCGGTCTCGCCGTTCCACTGCGAGGTCTTGGCCTTCTCGTAGAGCTTCACGAGCGCCGGCTTCGAACGCTCGTAGTCCCAGGTGAAGAGGGCGTCGGCGTGGGCCCGGACCGTGTGCTGGATCTCCTCGACGTCGCTGTTCGAGATCGAGAGGATCGCTTCGAGGTCGTTGATCTCGTCGCGGCCCAGCATGTCGTAGTTGGCGGTCATCGGTTACCCCTTGCTCTGGACGGTACGGAGGGATTCGGGGACGAGGCCCGGGATGACGAACTCCCGGACCATGTCGCGGACGACGTCGTCGTCGGCGATGAGGGCCTGCTCGCGGGGCTCGAGCACGGTGAGCACCATGCGGGCGCACCACTCGGCGGCGCGGGGGACGCGCTCGGGGGGCAGGAAACGGGCGAGGCTCGGCGCGAACGCCGAGGAGGCGGCGGCGAGGAACGCGTCGCCACCGGCGAACGCGAGGTGCGGCAACACCTGCTCGGGCTCGTGCGCCAGCGCGAACTGCAGGGCGGCCTGGTGCGACAGCTCGTACGCCGCGGTGCGCATCATGGCGACGACGGCGTCCTCGAGGTCGGTGGTCCCGGCCCCGGCCGCGTCGATCGCGGCCACCATGCGGGCCGCCTCGGTCGCGACCGCCGCGGCGAGGAGGGCCTGCTTGCCCGGGAAGTACCGGTACAGGGTCGCCCGGGAGACGCCGGCCTCACGGGCGACGTCGTCGAGGGTGGTCTTGGCGATGCCGTGCCGGGCGAGGCAGGCGAGGGTCGCGTCGAGGAGACGCTGCTCGGTGCTCGGGGCGGCGGGGACCGTGACCATCGGGTGAGACAGTAAGACCCGATCTGTCTCACCGTCAACGTTGGGATCTTGTGACGCCCGTCACAGGCCGGCCCGTCAGGAGGCGGCGAGCGCCTCCGGGGTGAGCACGGGCGCCAGGAGCTGCTCCCGCACGAGGAGGCGGACCTCGGCCGGGTCGGTGAGGTCCCAGCGTCCGGGCGAGCCGATGAGCGAGAGCAGGAGCCGACCCGTGTACTCGGCGGCGTCGGGCACCCCGACCCCGGGCCGCAGCCGACCGGCCCGCTCCTCCCGCTCGAGGAACGGCTCGAGGTACCCGACGACGAACCGGAGGGGGCGCTCGGTCTCGACCGTCATGAGCGGCAGGAGCATCTCGGGCTCGGTGACGAGTACGGTCTGGAGGACCGCGTGCTCGAGGATCGCGGCCCGGGCGAAGCGCAGGCCGGTCTCGATGAGGGTCGCGAAATCGGGTGCGCCGGCGACCGCCTCGGCGAGCCGCCCGAAGAACCGGCCCATCTCCCACACGACGGTCTCGCGCACGAGGTCGTCGCGACCGCCCGGGAACACCCGGTAGACGGTGGCGCGGGAGAGTCCCGCCTCGCGTGCGACGTCCTCGACCGTGGTGCGCGCGATGCCGTGGCGGGCGATGCACGCGTAGCAGGCCTCGAGGGTCCGCTCGCGGGTGGTTGCCTCGTTCGACATGGCGGTGCGGCGCGTCGGGACGCTCAGATCCCGAGGAGTCCCTCGATGCCGAGCGTGAGCCCCGGCAGGTCACCGACGGCCCGCACGGCGAGCACGACGCCCGGCATGAACGAGGTGCGGTCGTAGGAATCGTGGCGGATGGCGAGCGACTGGCCCGTGGTGCCGAACAGCACCTCCTGGTGGGCGACGAGCCCGCGCAGGCGCACCGAGTGCACGGGGATCGCGTCGGCCACGAGGCCGCCGCGTGCACCCTCGGCGATCACGGTCCGCGTGGGATCGGGCGCCCACTCCCCCGAGGCTGCGGCCATGCGCTGCGCGGTGACGACCGCAGTGCCGCTCGGCGCGTCGGCCTTGGCGTCGTGGTGCAGTTCGATGATCTCGGCCGTCTCGAACCAGGGCGCCGCGAGCTCGGCGAAGCGCATCATGAGCACGGCGCCGATCGCGAAGTTCGCCGCGATGAGCGCGTTCGCGCTCGACGCCTCGAACGCCGCGGCGTACCGGTCGAGGTCCTCGGCACTGAAGCCGGTGGTCCCGACCACCGCGTGCACGCCGTTGGCCGAGCACCAGTCGAGGTTCGTCCGGGCCGCCTCGAGCACCGTGAAGTCGACGACGACCTCGGCCCCCGTGTCGAGCAGGGCCTGCGGGGAATCGGTGATCGCGAGATCGATGCCGGGCACGAGCTCGCCGACCGAACGACCGGCCGCGAACGGGTCGACCGCAGCGACCAGCTCGAGGCCCTCGGCCTCGTGCACGGCCCGGCACACCGCCGTGCCCATCTTCCCGGCCGCTCCGAACACCCCGACGCGCGTCATGGCGCCGAGGCTAGACCCCGCTCGCCGACCGGACCGTGGAGATCCGGGCGGGATCAGGCGATGCGGTCCGCGAAGTCGGCCTCGTCGAACGGGCCGACCACCGAGAGCACCTGCGGACCCTCGAACATCCGCCGGGCCACCCGCCGGACGTCGTCGGGCGTCACCGCCTCGACCCGGGCCTGCAGCTCGTCGAGGGTGGGGATCTCACCCTCGATGAGCTCGGACCGCCCGTTGCGGTGCATGCGGCTCGACGAGGACTCCAGCGACAGCGCGGTGGCCCCCTTGAGGTGGCCCTTCGCCGCGGCGACCTCGTCGTCGGGCAGGCCCACAGCCACCACGGCGTCGAGCACCTCCTGCACGACGTCAAGGGTCTCGTGGACCTTGTCCGGGCCGGTGCCGACGTACACGGCGACGGCACCGGTGTCCTCGTAGGCCGCGCGGTACGAGTACACGGAGTACGCGAGGCCACGGCGCTCGCGCACCTCCTGGAACAACCGCGACGCCATGCCGCCGCCGAGCGCCTGGTTGAGCACAGCGAGCGCGTAGCGGTCGGGATCGTCGCGCCGGAACGACCGGTGCCCGAGCACGACGTGGGCCTGCTCGCTCGGCCGGTTCGTGACGACGAGCGTGCGGACCGGCGACACCGGCGACGAACCGCGTGCGGGCCGTACTCCCCCGTTCGTCGGACGCCGCGCCGCGATGAGGTCGAGGACCCGGTCGTGCTCGGCGTTGCCGGCCACCGACAGCACGGTGTTGCTCGGGAGGTAGTGCGCTGCGTGGTACCCGGCGATGTCGTCGCGGGTCATCGCGTCGATCGTCTCGCGCGTGCCGAGCACCGCACGCCCGAGCGGGTGGTCCGGGAAGACCGCCTCCATGAACTGCTCGTGCACGACGTCGTCGGGCTGGTCGTCGCGCATGTGGAGCTCCTCGAGGATCACCCCGCGCTCCTGGTCGACGTCCTCGGCCCGCAGCGCTGGCGACCACACGACGTCGGCGAGGATGTCGAGCGCGAGCTCGAGGTGCTCGTCGGGCACGCGCACGTGGAAGCAGGTCAGCTCGTGCGCGGTGAAGGCGTTCATGTCGCCCCCGACGGATTCGACCGCCGACGCGATCTCGTGGGCCGAACGGCGATCGGTGCCCTTGAAGCCGAGGTGCTCGAGGAAGTGGCTCGCCCCGAGGATGGGGTCGGGCTCGTCGATCCCGCCCGTGCCGATCCAGCACCCGACGGCGATCGACCGCAGCGTCGGCATGGGCTCGGTGACGACGCGCAGGGAGTCGTCGAGCGTGCTCCGGTGGATGCCGGAGGAGGGGGAGGTCATCGACACATCGGGAGTGATCGGCACGTCCGGTGCCCCGCCTGAGGGGGCACCGGACGCACTCGGATCAGCGTTCGTCAGCGACGACGGCCGCCGCCGCGCCCGCCACGACCGCCGCGGCGGTCGCCACCCCGGTCGCCACCCCGGTTGCCACCGGGGTCGGCCGGGCCGAGATCGCCGAACTGCCCGGCGGCCTGCTCGTCCCAGGAGGACCCGAAGGAGACACGCTCGCGCTCGCCGCCCCCGGAGCCGCCCTCGTCCGAACCACCGGACGCCGCCGGCGACTCCTCACCCGCGAGGGACAGGGAGAGCTTGCCCGAGTTGTCGATGTCGTCGACCCGGACCTCGACCTCGTCGCCGAGGTTGAAGACGTCCTCGACCTTGTCGATGCGCTTGCCGCGCCCGATCTTCGAGATGTGGAGCAGACCGTCGCGGCCCGGGAGGATGTTGACGAAGGCCCCGAACTTGGTGATGTTCACGACCTTGCCCATGTAGACCTCGCCGACGTCGGCGGTGGGCGGGTCGAGGATCAGCATGATCCGTCGCTTCGCCTCCTCCACCTGCGAGCCGTCCTTCGACCCGACGGTCACGGTGCCCACGACGCCGTCGTCGGAGACGGCGATGTCGGCGCCGGTCTCCTGCTGCATCGTGTTGATGACCTTGCCCTTCGGGCCGATGACCTCACCGATCTTGTCGATCGGGATCTCGAACGAGATGATCTTCGGCGCGGTGTCCCGCACGTCGGAGCGGGGCGCCGCGATGGCGCCCTCCATCACCTCGAGGATCTTGAGGCGGGCCTCCTTGGCCTGGTCGAGCGCCTGGGCGAGGACGTCGGCCGGGATGCCGTCGATCTTCGTGTCGAGCTGGAGCGCGGTCACGAAGTCGGCCGTACCGGCGACCTTGAAGTCCATGTCGCCGAACGCGTCCTCGGCCCCGAGGATGTCGGTGAGGGTCGTGTACTTGCCCTCGGCGTAGACGAGGCCCATCGCGATGCCGGCCACCGGCGCCTTGATCGGCACCCCGGCGTCCATGAGCGAGAGCGTCGAGCCGCAGACCGAACCCATCGAGGTGGAGCCGTTCGACGACAGCACGTCGGAGACGACACGCAGCGTGTACGGCCACTCGATCGCGTTCGGGATGACCGGCACGAGTGCACGCTCGGCGAGCGCACCGTGACCGATCTCACGACGCTTCGGCGAACCGACGCGCCCCGTCTCGCCGGTGGAGAACGGCGGGAAGTTGTAGTGGTGCATGTAGCGCTTGCGGTCGTCCACGCCGATGGTGTCGAGCATCTGCTCCATGCGGGGCATGCCGAGCGTGGTGACCGAGAGGACCTGGGTCTCACCACGCTGGAACAGGCCGGTGCCGTGGGCGGTGCTGATCACGCCGACCTCGGACGAGAGCGGCCGGATGTCGCGGGGACCGCGACCGTCGATGCGCACGCCCTCGTTGACGATGCGGCTGCGCACGACCTGCTTCTGCAGCGAGCGGAAGGCCTTCTTGACCTGACCCGCACGGTCGTGGAACGCACCCGGCGCGTCGGCGGTGCCGACGAGGCTCGCGAGCAGCGCGGCCTCGATCTCGGCGAGCCGGTCGTTGCGGTCGGTCTTGTCGGCGATCGCCATCGCACCGGCCGTCGAGTCGCGCGCCTCGCCGGCGACGGCCTCGAACACCTCGGCCGAGTAGTCGGTGTGCACGTCGTACGGGATGTCGGCGATCGGACCGCGCTCGGCCTCGACCGCGGCACGCAGGTTGAGCTGGAGCTCGATCGATGCGTCGATCCACTCCTTGGCGGCCTCGAGACCCTGGGCGATGGTCTCCTCGGTCACCTTCGGCGCACCCTGCTCGTAGAGCTCCCAGGACTTCTCGGTGCCGCCGGCCTCGACCATCATGATGGCGATGTCGCCGGAGTCGGTGCGCCGACCGGCCACGACGAGCTCGAAGGTCGAGCTGTCGCCGTCGGAGTAGGTCGGGTGGGCGATCCACTCGCCGTCGAGGTGCGCCATGCGCACCGCACCGATCGGGCCGCCGAACGGGATGCCCGAGACCGTGAGCGCCGCCGAGGCACCATTGATCGAGGGGATGTCGTGCGGGTTCTCGAGGTCGACCCCGAGGATGGTGGCGACGACCTGGACCTCGTTGCGGAAGCCCTCGGGGAACGCCGGACGCAGCGGGCGGTCGGTGAGGCGGCAGGTCAGGATCGCCTGCTCGCCCGGACGGCCCTCACGGCGGAAGAACGAGCCCGGGATCTTGCCCGCGGCGTACATGCGCTCCTCGACGTCGACCGTGAGCGGGAAGAAGTCGATGCCCTCGCGCGGCTTGCTGGTGGCGACCGTGCTCAGGAGGGTGGTGTCGCCGACCTTGACGATCACGGCACCGGCGGCGAGTTGGGCGAGCTTGCCCGTCTCGAGGGTCATGGTGAGACCGGCCGCGTTGATCGGGCCGGAGACTCGGATGGCGTCCGTCATGAACGCGCTCCTCTCGTGTCGTGGCGAGGAGGGTGGCGGTTCCCAGTGGTCACGGTTCGCTCGCTCCCGGTGAACACCGGTGGTCGAACCCTGGCCACTGACAACCCCCATCCGACACCTCGCCGGATGGACATCCGCCTCCGACGTTCGGGTGCGGATGTGGAACGGGAGCGGCCGAGGCCGCTCCCGGGGTGCCCGTCGTTACCGACGGAGGCCGAGCTTCGCGATGAGCGCTCGGTAGCGCTCGACGTCGTTGCGCTTCAGGTAGTCCAGGAGGCGACGACGGCGACCGACGAGCATGAGCAGCCCACGGCGGGAGTGATGGTCCTTCTTGTGGACCTTCAGGTGCTCCGTGAGGTGGTTGATGCGCTCCGTGAGGATCGCCACCTGCACCTCCGGGGAGCCCGTGTCGGACTCGTGGAGGCGGTGCTCGGTGATCGTTGCGGTCTTGTTCGGCATGCGCTTCGGTGCTGATCTCTCGTCGGCGGGACCCGGGTCGGGCGGGGTGCCCGGTCGGATCCGGTGGATCGGACGTCCCCCGACGGTGCGGGGAACCGGGAGAGGGTAGCACCACGGCCCCGCCGGGCGCCCCTCGACCCGGTCGGGCCCGGGCCCCCGGGGCCGGCGTCACCCTGCGTGCGAGGATGCCGCACATGACCGTCGGCGACTTCCCGGACCTGCTCGTCGCGGTCGGCGAGGAGGGGTCCGACCCCGTCGTCGCCCACGAGGGCCGGGACCACCGGGTCGACGAGTACGCCCGGTCCGGTCACCTCGACCGCATGGAGACCGACCTCGGCGACGTCGCCGGCCTCGGCGTACGGGTCGTGCGCCACGGGATGCCCTGGCGGCTCGCCGAACCCGAGCCGGGGACCTACGACTGGTCGCTCTGGGACCGCATGCTCGGCGTCTGCGACACTCTCGGACTCGAACCGATCGTCGATCTGCTCCACTTCGGCCTTCCGGACCACCTGCCGGGGTTCGTCGATCCCGCATTCGTCCCCGCCTTCTGGCGGTACGTCGATGCGTTCCTCGCCCGGTACCCACAGGTCGCGTGGTTCACCCCGGTGAACGAACCCGGGATCCACGCCCTCATGTCGGCGCGGTTCGGGCTCTGGAACGATCGGACCACCGGCGACGACGCGTACGCGACTGCGCTCGCCAACGTCGTCGAGGCGAACCTCGGCGCCGTCGCGCGCATCCGGGCGGACCGCGACGGCTGGTGGATCGGGTCCGAGGGGTTCGCCTGTCACCTCGTCGCCGCCGGTGCACCGCCCGACGCCGCCGAGACGGCGCGCGAGGATGACTGGCTCGTGTGGGACCTCCACCTTGGCCACGCGCCGCGTGGGGCGGGCGCGGCGATCGCCGACCGGATCGATGCGCGCCAGATCGCGCGCATCGACGCCCTGGCCGTGCGGGACGCTCACCACGTGGTCGCCGGCCACGACGTGTACCCGGCGGCGCTCAAGCGGCACGGCGCGTTCGGCCCTGCGCTCCCCGACCCGGCGACCGTGGCCGCGACCTACGCCGACGAGGCCCGGCGGTGGCACGCGCGCTACGGCCTCGACCACTGGATCGCCGAGACCTCGAACCTCGGCTACGACGCCGACCTGCAGGTGCCCTGGCTCGACGCGATCGCGGCTGTCGTCGAGGAGTTGCGGGCCACCGGGATCCCGAACCGCGGCATCTGCTGGTACAGCCGGGGTGACCAGTTCGACTGGCACACCGCGCTCACCGTGCCGATCGGCGAGATCACGCCCGTGGGCCTGTTCACCCAGGACCGTGAGGCCCGCCCGTCGGCCTCCGCGTTCGCTGCGCTCGCGGCTCGGTGGGCGCGAGCCTGATCCGACCCGAACCGTCAGGCGCCGAGGATCTCCCGCGCCCGGTCGCAATCGCGGGTCATCTGGGCGACGAGGGCGTCGATGGAGTCGAAGCGCTCCTCGCCCCGCAGGCGTTCGATGAACCGGACTGCGACCGGCGCGTCGTAGAGGTCGCCCTCGAAGTCGAGCAGGTGCACCTCGAGCAGTGAGTAGCCCTGATCGGTGTAGAAGGTCGGTCGGCGGCCGAGGCTCATCGCTGCGGGTCGATCGACCCCGTCGGGGCCCCGGAGCGTGCCTGCGTAGATGCCGTCGGCGGGCAGCTGGATCTCGTCGTCGACGAGCACGTTGGCGGTCGGGAACCCGAGTTCGCGCCCCCGTCGGTCGCCGTGCCCCACCACCCCGCGCACCTCGTGCGGACGACCGAGCATGGCGGCGGCCGACGCCACGTCGCCGGCCGCGAGCAGGCGTCGGATGCGGGTCGAGGAGTAGGCCTCGTGGAGCTCGTCGTCCGGCGGCGCGACGAGCCCGAGGCCGAGCACCTCGAAGCCGAGGTCCGCGCCGACGGCGTCGAGCATCGCGACGTCGCCACCCCGAGCCCGACCGAAGTGGAAGTCCGCGCCCACGACCACCATGCGGGCGGCGAGGCGGTCGACGAGCACCTCGCGCACGAACTCCTCGGCGGTCTCCCCCGCCCGGTCCTCGTCGAACCGCAGCACGGCGACGAGGTCCACGAGGTCGGTGCCGGCGAGCAGTTCGACCTTGTGCGCGGATCCGGTGAGCAGGAGCGGTGCCGAGTCGGGTCGGACCACGCGGGCCGGATGCTGGTCGAACGTCACGCAGACCGCGTCGAGGCCGCGGGCGTCGGCGAGTTCCCGCACGAGCTGCAGGACCCGACGGTGGCCCCGGTGCACCCCGTCGAACGCGCCGATCGTGACGACGCTGCCCTGCGACCACGCACCGGGGGTCTCCCGCTCCCGCACGACGCGCGTCATCCCGCGGCCTCCGCGGCATCCGGCGCGTCGGGCCGGGCGACGACGACCGCGGGCTTGAGGCCGGCGCCCCGACGTTCGTAGACGGCGAGCAGCTCACCCTCGGCCAGCACCGCGAACGGCCCGCTGCCCTCCCCGACCCCGAGGGCAGTCGGCGGGAACACCGCGCCGTGGAGCACCCCGGTCGCGGTCGCAGCGTCGACCGTGACGGCGTCGAGGTCACGGACCATCTCGGGGAGACCGACGGTGCACGCCAGCGGATCGGCGAGGACCGACTCCAGCGGGTGGGCCTCGGCGAGGGCGAACGAGCCGACCCGGGTGCGCCGCAGCGATGCGAGGTGCGCGCACCCACCGAGCGCCGCGCCGAGGTCAGCGGCGAGCGTCCGGATGTAGGTGCCGCTCGAGCACGCGACCGAGATCGAGGCGGTGGGGAACGGCCCGGGCTCGAACGCCGTCACCTCGAGCGATCCGATGTGCACCGGCCGGGGTGCGCGCTCGACCTCGACCCCCTCGCGGGCGAGTTCGTGGAGGCGACGGCCGCCGACCTTGAGCGCCGACACCATCGGTGGGACCTGGAGGATGTCGCCCACGAACCGGCGCGCCGCAACCTCGACCTCGTCGCGCGTCACCGGCAGGGGCGACCGCTCGAGCACCGTGCCCGCCGCGTCGAGCGTGTCGGTGGCCACCCCGAACGCCACGACCCCGTCGTAGGCCTTGCCCGCCTCCTGGAGGAAGCGGAGCAGGCGGGTCGCCCGACCCAGTCCGACGAGGAGCACACCGGTCGCGTCCGGGTCGAGGGTGCCCGCGTGCCCGATCCGCCGCTGGCCGTAGGCACCGCGCAGCTTGGCGACGACGTCGTGGGAGGTCCAGCCCGCGGGCTTGTCCACCACGGCGAGCCCGTCCACCATGCTCGCGTCCGTCCGTCGGCCCATCGTGTCGAGAGGCTAGGCGAGCCTCAGAGCGCGGCCCGGATGCGCGCGAGCGTGGCGTCGAGGTCGTCCCGGCTCGTGAAGCCGGCCGCGAACCGGTGGCCGCCCCCACCGTTGGCGGTCGCGATCGCACACACGTCGACCTCGCCGACCGAGCGCAGGCTCACCTTCACCGTGCCGTCGTCGTCCTCCTTGAGGACGCACGCCACTCCGGCCTCACGGGTGCGGCGCACGATGTCGATGAGGCCCTCGGCCTCGTCCATCGTGCAGCCGTGCCGGGCGAGCATGTCCTGGGACACGACGGTCCAGACGAGCCCGTGCTCACGCTCGAGCACCATCCGCTCGACGGCCTCGCCCATGAGCTTGAGGTACGGGAACCGGTGCTCCTCGAAGAGGCTGCGACTCAACGTCGGGATCTCGAGGTCGAACGCCGCGAGCTCCCCGGCGAGGCCGAAGACCTCCGGCGTCGTCGACTCGTACTGGAACCGTCCGGTGTCGCAGATCAGCGCCGCGTACAGATCGGTCGCCACCCCGTGGTCGAGCGGCAGGTCGAGCGCGTCGAGCAGGCGACGCACCACGACCCCGCTGGCCGCCGCGGCCGGATCGATGACGTTGATCGTGCCGAACCGGGTGTTCGACACGTGGTGGTCGATCACGATGAGTTCCGCCGCGGCGGCGGCCGAACCGGCCAGACCGCCGAGACGGTCGATCGAACCCGCGTCGAACGTGACCATCACCGCCGGCTCCCGCGGGAAGGCCGCAGGGTCCGTGAGGGTGTCGAGGCCGACGAGACCCCGGTAGTGGTCGGCGACGACGAAGGGCTCCGGGAACGACGCGACCGAACGACGCCCCGCGGCGCGCAGCGCGAGGTGGAGGGCGAGCATCGAACCGAGCGCGTCGCCGTCGGGCGTCACGTGGCACGCGAGGGCGACCTCCGGGGCCGCCGCGATGACCGCAGCGGCCCGGGCGAGCGCGTCGTCGAGCCCTGCGGTCATGCGTCGGATCCGGGTCCTGCGGCGTCGGGGTCCGGGGCGGGGTCGTCGTGCTCGTGGATCTCCCGCAGGATCGCCTCGATGCGCAGACCCTGCTCGAGGACCGGGTCCTCCCGGAAGTGGAGGTCGGGCAGGTACTTCATGCGCACCTGGCGCCCGAGCGCGCTGCGCAGGTGCGACTTCGCGGCCGTCAGACCGGCTGCGGTCTCGGCGTGCTGATCGTCGCCGCCCATCACCGTGTAGAAGACGTCGGCGTGGCGCAGGTCGGCCGACACGTCGACGCCGGTGATCGTCACGAACCCGAGGCGCGGGTCCGAGAGGCGCTCCACCTCGTCGGCGAGCACCTGCTGGACGACCTCGTTGACGCGGGCCGACCGCGGGTACTGACGCGGCGTATTGCGTCCACTCACGGCCCGACCACCTCCCGATCGACGCGCGTCACGAGGACGTGCGGGCGATCTCCTTGAGCTCGAAGGTCTCGATGACGTCGCCCGGCTTGAGGTCCTGGAAGTTCTCGAGGCCGATACCGCACTCGAAGCCCTCGCGGACGTCGCGCGCATCCTCCTTGAAGCGGCGCAGCGAGGCGATGGAGCCCTTCCAGATGATTGTGCCCTCGCGGAGGAAGCGGACCTGCGAGCCGCGCGTGATGACGCCGCTGCGCACGTAGCAACCCGCGATCTTCCCGACGCGGGGCACCGAGAAGATCTCGCGCACCTCGGCCTCGCCGGTGACGACCTCCTCGAACTCGGGCTTGAGCAGACCGAGCAGTGCGTTGTTGACGTCGTCGAGGATCTGGTAGATCACCTCGTAGAGACGCATCTCCACCCGCTCGGCCTCGGCGAGTTCACGGGCCTTGCGGTCCGGCCGCACGTTGAAGCCGATGACGCTCGCGTTGGCCACCGCCGCGAGGTTGATATCCGACTCGGTGATGCCGCCGACCGCACGGTGCACGAACGAGAGGCGGACCTCCTCGTGCTCCTGGTCGAGCTTGCGGAGCGCGTCGGTGAGGGCCTCGAGGGAACCCTGCACGTCGGCCTTGAGGACGAGGTTGAGCGTCGCGACCTCGCCCCGCTGGACCATCGCGAAGATGTCCTCGAGGCGGGCGCCGCCGGCGAGCACGGTCGGGTGGACCATGTTCGCCGCCCGACGACGCCGGGCCCGGGCCTCGGCGACGGTGCGGGCGACCTTGTCGTTCGGGGCCACGCGGAGTTCGTCGCCGGCGAGCGGGACGTCGTCGAGTCCGAGGACCTCGACCGGGGTCGAGGGACCGGCCTCGGCCACGTTGCGGCCCTGGTCGTCGAACATCGCGCGGACCTTGCCCCAGCCGCCGCCGGCGACGATGGGGTCGCCCACGCGGAGGGTGCCACGCTCGATGAGCGCGGTCACGACCGGGCCGCGACCGGGGTCGAGGTTCGACTCGAGCACGAACGCCCGCGCCGGCACGTCGGGGTTGGCCCCGAGCGGCGGGTCGTAGAGGTCCGACACGAGCACGATCGACTCGAGCAGTTCGTCGACGCCCTGGCCGGTCGGTGCCGCGACCTCGTTGATGATCGTGTCGCCACCCCACTCCTCGGGCACGAGCTCCTGCTCGACGAGCTGCTGGCGCACCCGGGTGGTGTCGGCGTCCTCACGATCGACCTTCGTGATCGCGACGACGATGGGCACCTCGGCCGCCTTGGCGTGGTTGATCGCCTCGATGGTCTGGGGCATGACGCCGTCGTCCGCGGCGACGACGAGCACGGCGACGTCGGTCGCCTGCGCGCCGCGCTTGCGCATCGCGGTGAACGCCTCGTGACCCGGGGTGTCGATGAACGTGATCGGCCGATCGCCGTGCATCGCCTGGTACGCACCGATGTGCTGGGTGATGCCGCCCGCCTCACCGGCGACGACGTTCGCGGACCGGATGCGGTCGAGCAGGGTCGTCTTGCCGTGGTCGACGTGGCCCATGACGGTCACGACCGGCGCCCGCACGGGCAGGATCGCGTCCTCGTCCTCGTCGTCGTCGGCGAAGAGCTCCTGCAGTTCGCGCTCGGCCTCCTGGCCCGGCTCCACGAGGAGCACCTCGGCGCCGAGGTGCTCGGCGATGAGCTCGACAATCTCGTCGGCGAGGGACTGCGTGCCGGTGACCATCTCGCCCGCGTCGAAGAGCAGGCGGACGAGGTCCGCGCTCGTGCGGTTGAGCTTCGGGGCGAGCTCCTGGATGGTGATGCCGCGGGGCACCACGATCTCGCCCTCGGGGACGGGCGCATCGCTCGGCGTGAGCGTGGGTGCCGTCGCCGGGCCGAGATCCTCGAGCCCACGACGACGCTTCTTCTTGCGCCGGGGTCGCTGACCCGGACCACCACCCGGCCGCCCGCGACCGCCGAACCCACCGGGACCACCACCGCCGGGACCACCGCGTCCGCCACCGGGACCACCCGGGCCACCGGGACCGCCCGGACCACCGCGGTACCCGCCGAGTGCGCCACCGCCGGGCGCGCCACCGCCGGGCGCTCCACCGCCGGTCGGACGACCGGCACCGCCGGCGCCGCCGCGGTACCCGCCGGGCGCGCCACCACCCGCGGGCCGACCCTGACCGGGCGGCGGCGGGATGCGGCGTCCGCCCGGGGGCGGCGGGATCGGCTTGCCGGAGATCGAACGCATCGGACCGGGCGGCGGCGGGATCGCCTTGCCGGTCGCCGACGTCGGCGGGGCGGGGGCCTCCGCCGCGGGCGCCTCGGGCGCGGCCGGGGTCGTCGGTGCCTCAGGGGCGGGGGCGGGGGCCTCGGCCGCCGGACGCGCCGGGGCGGCGGGCGGCGGGGTCGCCGCGGTCACGACACCGGTCGAGCGCACGACGCGCGACGAACGGACGGGGGCGGGCGCGGGTTCGACCGGTGCCTCGGGCACCGCGGGTGCCTCGGGCGCGGCCTCGGGCTTCGCGCCGGTCTTCGCCTTGGGCTTCGGCTCGGGCTTCGGCTCCTCCACGATCGGCTCGCGGCGGAGGCCGAGCTCGTCGGCCTTGCGGCGGACGCGGTCCGCGGACGGGTCGTCGATGCTCGACGAGTGGCTCTTGACGCCGATCTTGAGTTCCTCGGCGAGTTCGAGCACGACGTGGTTCTCCACGCCCAGCTCACGTGCGAGTTCGTAGACCCTGATCTTCTTCGTCGCCAAGATTCCTCAGTCCTGCTTCGGGTCGGCGTCCCCGCCGATCCCGGCCCCGTGGAGTCTCCCACGCAGGCGTTCGATGTCCCCGGTCGGGATGTCCCGGCGCAGGGCCCTCGGGAGGGCGCCGCGGCGGGTGGCCCGCTCGAGGCACGCCGGCGAACCGGCGCAGAGCCAGGCCCCACGGCCGGGCTCGGTGCGACCCACCCGGAGGTGACCGTCGGGACCGACCGTGATCCGCACGAGCGAACCCGGATCGGTGGTCCGGCGGCAACCCACGCAGGTGCGCCGCGGGGTACCCGCTATGCCTCGCCCTCCAGTGCCTCGGCGTCGTCGCCCTCCGGGGCGTCGACGTCGGTCACGGCCTCGGCCGCGACCTCGTCCTCGCTCTCGACGTGCATGGCGGCCTCCTCGGCCGATCCGCCGTCGGCCACCACGCCGGGTTCGGCGTCGCTGACGTCGTCCGGGCCGTCGGCACCCGAGGCGTCGGGGGTGGCCGGCGCGCCCTCGCCGAGCGTCGCGCCGGCGTACCCGGCGGCCGCGGCCGAGATGGCCTCGCCGCCCTCGGCCGGCTGCCAGACGAGTTCGCCGTCGGCGCCCTCGACCCACTCGCCCTCGGCGTACTCGACGCCGCCGCCCGCCTCCTCCTCCGCCAGCTGCGACTCGCTCTTGATGTCGACCCGCCACCCGGTGAGACGCGCGGCGAGGCGGGCGTTCTGGCCCTCCTTGCCGATCGCGAGGCTCAGCTGGAAGTCCGGGACGATGACCTCGGCGGTGCCGGTGTCCTCGTGGAGCCGGACCTCGCGCACCTTGGCCGGCGCGAGCGCACGGGTGACAAACTCGGCCTGGTCCTCGGAGAACGGGACGATGTCGACCTTCTCGGAGCGCAGCTCGTTGACGACCATGCGCACGCGGGCGCCGCGGGCGCCGACGCACGCGCCGACCGGGTCGACGTTCGGGTCGTTCGAGGCGACCGCGATCTTCGTGCGGTGCCCGGGCTCGCGGGCGACGGCCTTGAGCTCCACGACGCCGTCGAGGATCTCGGGCACCTCGAGCTCGAAGAGGCACTTCACGAGACCCGGGTGGGTGCGCGACACCACGATCTGCGGGCCCTTGGCGGTCTTGCGGACCTCGACGATGTAGGCCTTGAGGCGACCGCCGTGCTCGTAGCGCTCGTTCTGGACCTGCTCGGCCTGTGGCAGCAGCGCCTCGACCGTGCCGAGGTCGAGGAGCGTGTAGCGCTGGTCGGTCTGCTGGATGATGCCGGTGACGATCTCGCCCTCCCGGCCCGTGTACTGCTCGAACTTCATCTCGCGCTCGGCCTCGCGGATGCGCTGCAGGATCACCTGCTTGGCCGTCTGCGCCGCGATGCGCCCGAAGTCGTCCGGCGTGTCGTCCCACTCGCGCACGACGTGGCCGTCCTCGTCGATCTCCTGCGCGATCACGCGGATCTCACCGGTCTCGGTGTCGATCTCGACGAGCGCCTCCTCGGCGGCGTTCGGCATCCGCTTGTAGGCGGTGACGAGCGCGTCGGCGAGCGCCTGCAGCATGATGTCCTCGGAGATGCCCTTGTCGTTGGCGATCTCGCGGAGCGCGTCCATCATCTCGCGGTTCATCGGTGCTTCCTCACTGGTGTGCGGTCTCCTGCTTCGCCCGTCCGGGCTTCGAGCCCCGGCCCGGCTTGGCCGCCGGACCCCACTCGAAGACGGTGCGGGCCTGTTCGATCGAGTCGAACGGGATGCGTTGCGGCGCGCCGTCGACCTCGACGGTGCAGCCCTCCTCGTCGCTGGCGACGAGGACCCCGCGCACGCGCCGGGCGACCCCGGCCTCGTCGCGGCAGCGGACGGTGACGCTCATGCCCCGGGCGCCCGCGAAGTGGGCGGGGCGGCGCAGCGGACGCTCGAGCCCGGGGCTCGAGACCTCGAGCGTGTAGGCCGAGTCGATGCCCGGCCACTCGTCGAGGAGGGGCGAGATGACCCGGGTCGCCTCGGTGACGGTCTCGAGGTCGACCCCGCCCGGACGGTCCACCATGACCTGGACGACCGTGCCCCGGCCCTTGCCGGTGCGCACGACGTCGAAGAGGTCGAGGCCGAGATCGGCGAGCGGGGCCTCGAGGCGGGCGCGCAGATCATCGAGGCGGTCACCCTTCCCCATGATCTCAACACCTCCCTCACCTGGCCGCCGGGCGTGCCCCGGCAACAAAAAACGTGGGCGAGAAGCCCACGTCGTTCCGGCCGCCAGGGCCCGATGGACGATCGAACGCCCGAGAGGTTACCAGACCGGGCCCGCGGGCCGTGGGGCCCCGGGGGCGGGCGTGGGCCGGGACCCCGGGCACCCGGCCCCGGGGGCGGGGGTCACCGCCCCGCAAGGGCGGCGACGACGGCCTCGATCGCCAGTTCGTCCCGGTCCCCCGTGCGGCGGACCTTGCGCTCGGCCACGCCCCGCGCGAGGCCCTTGGCCCCCACGGTGATCTGCACCGGCATCCCGAGGAGATCGGCGTCGGCGAACTTCACGCCGGGACTCGCGTCGCGGTCGTCGAGGAGCACCGAGACCCCTGCGGCCTGGAGCTCGCGGTAGAGCCGCTCGCCGGCGTCGACCACCCCGGCCGCCGCGTCGCCACGCCCGGGGAGCACGACGAGGTGGACGTCGTAGGGCGCGATGCCGGCGGGCCAGGCGATGCCGGCGTCGTCCGAGCACTCCTCGACGACGGCCGCGACGATGCGCGACACGCCGATGCCGTAGCAGCCCATCACCATCGGGTGCTGGGCCCCGGCGTCGTCGGTGTAGATCGCGTCGAGCGCGGTCGAGTACTTCGTGCCGAGTTGGAACACGTGCCCGACCTCGATGCCCCGGTCGATCCGCAGCTCGCCGTCGCACCGCGGGCAGCCGTCGCCGGTGACGACGGTGACGAGGTCGGCGACGACGTCGATCCGGAAGTCGCGCCCGGGCACCACGTTCCGGGTGTGCGCGTCGACCCGGTTCGCACCGACGACCCAGGTCCGACCCGCGTGGACCGCGGGATCGGTGACCACGAGCCGGACGTCCGGGTGGTGCGGGCCGATGAAGCCCTTGGGCACCGTCGGGCGGGCCGCGAAGTCCTCGTCGGTGAGCAGGCGCACGGACCGCCCGGCCACCGCTCGGCGGAGCGCGAACTCGTTGACCTCGCGGTCGCCGGGGACGACGGCGAGCGCGAGGTCCCCGTCGCACTCGAACGCGATCGACTTGAGCAGCGTGGACGCGTCGACGCCGAGGAGCGCGGCGACGTCCGCGATCGCGCCGGCGCCCGGGGTGTCGACGTCCTCGGGGGCGGGCGCGTCGACGGCCGCGCCCGCAGGTCCGGCGCGTCGGATGGCGGCCTCGACGTTCGCCGCGTAGTCGCAGGCCGCGCACCAGACGAAGTCGTCCTCGCCGACGGGGGCCACGGCCATGAACTCGTGGTTCACGTCGCCGCCGATCTCACCGGCCTGGGCCTCGACGGCCCGGACGGTGAGGCCGCACCGGGCGAAGATCCGCTCGTACGCCTCGTACATGTCGCGGTAGGTCGCCCGCAGGTCCTCGGCGTCGACGTGGAACGAGTAGGCGTCCTTCATGAGGAACTCACGGGACCGCAGCAACCCGAACCGCGGCCGCAGCTCGTCGCGGTACTTCCAGTTGATCTGGTACAGGTTCACCGGGAGGTCGCGGTACGACGAGTACTCGTTGGCGACCGTGGAGGTGATGACCTCCTCCGCCGTGGGCGCGAGGGCGAACCCGGTCTCCTTGCGGTCGGTCAGGCGGAACATCTGCGGGCCGTAGGCGGTGTCCCGCCCGGTGCGCTCCCAGAGCTCGAGGGGCTGGGCGATCGGCAGGATGACCTCCTGCGCGCCGGCGGCGTCCATCTCCTCGCGGACGATGGCCTCGACGTTGCGCAGCACCCGGTTGCCCAGCGGCAGCCAGGAGTAGATCCCGGAGGCGACCCGGCGGATCGCCCCCGTGCGGACGAGGAGCCGGTGGCTGTCGATCTCCGCGTCGGCGGGGTCGTCTCGCAGCGTGCGCAGGAACAATCGGGACATCCGCATCCCGGGGAGGCTAGCGGCGGGCCGCCGACCGCCCGGGCGGGACCGGTCGACCCGATGGTTCGGGACCTGTGTCCATGGCGCGGTGACGGCCCGGGTGTGACGATGGCGGCATCGGGCGCCGAGGCCCGAGGTCGGAGGGACCCGTGTTCATGCTCATCATCCCGATCCTCATCGCCGTCGTGGTCATCGTGTCGGTGCGCCGCCGCGCCGAGTCCGTGGATCGGACGAGCGACCCCGCGGTGACCGCGGCGCTCCTCGATCGGTGGCGGGCGGCCGCGCTCATCACCGAGGACGAGGTCGCCGCCATCACCGAGTACGAGCGCACGCACGCGCCCGCCCCGGCACCCCCGCCCGCGCGCGGTCCGGTCGTGGCCGAGGTCCTCGGGTACGTCGGCGCCGTGCTCGCCGCGATCGGCATCGGCATCGTCGTCGCGCGCGTGGACCTGTCGTTGCAGACCGGGGCGATCCTCGCCCTCGCGATCGGCGCGCTGCTCGTCGCGGTCGGCTTCGCCGTGCCCGAGCAGGCGGGCGGCCCGTGGTGGCGGTTCCGCCAGGTCCTGCACCTCCTCGGGACGGCCGGGCTCACCATCGCCTCCGGGATCCAGGTCGGTGGGGTCGCGGAGTCGTCCGGCCAGGCCGTGGCGTTCGCGTGCGGGGCCACCGCGACCGTCGTCGGCGGGCTGCTCTACTTCCGCCGGGACCGCCCCCTGCAGCTCGTGGCGTGGTTCGCCGGGCTCATCGCGCTGGCGGTCGGCGGCACCCTCGTCGTGTCGGGCGCGGGCCTGCTCACCGCAATCGCGCTCCTCGTCCTCGGCGGGGCGTGGACCTACGCGGCATGGCAGGACCTGCTCCCCCGGCGCGTGCTCGCGCTCCCGCTCGGGGCGCTCCTCCTCGGCGCCGCCGCGGCGCCGGCCGCCGAGACCTGGGGCGAGTTCACCGGGTTCGGCATCGCGTCGATCATCTGCGCCGCGCTCGTGCTGCTTGGCTTCCGGCGCCGGGAACCGAGCGTGCTCGTCGCCGGCATCGCGGTCGGGACGATCACCCTGTCGGCCACGCTGTCCTTCGCCGAGGCCCCGTGGCAGTACGGGGTCAGCACGGCCCTGCTGCTCGCGTTCGGTGCCACCGCGATCCACGAGGCGTGGAACGGCGAGGAGGCCGAGACCATCGCGGTCCAGCTCGTCGGAGCGATCACGGTGCTCGTCGCCGCCGGCAACGTGTTCGCCCACATGGACCAGGACCCGGGCCGGGCCTTCGTGGCGCTCGCGCTCGGGATCGTCATCGCCGGTGGCCTCACGGCCCTCGGCGCGCTCCGGTCGCGGCCGTGGCTCGCCGCTGCGGGCCTGCTCGGGATCCTCGTCTACGTGCCCTGGACGGTGGCCCAGTTCTTCGAGGGCCGGGCGGTCCCGGTCACCCTCGTGCTCGTCGGCCTCGTCGGGATCGGGGCGGCGGTGCGGTCGCTGCGCCAGCGGGCCGAGCCGCCCGCCCCGCCACTCCTCGGGCCCTGAGCCGGGCGGGGGCACGGACGCTCGGGCAGAAATCCGACCTCGCTATTGGCATTTAGCGGGGTCAGGAATTAGGGTCCCGGG
>JBJTWK010000097.1:0-22489 GCA_046081705.1 Actinomycetes bacterium | reverse complement strand
TGTCGCTCCTGCTCGGGCCCCAACTGCGCGCGTTCCGGGACGCAGGCTACGAGGTGATCGGCGCGTCCGCACCGGGTCCGTTCGTCGCCGACCTCGAGTCATGGGGGATCGAGCACCGACCGCTGCGCCACGCCACCCGCTCGATGGCGCCGCACCGCGATGCGGCGGCACTCGCCGAGCTGTACCGGCTGTTCCGGGACCTGCGCCCGGCGATCGTGCACACCCACAACCCGAAGCCCGGCGTCTACGGCCGGCTCGCGGCCCGCGCCGCCCGCGTCCCGGCGATCGTGAACACCGTGCACGGCCTGTACGCGCTCCCCGAGGATCGGTGGCGCAAGCGCGCGGTCGTCTACTCGCTCGAGCGCATCGCCGCGTGGGGCTCGGACGCCGAACTCGTGCAGAACCCGGAGGACATCGACACGCTCCGCCGGATCGGCGTCCCCGCCCGCAAGGTGCACCTGCTCGGCAACGGGGTCGACCTCGCACGCTTCATCCCGCCCGACCCGACCGTGCGCGCCGCGGTGCGGGCCGAACTCGGTGCGGGTCCCGACACCGTCGTGTGCGGGGTCGTGGGCCGGCTCGTGTGGGAGAAGGGGTACCGCGAGGTGTTCGACGCGGCCCGCCGCCTGCGCGCCCGGGCACCCGAGGTCATGGTCGTCGTCGTCGGCCCGGAGGATCCGGCGAAGGCCGACGGCGTCGACGCCGGCGCGCTCGCCGCGGCCCGGGCCGACGGCGTGCGGTTCCTCGGGATGCGCGAGGACGTCGAACGTCTGTACGCCGGCATGGACCTCTACGTCCTGGCGTCGTACCGCGAGGGTTTCCCGCGTTCCGCGATGGAGGCCGCGGCCTCCGGGCTACCCGTGATCGCCACCGACATCCGGGGGTGCCGCCAGGTCGTCGACCACGGCCGCACCGGGCTCCTCGTCCCCGCACGCGAGGCGGTCGCGCTCGCCGAGGCGGTGGCCACCATCGCGTCCGACGCCGACCTGCGCCGGACGATGGCTCGCCGGGCCCGCGACCGGGCGGTCGCCGAGTTCGACCAGACGACTCAGATCCGCATCACCCTCGAGACCTACTCGCGCCTCCTCGGGAGTGCGGCACCGTGAGCACGACCGCCGAGCCCGTGGTGCGCATCGCCCGCGAGGCCGAGGCCGCGCCGGCCGCCGCCCTGCACGCGCAGCGCATCACCGAGGGCTTCCTCCCCACCCTCGGCCCGCCGTTCCTCGCCCGCCTGTACCGCCGCATCGTCCGCGACCCCGGCTCGTTCCTCGTCGTCGCGGTCGAGGACGGTCGAGTGGTCGGGATGTGCGCGTGCACCGAGGACCTCGGCGCGCTCTACCGCGCGTTCGTGCTGCGCGACGGCGCGATCGCCGGCCTGCGCTCCGCCCCGCGGATCCTGCGGTCCCTGCCCCGGGTCATCGAGACCCTGCGCTACCCCAAGGCCGAGGACGCGCACGACCTCCCGCCCGCCGAGGTGCTCGCCGTGGCCGTCGACGCCACACGGTCCGGGGAGGGCATCGGCCGCGCCGTGGTCGAGGCCGCCGTCGCCGAGTTCGACCGTCGCAGCACCGCCCGGGTGAAGGTCGTCGCGGGCGGGGCCAACGACGCCGCCCTCGGTCTGTACCGGGCCACCGGCTTCCTCGAGGCGGCCCGGATCGAGGTGCACGCGGGGACCGGGTCGGTCGTGCTCGTCCGGAGCGCGCCGTGAACCCGATCATCGGCGGCGTGGTGGCGTTTGCGGTGGCGGTGCTGCTCACGCCGATCGCCATCCGGGTGGCCGTGCGCACCGGGATCGTCGACCGACCGGGCGCCCTCAAGGTGCACGCGACCCCCGTCGCCTACCTCGGTGGTGTGGCGGTGTTCGGCGGACTCGCCGCGGCGCTCGTGCTCGCCGACGGATCCGCCCGCCTCCTCCTCCCCCTCGCGCTCGCGCTCGCGCTCGGCCTCGCCGACGACCTCGCCGACCTCGCGCCCCGGCTCCGACTCGCGTGCGAGGGGATCATCGGGATCGTGGCGGCGATCGTCGTGCCGGCGGGCCCGGGCTGGTTCGGAGCCGCCGTCACCGCGATCGCGGTGGTCGGCCTGCTCAACGCGGTGAACCTGCTCGACGGCCTCGACGGCCTCGCCGCCGGCGTCGCCACCGTCGCCGCGGTCGGCTTCGCACTCGTGGGGCCCGGCCCCCGCCCGCTCGCCCTCGGGGTGGCCGGTGCGCTCTGCGGGTTCCTCGTCTTCAACCGGCCCCCGGCCCGCATCTACCTCGGCGACGCGGGCGCGTACCTCGTCGGCACGGCGCTTGCGCTGCTGTGTGCGACGGCGATCGATGCCGACGGCGCCATCACCACCTGGGCCGCGCTCCCCCTGCTCGTCGCGGTCCCGGTCACCGACACCGCGGTCGCCATCCTCCGACGGCGCCGTGCGGGCGCCCCGCTGTTCGCGGGCGATCGCAGCCACGTGTACGACCAGCTCGTCGACCGGGGTCGGACCCCACCGGCCGCGGTGCTCGTCATGGTCGCGGCCCAGATCGTGCTCACCGCGGTCGGCCTGATCGTCGCCCGGCTCCCGACGGCCGCGGGGGTGTCCGTGGCGGTCGTGAGCGCCGGTATCCTCGCGGGTCTCGTGGGAAGGGGCGGCTTCCTCACCCCGGCGAAGGAGGCCTCGTGAGGCGACTGGCGATCGACGGCGGCGACCCGATGTTCCCGCAGGGCGTGCCCTTCGTGCGCCCGCCCGCTCCGCCGCTCGACGAGGTCGTCGCCCGCCTGCGTCCCACCTACGAGCAGGGGGCCATGACGAACGGTCCGCTCGTGCGCGAACTCGAGGCGGCGGTCGCCGCGCGCATGGGGGTCGCCCACGTCGTCGCCGTGTCGTCCTGCACGACCGGACTCATCCTCGCGCTGGCGGGCCTCTCCCACTTCGGGGAGATCGACGGTCCGGTGCTCATGCCGTCGTTCACCTTCTCGGCCGGTCCCCACGCCGTCGCGTGGAACGACCTGCCGGTCACGTTCGCCGAGTGCGATCCGCTGTCGTTCCAGCTCGACCTCGACGACGCCCGGACCCGGATCGACGGGGCCGGGGCGATCATGGCGACCCACGTGTTCGGCTCGCCCTGCCGCCCCGAGCAGGTCGAGGCCCTCGGGGCGGAGGCGGGTGTCCCCGTACTGTTCGACGCGGCCCACGGCTTCGGCGGCACGCGGGCCGGACGTCCGCTCGGCGGATTCGGGGAGGTCGAGGTGTTCAGCATGACCCCGACCAAGCCGCTCGTCGCCGGCGAGGGCGGCCTCGTCTGCACCGACCGCGACGACCTCGCCGAGTACCTGCACCTCGCGCGCGAGTACGGGAACCCGGGCGATTACGACACCCGGTTCGTCGGCCTGAACGGACGGCTGTCCGAGATGCACGCGGCGGTCGCCCTCGCCTCCATCGCCCACATCGACGAGCACCTCGCGACCCGTCGCCGCATGGCGGCCCGGTTCGCCGACGCGATCCTCGGCATCCCGGGGGTGCGGGTGCAGGCGATCGACGAGGGCGACGAGTCGACCTACAAGGACTTCACGATCGCCGTCGACGCGCTCGAGTACGGCGCGGACCGGGACACCCTCGTGGCCGTGCTCCGGGCCGAGGGCGTCGACACCCGCAACTACTTCGACCCGCCGGTGCACCGGCAGCGGTCGCACGCCACCAGGTCCCCCGCCGACCTGCCGGTCACCGACGCGGTCGCCCGCACCGTGGTGAGCCTGCCGCTCTACCCCGCGCTCGACGACCCCACGATCGACGGCATCATCGAGATCATCGCCACCGCGCCGCGCGCAGGCGCCTGACCACCGATCAGGCGGGCGCCCGCGTCGACCCGACCGATGGCTCGGTGCGGCGCGGGCGTGACGATCGTCCCGAGCGCGGCACCCGGCGGCGACCCATCGGCATCGCGATGCCCAGCGCGATGCCGGCGGCGATCGCAGGGACGAGTCGGATGATCGCCTCGACCGCGCCGTAGGCGAGGCCCGCCACCCGGGACGCCCACATCGCGAGCACGAACTGCGCCGCGAGCACCACGACGAGGCGCCGGGTCCGGCTCCAGTGGAGCTCGAACCGGAACCAGCGCCGCAGGCGATGGCCGATCGGGAACGTGGTGAAGAGCGCGAGGGCACCGAGCGTGCCGACGAGGGACCCCGGTCGGGCCCAGCCCTGCTGCGAGGCGACCCACAGCAGCAGGCCGATCGCTGCGGCCGCACCGCCGTCGCCGAGGCGAGCGAGGCGGAAGGGGAGTCCGAGGAGCGCGAGCGGGATCGCGACCCCGAGCACGACGAGCGCGAGTTCGGTGTCAGGGACGGTCGCGTACATCCCGCCGACCACGAACAACCACATGACCGGGCTGAGACCGGTGCGGCCGAGATCGCGGTCGGCCTCGGCCGCCAGGGGTCCGGCGATCGCCGTGCCGAGGACGATGAGCCAGGGCACCCAGGACGGGCCGAGGAACTCCTGCCCCGCCACGAGCCGCCACGCCCCGGGGAGAGCGAGGAGCATCCCGACCGGGAGCGGGGCCGGGGTGAGCCCGGCCCCGGCCACCCCGAGCCACACGAGGCCGAGCCCGAGGGCCACCGAGGTGGGGAGCGCCGGCACGGTGCCCGCGATCCGGACCCCGGGGAGCAGGCTCCGCTGGAGGGCCTCGAGGGCCAGGACCGACGCCACCACGAAGGCGGGCCCGACGAGGCCCGGGAGTCGGCGGGAGGAGGCCGTGAGCCGGAGGCGCCGGAGCCAGCGGCGCCCGATCAGGGACCGCAGGCCGACCGCCAGCAGGGCCAGGACCCCCGCCGCGAAGGCCGCGATGAGGCCCCGGAGCAGGCCGATGTGGAGTTCCGGCGCCTCGAGGGCCGTCCGCACCGGTTCCAACACGCTCCCCACCCGCCTCACTCGTAATGCCCGATCTGGACGCTGCGCGGTGGTTCGCCACGCTGCGTGCATTTGGGTCTTGCGGCCCCAAGGCCCAGCCCTGAGAATAGGCACAAGTCAGAGGGGGTTCGGGCAGATCGGGACCACGGTCCCGGGGTCCCCCACCGGAAGCGACGACTCGGGGGGAGTTGTCCCAATGGCGGGTGTCTCAGCGGCCATGGTGCCGGCGCGACTGCGCTCCAAGCGGAGCCTGCGGATCATCACGGACTGCGCCGCGTGGTTCGTCGCCATCTACGGCGCCGTCCTGCTCCGCCTCGACTTCGACGCCTCCCGCATCGAGACCTTCCGGGTCGCCGCCCTCATCCCCCTCGCCTGGGCACTGCAGTTCTGCTTCGGATGGATCTTCGGTCTCTACCGCGGCTTCTGGATCAACGGCTCCTTCGACGAGGTGATCGGCCTCGTCCGCAGCGTCGGGGTGGTCACCGCGATCCTGTTCGTGTTCGACGTCTTCGTGCCCGGGGTCCGGCCCGCCCCGGCGTCGGCCATCGTCGCCGCCGGCCTGTTCGCACTCGTCATCGCAGCCGGCATCCGCTACGTCGCCCGGCGGGTCATCGACGAGCGCCGCCGGGCTGCGGGAGCGCACCTTCCACGCGCCATCATCTTCGGCATCGGCGAGTGCGGCGTGCGCATGCTCCAGACGCTGCTGTTCGAGGCGAACAGCCCGTACCGGCCCGTCGCACTGCTCGACGACGACCCCGAGAAGCGCAACCTCAACGTCAAGGGGCTGCGCGTGGCGGGTGACCGGCACGCGATCGCCGACGTCGCGCGCCAGTACGACGCGAGCGTCCTGCTCGTGGCGATCCCGACCGCTGACGGCGCGACGATCCGTGAGCTCACCGACCTCGCCGACCTCGCCGACCTCGAGGTCCTGGTGGTCCCGCCGGTGGATGAGCTCTTCGGTGGCACCGTGCGCCTCGGCGACCTGCGCGAGCCGACCGAGGCCGACCTCCTCGGCCGCCGCGTCATCGAGACCGACCTCGAAGCCGCGGCCTCCTACCTCCAGGACAAGGTCGTCCTCGTCACCGGCGCCGGCGGATCGATCGGCTCGGAACTCTGCCGGCAGATCGCCCGCTTCGGTCCCCGTCGCCTCGTCATGGTCGACCGGGACGAGTCCGGCCTCCACCAGGTGCAGCTCTCGATCGAGGGCCGGGCGCTCCTCGACACCCCCGACCTCGTGCTCCTCGACATCCGGGACCGCCGCCGCGTGGCGGAACTGTTCGGCGAGATCCGGCCGGACGTGGTGTTCCACGCCGCCGCCCTCAAGCACCTCCCCCTCCTCCAGGCCCACCCGGTCGAGGCTCTGAAGTCGAACGTCTGGGGCACCCTCTCGGTGCTCGATGCATCGGCCGCGGCCGGCGTGACCCGCTTCGTGAACATCTCCACCGACAAGGCCGCGAACGCCTGCAGCATCCTCGGGTACTCCAAGCGGGTCGCCGAGGGTCTCACCTCCTACTTCGGACTCCGGCACCCCGGCACCTACCTCTCGGTCCGGTTCGGCAACGTGCTCGGCAGCCGCGGGTCGGTGCTCACCGCGTTCCGGGCCCAGATCGAGGCGGGCGGTCCGGTGACCGTCACCCACCCCGACGTCACGCGGTTCTTCATGACGATCGAGGAGGCGGTGCAACTCGTCATCCAGGCCGGTGCGATCGGTCACGACGGCGAGGCGCTCGTCCTCGACATGGGCGAGCCGGTGAAGATCGCCGACGTGGCCCGCCGGCTCGCCGCGAACCACTCGACGGAGATCCCGATCGTGTTCACGGGTCTGCGCCCGGGCGAGAAGCTCCACGAGGAGCTGTTCGCCGACGGTGAGGAATCGCACCAGGCCGACCACGAACTCATCCGCTACGTGCGGGTGCCCGACCTCGACCCGACGCTCGTGCGCGAAGTCGACCCGACCGTGAGCAACGCGGACATGACCTCGCTCCTCGAGTTCCTCGCCCGCACCATGACGATCGCACTCGGCGACGAGCCGCTACCCACGGGCTTCGAGGCCCCGGCGGCCTCCCCGGCGCCGGTCGTCGCCGACGGCGCGGCCTGAACCGGGCCGCCCCGCCCACGGTCCGGGCCCGCCCCGGCGGCGCGTAACCTCGACCTCGTGCACATCCTCGTCACCGGCGGCGCCGGCTTCATCGGCTCCAACCTCGTCGACGCCCTGACGGCGCGGGGCGACTCCGTGCGGGTCCTCGACGACCTGAGCACGGGCCACGCCGAGAACCTCCCCGAGGGGACCGACCTCGTGGTCGGATCGGTGGCCGACCCGGAGGTGGTCGCCGCAGCCATGGAGGGCATCGAGGCGGTCTTCCACGAGGGCGCCCGCGGCTCGGTCGCCCGCTCGGTGGCCGACCCCCTCACGACCGACACCATGAACACCCACGGGACCCTCACCGTGCTGCACTGCGCGCAGCGGGCCGGCGTGCGCCGGGTCATCTACGCGTCGTCGAGCAGCGTGTACGGCGGGGCGACCGCACCGCCCACGCCCGAGACCGCACCGCTCGTCCCCCGGTCGCCCTACGCGGTGAGCAAGCTGGCCGGCGAGGTCTACTGCCGGGTGTTCGCCGAACTCCACGGACTCGAGACGGTGTCGCTGCGGTACTTCAACGTGTTCGGACCCCGGCAGCGCCCCGACTCGCAGTACGCCGCAGTCATCCCGCTCTTCATCGACGCGCTGCGCAACGGCCGTGCGGTCGAGGTGCACGGCGACGGCCTCCAGAGCCGCGACTTCACGTACGTCTCCGACGTCGTGGCCGGCAACCTCGCCGCGCTCGCGGCGCCCGCCGACGCGGTCTCCGGGAAGGTGTTCAACCTCGCGCCGGGCACCACCCAGTCGCTCCTCGACCTGCTCGGTCACCTCGAGGACATCATCGGCGTGACCGCGGAGCGCAACCACGTCGAGCCCCGGGCCGGCGACGTCAGGCTCTCCCAGGCCGACAACCGCCTCATGGCCGAGGCCATGGGCTTCCGGTGCGAGGTCCCCTTCGACGAGGGCCTGCGCCGCACCGTCGACTGGTTCGCCGCCCGCTGACGCTCGGCCGAACCCGCCCCGCCACCCGGAATCCCGCGACGATCGCGGCCGCGCGCCGATAGGTTCGACCGATGGAGATCCGGACGTTCGTCACCGCCGACACCGAAGCGCTCGTCGCCCTGTGGCGCGGGTGCGGGCTCGTCCACCCGAAGAACGATCCGTACCGCGACATCGATCGGAAGGTCGCCGACTCCCCCTGGGGTCTCCTCGTCGCCACCCATAACGGGACGGACGACGCCGACACGGGTCGCCGGATCGTTGGCTCCGTCATGGTCGGGTACGACGGTCACCGCGGCTGGATCAACTACCTCGCCTGTGCACCGGACCACCGTCGACGCGGTGTCGCGCGATCCCTCATGGAGCACGCACGTGATCTGCTGGCCGAGCGTGGCTGTCTGAAGATCAACCTCCAGGTCCGCGCGGGGAACGACGCCGCGAACTCGTTCTACGAATCGCTCGGGTACTCCGACGATGGCGTGACGTCGTTCGGCCTCCGCCTCGTCCACGACGACTGACCACGCCGCTCGCGACCGCGCGGACTCCCTCGCCCGGGTGCCTCGTCCTCGACCTCCTGGTGCCCGGGACCCGACCGACCGTGCGCCCGCGAGCGTTCAGCCGGTCAGGAGTGATCGCCGGGGTGGATCGGCGGCGGTGGACGGCGGTGCCTCCGATCCCTCGACCCGAGGCAACCAGCCGAACTGCGGGCCGTCGTCGGTCTCCCACCGGGCGAGCGTGGCCCGTCCCGCCGTCTTCTCCCGGTGGTGCCAGGGGCACAACCGCTGGAGATTGCCGATCGAGGTCGGCCCTCCCTGTGCGAGCGGCACCAGGTGATCGATCTCGAGGCCCTTCGCGATACCGCACCCGGGCACGACGCACACCCGGTCCCGCGCCGCGAGCGCGTCGCGCAGGCTCCGACGGACCACGCGGGTGGTGGTCGAGGCTGCGGTCACCTGCGTGCCGGTCATGGCCAGCACGGTGAGGATCGGGTCGCCCATCAGCCGCTCGGCCTCGGCGACCGGGATCGGCCCGAGGCCGTCGATCTCGCACTGCTCGCCGACCTCGACGTCGCCGCGCAGGAGAGCGGCGTGGTCGACGCGTACGACGATGTGCGCGCTCGGGGCCGCATGATCCTCGGTGCCACCCTGCCTCGACCGCTCGGCCATGCGCACGAGCGCGTCGGCCCGATACGCGTCCGGCCGCTCGCGCCGACCCTGCCGACGGGCGTCGGTGAACTCGACCTCCATGAGCGGTTCGAGCGCGGCGAGCACCTGCGCGCCGGCGGCCCTGGTCATCCGACCCTCGATCCGGAACCCCCCACCGCCGTCGACCCAGGTCCGCAGGTAGCGGGTGCGGTGGACGGCGGCCTGTTCGTCGGCCGCCCGACCCGACGCGGACGCCACCACGCGCTCGGCGGCGTCCGAGAGTTCCTCGACCGACGTGCGCCCGGCCAGATCCAGCAGCCGGTGCTCGGAGCCGGGATCGACCGCCCCCGCCTTCACGACGATCGCCGCCTGCGTACCGGAGATTCGACCCTCCACCAGCGCCGCCGCGGTGTCGGGCAGCGAGCGGAGCGCACCGGCGAACTCGACCCGCCCCTTGGCCTCACCCCACGACCCGCCCGTCGTGTCGGCAACCCAGTCCTCGGCGCTGCGCGCCCGTCCGCCGGCCCAGGCGCCGGAGGACTCGACCCGACCGATCGCGATGGTGAGCAGCGCGTCGGCCGCACGCTTCATCTCCTCCGCGATCACCACGAGGCGTCGCGCGTCCGCGCCCAGCATCGTGTCGACATCGACCCGCGCGACCCGGTCCCGGTACTCACGATTGGTGGCGACGAACCACTCGAACATGCGATGCATTCAACACGGGGGGTCGGACACGAATCTCCGGGCGGACCCGCGCGTCATCAGGGGAGAGTGAGGACCTCGGGGCCGTGCTCGGTGATCGCGATCGTGTGCTCGAAGTGCGCCGAGCGCGAGCCGTCGAGCGTGACGACGGTCCACCCGTCGTCGAGTTCGCGCGTCCCGGCGCGTCCGAGGTTCACCATCGGCTCGATCGCGAGGACGAGACCGTCCTTGAGCTTCGTACGGTGGCCGGCCCCGTTCGGGTAGTTCGGCACCGGGGGTTCCTCGTGCATGGCGGTGCCGATGCCGTGGCCCGTGTACTCGCGCACGATCGACATGCCCGCGGCCTCGACGACCCCACTCACCGCAGCCCCGATCGCCCCGAGGGTGGAGCCGACGGTCATCACCCGGATCGCCGCATCGAGGGAGCCCCGCGTGACGTCGATGAGGCGGGCCGATTCCGCATCGATGCCGCCGACCGGCACCGTGATCGCCGCATCGGCGTGCCAGCCGTCGATGATCGCACCGCAGTCGATGGAGAGGATGTCCCCCTCCTCGAGCACCCGGTCACCCGGGATGCCGTGGACGACGATCTCATTCGGCGACGCGCAGATCACGGCCGGGAAGCCGTGGTAGCCGAGGAAGTTGGAACGGGCGCCACGGCGCTCGATGACCTCACGGGCCACCGCGTCGATCTCGGCCGTCGTCGCACCGGGGACCGCCGCACGCGTGCAGGCCTCGTGCATCTCGGCGACGACCCGGCCGGCCCGTCGCATCGTCGCGAGCTGGGCCGGCGTCTTCCGGGAGTGCATTCAGACGCCGAGTCGGGCGTCGACGGCGGCGCGCACCCGGGCGAACACCTCGTCCCCCGAACCCATCCCGTCGATCTCCACGAGGCGACCCAGGCCCCGGTAGAAGTCGAGGATCGGCATCGTGGCGGTGTGGTACAGCTCGAGGCGACGCATCACGGACGCCTCGGTGTCATCATCACGCTGGCTCACCGTGCCGCCGCACACGTCGCAGACCCCGGCGACCTTCGGCGGCATGGTGAGGTGGTAGGTCGTGCCGCAGTCCTCACACACGCGCCGCCCCGCGATGCGATCGAGGACGATCTCGGTCGGGACCTCGAGGTCGATCGCCACGTCGAGCGGGCGGTCGGCGGACGCGAGCTCGGCCTCGAGCGCCTCGGCCTGCGCGAGGGTGCGCGGGAACCCATCGAGGACGAAGCCGTCGTCCATGAGCCCGCCGTCGCGCATCTGCTCCCGCACGACCTTGAGCACGATGTCGTCGGGCACGAGTTCGCCACGGTCCATGTACTCGATTGCCTCGAGGCCCGAGGGCGTCCCAGCGCGCGCCGCGTGCCGGAAGAGGTCACCGGTGGACAGGTGCGCGATCCCGTAGTGGTCCGCAAGGCGGACCGCCTGGGTGCCCTTCCCCGAACCCTGCTTGCCGAGCAGGATGAGCCGTACGCCGCTGGTCATGGGATACGCGCCGATCAGGCGAGGAAGCCCTCGTAGTTGCGCATCATGAGCTGGCTGTCGATCTGCTTCATCGTCTCGAGGGCGACGCCCACCGCGATGAGGAGCGAGGTGCCGCCGAACGGGAACTCGCTGATGTTCCAGGCCGCGAACACGATGAGCGGGGAGAGCGCGATCGCGGCGAGGAACAGCGACCCGGGCAGGGTGATGCGGTTCAGCACCCGGGCGAGGTACCGCTCGGTCGGGGGCCCCGGGCGGATGCCCGGGATGAACCCGCCCTGCTTGCGGATGATGTCCGCCTGCTGAGCCGGGTTGAACGCGATCGCCGTGTAGAAGTACGCGAAGAAGATGATGAGCAGCGTGTAGAGGCCCATGTAGAAGGGGCTGTCCTGGCGCACGAGGTAATCGTTCGCGAAGTCCTGGAGCCAACCCCAGTTCGTGGCGGTGGCGATGAGTGCCGGGAACGACATGATCGACGAGGCGAAGATCACCGGGATCACACCGGACTGGTTCACCTTGAGCGGGATGTAGGTGCTCTGTCCGCCGACCATGCGGCGGCCGACGACCCGCTTGGCGAACTGCACCGGGATCCGCCGCTGGCCGGACTCCACGTAGACGATCGCCGCGATCATGGCGACGAGGATCACCATGATCGTCCAGAACTTGAGCTGGCCGCCCTGGGTCCAGATGAGCCCGAAGCCGCTCGGCAGGCTGGAGACCACCGAGGCGAAGATGAGGATCGACATCCCGTTGCCGATACCGCGCTGGGTGATGAGCTCCGCGAGCCACATCACGAGAGCGGTGCCCGCCACCCAGACGAGGACGATGAGCGCGGCTCGCCACGCCGTGAAGTCACGGATGAGCTCCTGGCCCTGGGGCAGGCCGAGCGAACCGAAGAGACCGCCGCCGCCCTGCTTGAGCGCGAACACGAAGCCCGTCGACTGGATGATGGCCAGCCCGATGGTCACGTAGCGGGTCCACTGGGTGATCTTCTTCTGTCCGGTCTGGCCCTCGTTCCGCCACTGCTCGAGCTTCGGGATGACCACACCGAGCAACTGCATGATGATCGAAGCGGTGATGTAGGGCATCACGCCGAGGAAGAACACCGACACGCTGGTGATCGCGCCGCCCGAGAAGAGGTCGAGGAACCCGACGATGCCGTTGTTGGCCGCGTTCTCCTTGAGCTGCTGGATCGCGGCGAAGTCCACGTACGGCACCGGGACGTGCGACCCGAAGCGGTAGGCCGCGATGACCAGGAGCGTGAAGAGGATCTTGTTCCGCAGGTCCGGGACCCGGAACATATTCCGCAGGCGACCGATCATGGCTGTTCGCGTCCTCCTGGCCGGGGGCCGAGCGTGGCGGGCGGGACTAGCGGTTGGTGTGGGCGTTGCCTCGGGCCGGCGGGCGACGGTCGCCCCACGGCGCAGGGATCACCTCGGTCGTGCCGCCGGCCGCCTCGATGGCGGCCTTGGCCGAGGCCGAGAAGGCGTGGGCCTTGACGGTGAGGGCCGCGGCGACCTCGCCCCGGCCGAGCACCTTGACGAGACCCTGCTTGGCCACGAGGCCCTTGGCCCGGAGGGTGCCCGGGTCGACGGTCTCGCCGGCCGAGAACGACTCGAGGGTGTCGAGGTTCACGACGTTGTACTCGACGCGGAACGGGTTGTTGAAGCCCTTGGCCTTCGGCGTGCGCCGGTGCAGCGGCGTCTGGCCACCCTCGAACCCGGGATGGACCGTGTTGCGGGCGAACTGGCCCTTCGTACCGCGGCCGGCGGTCTTGCCGCCCTTGCCGCCGATACCGCGACCGATGCGCTTCGCCTTGTGCTTGGCGCCCACGGCGGGCTTGAGGTCATGCAGCTTCATCAGATCTCCTCAACCTTCACGAGGTGCGGCACCCGGGCCAGCATCCCGCGGATCTCGGGCTTGTCGTCGAGCTCGTTGACCTTACCGATGCCCCGCAGCCCGAGCGCGCGCATCGTGCCGCGGGTCTTGGGCTTCGTGCCGATCGTCGAGCGGATCTGGGTCACACGCAGGCGGGCCATCACGCCACCTCGGTCTCGGCCTTGCGGCGGTTGCGGTCGCGGTAGGCGCGGAGGACACCGGCCGGGGTGACCTCCTCCTCGCTCTTGCCCCGCATCTTGGCGACCTCCTCGGGCCGACGCAGGCTGCGCAGCCCGTCGATGGTGGCGCGCGAGACGTTGATCGCGTTCGCCGAGCCGAGCGACTTGGCGAGCACGTCCTGGATCCCGGCCGCCTCGAGGATGGCTCGGGCGGCGCCGCCGGCGATCACGCCGGTACCGGGCGCGGCCGGCTTGAGGAGGACGCGGGCGGCGTCGTGCTCACCGACGAGCTCGTGGGTGATGGTGGAGCCGGCGAGCGGCACCTTGAAGAGGCGCTTCTTGGCCTCCTCCATCCCCTTCTGGATGGCGGCCGGCACCTCCTTCGCCTTGCCGTAGCCCAGGCCCACGCTGCCGTTGCCGTCCCCGACGACGACCAGCGCGGTGAAGGAGAACCGACGTCCACCCTTCACGACCTTGGCCACCCGGTTGATGGCGATGACCCGCTCTTCGTACTGGCTCTCGGCCATGGATCGCTCCCTCGTCCTCTAGAACTCGAGGCCCGCCGCGCGCGCCGCATCTGCGACGGCGGCGACCCGACCGTGGTACCGGTACCCGCCGCGGTCGAAGACGACGCCGGTCACCCCGGCGGTCTTCGCCCGCTCACCGACGCGCTGCCCGACCTGGGTGGCCGCGGCGGCGTTGCCGGTCGCGCCGGACCGGAGGTCGCCCTCCATCGTCGAGGCCGCCGCGAGGGTGCGCCCCGTGACGTCGTCGATGACCTGCGCGTAGATGTGCTTGGCGGAACGGAAGACCGCGAGACGCGGCCGCTCGGCGGTGCCCCGCACCTTCTTGCGCACGCGCACGTGGCGCCGCTTCCTGGCCTGCTGCTTGGTGAGACTCATCTGCTACCTCGCTACTTCGCCGACTTGCCGGCCTTGCGCAGGACGCGCTCGTCGGCGTAGCGGATGCCCTTGCCCTTGTAGGGCTCGGGCTTACGGATCTTGCGGATGTCCGCGGCGACCTGACCGACGAGTTGCTTGTCGATCCCCTGCACCGTGATGCGGTTGGCGGCCGGCACGTCGAAGGTGATGCCCTCGGGCGCCTCGACGTACACGGGGTGCGAGTACCCGGCCTGCACCTCGATCTTGCTCGGGCCCTGGGCGATCGCCCGGTAGCCCACGCCGACGATCTCGAGCTCGCGGGTGAACCCGACCGACACGCCCGTGACCATGTTGGCGACGAGCGAACGGAACAACCCGTGCAGGGCCCGGTTCTCGCGCTGGTCGTCGGGGCGCGAGCAGAGGAGGTCGTCGCCCTCGCGCTCGATCGTGATCGTCTCGGGGAGATCGATCTCGAGGGTGCCCTTAGGACCCTTGACCGTGAGGTGCGTGCCGTCGATGGCGACGTCGACGCCGGCCGGGACGGTGATGGGCTTCTTGCCGATACGGGACATGGCGGTTACCAGACGTGGCAGAGGACCTCGCCGCCGATGTTGCGCTCACGCGCCTCACGGTCGGTCACGAGACCCTGGTTGGTGGACAGCACGGCGATACCCATCCCGCCGAGCACCCGAGCGACGGAGTCCGCCTTCGAGTACACACGCAGGCCGGGCTTCGAGACCCGCTTGATGCCGGAGATGGTGCGCTTCCGCTCGGGGGTGTACTTCATGTACACGGTGAGCTTGTTCCCCGGACGCGTGGGGTCGTCGTTCACCTCGTAGCCCTCGATGTAACCCTCGCGTTGGAGCACCTTGGCGAGCGCCTCCTTGACCTTGGAGGACGGCATCGACGTGGTGTCGTGCATCGCGATGTTGGCGTTGCGGATGCGGGTGAGCATGTCCGCGATGGGATCGGTCATCGTCATCGGTCAGCCCCCCTCACCACGATGCCTTGGTCACGCCCGGCACCTCGCCGGCGTGGACGAGTTCGCGCAGGCAGATGCGGCAGAGACCGAACTTGCGGTACACCGCACGCGGCCGGCCGCACTTGCGGCACCGCGTGTACGCGCGCACCTTGTACTTCGGCTCGCGCTGCTGCTTGTTGATGAGTGCCTTCTTGGCCATCTGGCTACCCCACGCTCTCGGTGCGTCGGAACGGGAACCCGAGTGCTCGGAGGAGCGCCCGGCCCTGGTCGTCGGTGGTCGCGGACGTGACGATCGTGATGTCCATGCCGCGGGTGGTGTCGATCTTGTCGTAGTCGATCTCCGGGAAGATCAGCTGTTCGGTGACGCCGAACGTGTAGTTCCCGTGCCCGTCGAACGACTTCGGCGACAGACCGCGGAAGTCACGGATGCGCGGGATCGCCAGCGTCACCAGGCGGTCGTAGAACTCCCACATGCGGGCGCCGCGCAACGTGACCTTGGCGCCGATGGCGTTGCCCTCGCGGAGCTTGAAGCCCGCGATCGACTTGGTGGCCTTGGTCACGAGCGGCTTCTGGCCGGTGATCGTGGTGAGGTCGGTGACCGCACCGTCGAGCAGCGACTGCTGCTGCGTGGCCCGGCCGACACCCATGTTCACGACGATCTTCTCGAGGCGCGGGACCTGCATGACGTTGCCGAGGCCGAGCTCGTTGCGCAAGGCCTCACGGATCTCGGCGTCGTACTTCTCCTTCAGGCGGGGAGCCATCAGAGATCACCTCCGCACTTCCGGCAGACGCGCTGCTTCTTGTCGCCGTCGATCTTGAAGCCGATGCGGGTCGGGCCGCACTTGCCGCAGACGATGGCGACGTTCGAGACGTGGATCGGCATCTCCTTGTCGATGATGCCGCCCTGAGCGGTCGCCGAGGTCGCGCGCTGGTGACGCTTGGCGACGTTGATACCGCCATCGACGATCACGCGGTCACGCTCGGGGATGGCGCGGATGACCGTGCCCTCCTTGCCGAGGTCCTTGCCGGCGATCACGCGGACAGTGTCCCCCTTGCGGATCTTCATCACAGCACCTCCGGCGCGAGCGAGACGATGCGCATGAACTTGCGGTCGCGCAGCTCACGGCCGACCGGGCCGAAGATGCGGGTGCCGCGGGGCTGCATCGCGTCGTTGATGAGGACGGCCGCGTTCTCGTCGAACCGGATGTAGGAACCGTCCGGACGCCGCTTCTCCTTCTTGGTGCGCACGACCACGCACTTCACGACGTCACCCTTCTTGACGGCTGCGCCCGGCTGGGCGTCCTTGACCGTCGCGACGAAGACGTCGCCGATGCTGGCGTAGCGCCGGCGGGTACCGCCGAGGACCTTGATGCAGAGGACCTCGCGGGCGCCCGAGTTGTCGGCGACCTTGAGCCTGGATTCCTGCTGGATCATGTCGTCTCCTACCGGGCCCGCTCGAGGACCTCGACCACACGCCAACGCTTGAGGCGCGACAGCGGCCGGGTCTCGGCGATCCGCACGCGGTCGCCCTCACGGACGTCGTTGGTCTCGTCGTGCGCGTACAGCTTCGTGGTGCGCTGCACGGTCTTGCGGTAGCGGCGGTGCCGCACCCGGTCGACCACCGCCACGACGACGGTCTTGTCCTGCTTGGTCGAGACCGCGATGCCCTCGCGCACCTTGCGCGAGTTGCGGTCGGTCCCGGTCACTTCGGTCTCGCTCATGCCTGCTCCTCGGCGGCCTCGGCCGCCGCGATCTCGCGCTCACGGATGAGCGTGTTGATACGTGCGATGTAGCGACGCACCGCCCCGATGCGGGCGGAGTTCTCGAGCTGCCCGGTCGCGAGCTGGAAGCGCAGGTTGAACTGCTCCTCCTTGGCGTCGCTGAGGCGCTGGAGCAGCTCGGCGTCGGTCAGGTCGTGGAGCGCCGCAGCGCGCATCTCCTTGAGGTCCGCCATCACGCCTCCTCACGTCGAACGATGAAGCGGGTCTTGATCGGGAGCTTGTGCATCGCGAGCCGCATGGCCTCGCGGGCGATCGGCTCCGACACACCCGAGAGCTCAAACATGACCCGACCCGGCTTCACCACGGCCACCCAGTGCTCCGGGTTGCCCTTGCCGGAACCCATGCGGGTCTCGGCCGGCTTCTGCGTGACGGGCTTGTCCGGGAAGATGTTGATCCACACCTTCCCGCCTCGCTTGATGTGGCGGGTCATAGCGATACGAGCCGCCTCGATCTGCCGGTTGGTGATCCAGCCGGGCTCGAGGGCCTGGATGCCGAAGTCGCCGTAGGTGACACGGGTGCCACCCTTGGCGATGCCGGTCATGCGGCCTCGCTGCACCTTGCGGTGTCGGATACGCCTGGGCATCAGCATGGCGTCACCTCAGTCCTCATCGCCGTGGAACTTCGGCGCCTCGTGGTGCTGACGGATGCTGCGCTCGATCTCCTCCTCCTCGGCGAGGAGACGCTCCAACTCGGGGTCGGCCTCCTTGACGAGGGGGGCGTTGTCCTCGACGGCGTCGTCGGTCACGGTCGAGGCGTCGACCGGGGTCGCCTCCTCGGACGGGCGACGGCGACCGCCGCCGGCGCTCACGACGCGGCGACCGGCCGGGGCGCCCGCGGTCTCACCGACGGCCATGGCGGCCTCCTGCGAGATGCGGTCATCGGAGGCCGTCTTGTACGGGAGGATGTCGCCCTTGTAGATCCAGACCTTCACGCCGATGCGACCGAAGGTCGTCCGGGCCTCGGCCTGGCCGTAGTCGATGTCGGCCCGCAGCGTGTGGAGCGGCACGCGACCCTCGCGGTACCACTCCTTCCGGCTCATCTCGGCGCCGCCGAGGCGACCGCTCACCTGGACCCGGATGCCGAGGGCTCCGGCCTTCATGGCGGTCTGGACGGCGCGCTTCATGGCCCGGCGGAACGAGACCCGGCCGGCGAGCTGGTCGGCGACACCCTGCGCGATGAGGGCGGCGTCGAGCTCGGGCTGCTTGATCTCCTGGATGTTGAAGTGGATCTTGTTGTTGCCGGTGATCTTGAAGAGCCCGGCCCGCAGACGGTCGGCCTCCGCACCGCGGCGACCGATGACGATGCCAGGACGGGCGGTGAACACGTCGATGCGGAGCTTGTCGCCCGAGCGCTCGATCTCGATCCTGCTCACCATGGCGCGCTCGAGCTGCGAGCGCAGGTAGTCGCGGATCCGCCAGTCCTCGATGAGGTTGTCGGTGTACGCCTTGTCCTTGGCGAACCACCGGGACTTCCAGTCGGTGGTGACACCGAGCCGGAAGCCGTACGGGTTGACCTTCTGGCCCATTACTCGGACGCCTCCGTGGTCTCGTCGGAACCGGTGGTCGGCTCCTGCGCGTCCGCGGCCTCGGTGGTCTCCTCCGCCGGAGCGGGGGCCTCCTCGCCGTGGTCGTGATCGTGCTCGTGGTCGTGATCGTGATCGTGCGCCGGTGCGGCCGCCGCCTGCTGGGAGGCCCGGCGCCGACGGGCGCGATTGCCGGCCGCCGAGCCGCCACGACGCTCCTCGCGGCCACGGACCTTGGCGAGTTCGGCCTCGCCCATCCGGTCGACGACGATCGTGATGTGGCTCGTGCGCTTGCGGATGCGGGTGGCGCGACCGCGGGCGCGGGGACGCCAGCGCTTCATGGTCGGGCCCTCGTCGGCCCAGCACGCGGCGACGTAGAGCTCGTCGGCCGACTGGTGGTCGTTCTTCTCGGCGTTGGCCACCGCGGAGTCGAGCAGCTTGCCGATCTCGTCGGCCGCGCCGCGCTCGCAGAACTGGAGCACGTCACGCGCCTCGGCGACGCTGAGGCCACGGATGAGCCCGAGCACGGCCCGCACCTTGTTGGGGGCGGTGCCCGAGTGGCGGAGCACCGCGCGGGTGCCCTTCACGTCGGTCCTCATCGGCGCGCACCCTTCTCCTGCCCGGCGTGGTACCGGAAGGTGCGGGTCGGCGCGAACTCGCCGAGCTTGTGCCCGACCATCGCCTCGGAGATGAAGACCGGCACGTGCTTGCGGCCGTCGTGCACTGCGATCGTGTGGCCCACCATGTCCGGGATGACGGTGGAACGGCGGGACCAGGTCTTGATGACCTTGCGGTCGCCGGCCGCGTTCTGGCGCTCGACCTTGACGAGGAGGTGCTCGTCGACGAACGGGCCCTTCTTGAGGCTACGGGGCATGGGTCAACTACCTCCGGGAACCGCGGGTACGGCGGCGGCGGACGATCATCTGGTCGGAGGCCTTGCCCTTCTTGCGGGTCCGGCCCTCGGGCTTGCCCCAGGGCGAGACCGGGTGGCGACCACCGGAGGTCTTGCCCTCACCACCGCCGAGCGGGTGGTCGACGGGGTTCATGGCGACACCGCGGACGTGCGGGCGCTTGCCCTTCCAGCGGTTCCGACCGGCCTTACCGATCGAGATCAGGGACGCCTCGGCGTTGCCGACCGAGCCGACCGTGGCCCGGGCGTCGATCGGGACGCGCCGCATCTCGGTCGATGGCAGTCGGATGGTGGCGAACTGCCCCTCCTTGGCCACGAGCTGGATGGCGGCGCCGGCACCGCGGCCGAGCTTGGCGCCGGCACCCGGCTTCAGCTCGACGTTGTGCACGACGGTACCGACCGGGATGTAGCGCAGCGGCAGGGCGTTGCCGGGGCGGATGTCCGAACCCTGGCCGCTCTGGAGCATGTCGCCGACCTCGATGCCGGCCGGGGCGATGATGTAGCGCTTCTCGCCGTCGAGGTAGTGCAGCAGCGCGATGCGGGCGTTGCGGTTCGGGTCGTACTCGATCGCGGCGACCTTGGCCGGCACGCCGTCCTTGGTCCGCTTGAAGTCGATGATCCGGTACTGCTGCTTGTGCCCGCCACCGCGGTGCCGCGAGGTCATGCGGCCGTAGGAGTTGCGGCCACCGGTCTTGGACTTGGGGGCGAGCAGCGAACGCTCGGGGCGGTCCTTGGTGATCTCGGAGAAGTCCGAGACCGTCTGGAACCGGCGACCGGCGCTGGTCGGCTTGCGCTTGCGGATGGCCATCGTCAGCTCCCGAAGATCTCGATCCGGTCGCCCTCGGCGAGCGACACCAGGGCGCGCTTCGAACCCGAGCGCTGACCCCACGTCCCGGTCTTCCGATTGCGCTTGCGCTTGCCGGAGCGGTTGATCGTGTTGACGTTGAGGACCTTCACCCCGAAGATCGCCTCGACGGCCTGCCGGATCTCCACCTTGTTCGCGCCGGGCGCGACCTCGAAGGTGTAGACGTTGGCGTCGAGCGCGGCGTACGACTTCTCGGACACCACGGGGCGCAGGATCACATCACGGTGGTCGTGGCTCATCAGGCCTCCTCGGCGGAGCCGTCGTCGAGGCGGGCGATGGTGGTGGCCAGCGTCGCCGTGCTGAACACGACGGTGTCCGAGAGGAGCACGTCGTAGGTGTTGATCTCCTCCGGCAGCACGATGCGCACACGCTCACCGAGGTTGCGGAGGGAGAGCCAGGTCTCGCGCTCGGAGCGGTCGAGCACGATCATGAGGCGCGCCTGGCGCTGGCCCTTCTCGCGCAGGCCCAGCGCCTCGAGCGCGCCGATGGCCCGCTTCGTGGACGGCATGTCGAAGCCCCACTGGTCGACGACCGCGATGCGGGACTCCTGCGCCCGGTCCGAGAGCGCCGAGAGCACGGCGGCCCGGATCATCTTCTTGGGGGTGCGCTGGGTGTAGTCGCGCGGCTTCGGGCCGTGCGCCACACCACCACCGCGCCAGTGCGGCGCGCGGGTCGAACCCTGACGAGCCCGGCCGGTGCCCTTCTGGCGCCAGGGCTTGGCCCCACCGCCGGCGACCTCGGCGCGGGTCTTGGTCTTGTGGGTCCCGGCGCGGGCGTGGGCGAGCTGGGCGGTCACGACCTGGTGCATGAGCGGGCCGTTGACCTCCTTCCCGAACACGGAGGCGGGGAGCTCGGCGGTGCCCACGACGGCACCCTCGAGGTTGCGGACGTCGACGGAGGTCATCGGGCACCCGCCTTCACCGCGTCGCGGATGAACACGAGCGAGCCGTTGGCGCCGGGCACCGCGCCGCGCACGAGGATGAGGCCGCGCTCGGCGTCACCCTCGACGACGGTGAGGTTGAGCGTGGTGGTGCGCACCGAGCCGTACTGACCGGCCATACGCATGCCCTTGAACACGCGGGCCGGCGTGGCGCAGGCACCGATCGAGCCGGGGGCGCGGTGGTGCTTGTGGTTACCGTGGCTCGCGCCCTGGCCCTTGAAGTTGTGGCGCTGCATGCCGCCCGAGAAGCCCTTGCCCTTCGAGATGCCGCTCACGTCGACCTTGTCGCCGGCCGCGAACACGTCGGCGCCGATGATCTGGCCGACCTCGAAACCGCTGAGGTCGTCGACCCGCAGTTCGGCGAGGTGCGCGCTCGGCTCGGCGTTCGCCGCCTTGAGGTGGCCGAGCTCGGGCTTGCTGAGCCGGCGGGCCTTGGCCTCCCCGAACGAGAGCTGCACCGCGCTGTAGCCGTCGCGCTCCGGCGTCTTGAGCTGCACGACGCGACACGGTCCGGCCTGGATCACCGTCACCGGAACCACGCGGTTCTCGGCGTCCCAGACCTGGGTCATGCCGAGCTTGCGCCCCAGGATCCCCTTGGATGCCATCTGGCTTCCTCGTCTCGTGTATGTCGGTCTCGTACGGACCACGCCGGTGCGCCCGCTGCCCGCTCGGCGCGCCCACGATGTGGCCTCATGCGAACGCTCCGCACGGCGGACAGGGCCGGGCGGAGCGTTCAGTTCGGTTGTGCTGACGGGTTCCCCGCACTCGGCGGGGCTACCGCAGACGTCGGATGTCCGATCGAGGAGCCAGTGACTCGCTCGTCCGGCGGAGGCGGAACCCTATCCGCGCCCCCGAGGGGGTGTCGAACGGGCCCGCCGGGCGGATCGGGGCTCGAGGGTCGCTGCCGGCCCCCGCCCCGATCGACCCGGGACGCGTGACTCCCAGTTACTGGGAGATCAGACGCCCTGGATCTTGATCTCGATGTCCACGCCGGCCGGGAGGTCGAGGCGCTGGAGCGACTCGATGGTCTTCCCGGCGGGCTCCACGATGTCGATGAGGCGCTTGTGGATGCGCATCTCGAAGTGCTCGCGGGAGTCCTTGTTGACGTGGGGGGACCGGATCACGGTGTACCGGTGCTTCTCGGTCGGGAGGGGCACCGGGCCCCGGACCTGGGCACCGGTGCGCACAACAATCTCGACGATCTTCTTCTTCTACTTGTCGATTGTCTCCTGGTCGTAGGTCTTGAGACGGATCCAGATCTTCTTC
>JBJTWK010000096.1:0-15278 GCA_046081705.1 Actinomycetes bacterium | reverse complement strand
TCGACCCGGGGACGATGAACCCGTTCCAGCACGGCGAGGTGTTCGTCACCGACGACGGCGGGGAGACCGACCTCGACCTCGGTCACTACGAGCGGTTCATCGACGAGCCGCTCAACCGCCGTTCGAACGCCACGACCGGCTCGATCTACCAGTCGGTGCTCGCGAAGGAGCGCCGCGGTGAGTACCTCGGCCAGACGGTCCAGGTCATCCCGCACATCACCGACGAGATCAAGGACCGGATCCTCAGCCTGGCGACCGACGACGTCGACGTCGTGATCTCGGAGGTCGGCGGCACCGTCGGCGACATCGAGATCCTCCCGTTCCTCGAGGCGATCCGCCAGTTCCGCAAGGACGTCGGGCGCGACAACGTCTTCTACATCCACGTCACGCTCGTGCCGTTCATCGGCCCGTCGGCCGAGCAGAAGACCAAGCCCACCCAGCACTCCGTGACCGAACTGCGGAGCCGGGGCATCCAGCCGGACGCGATCGTGTGCCGGTCGGACCGGCCGATCTCCTCGCACCTCAAGGAGAAGATCTCCCAACTCTGCGACGTCCACGAGCGCGGGATCGTGTCCGCGGTCGACGCCGACACGCTGTACGAGATCCCGATCGTGCTCCACGACGAGGGCCTCGACGGCTACGTCATCGACATGCTCCGCCTCGACGCGCCGGAACCGGACCTCACCGAGTGGCAGGGTCTCGTGCACCGCGTGCGTTCGCTCGACACCGACGTGCACATCGGGCTCGTCGGCAAGTACGTGAACCTCCCCGACGCGTACCTCTCTGTCGTCGAGGCGCTCCGCCACGGTGGGTACTCGTGCGGTGCGAAGGTCCACATCGACTGGATCGCGTCGGACGACACCGAGGGACTGCTGGCCGAGGGACGTCTCCGCGACCTCGACGGCATCGTCATCCCCGGTGGGTTCGGCTTCCGGGGCATCGAGGGCAAGATCGCCGCGGCCGGGTTCGCCCGGATGCAGCAGGTGCCGTTCCTCGGCCTCTGCCTCGGCATGCAGTGCGCGGTCATCGAGTACGCCCGCGACGTCTGCGGCCTCGCCGGCGCGAACTCGAGCGAGTTCGACCCGCACACCCCGCACGCGGTGATCGATCTCATGGAGCACCAGCGCGACGTCACCGACCTCGGCGGGACGATGCGCCTCGGGGCGTACCCCGCCAAGCTCAAGCCGGGCACGATCGTGCAGCGGGCCTACGGCGACGAGGTCATCTACGAACGCCATCGGCACCGGTACGAGGTCTCGGACCGGTACCGCCGTCGCCTCGAGGAGTCCGGCCTCATCTTCTCGGGCACCTCGCCCGACGACCGCCTCGTGGAGTTCATCGAGCTCGACGAGCGGGTCCACCCGTTCTACGCGGCCACCCAGGCGCACCCCGAGTTCAAGAGTCGCCCGGACCGGCCGCACCCGCTGTTCGCCGCGTTCATCCGGGCGGCTCGGGACCGGGCCGAGGGGCGCAACCCGCACCTCCCGTTGCCGGAGATCGAGATCGACGTCGCCGAGGTGGCGGACCGCTCGTGATCGGCGCGTCGGCGCGGTGAACGGACGACCGGACTTCCGCATCGTCGGGTCCCGCGAGGTGGGTCGGGCCGGGTTCCTCGCGATCACCGAGGAGACGGTCGAGGCGCCCGACGCCACCCGTGTGGCGCGCACGGTCGTGCGGCACCCGGGTGCCGTCGTCGTCGTGCCCGTCGTCGACGGTACGCACGCCGTCCTGGTCCGCCAGTACCGCGCTGCGGTCGACGGCTGGCTGCTCGAGGTGCCGGCCGGCAAGCGCGACGTCGACGGTGAGCCGCCGGCGACCACCGCGGCTCGCGAGCTGCTCGAGGAGACCGGCCACACCGCCGGGCGCATCGTCGAGCTCGCACAGTTCTTCAACACGCCGGGGTTCTGCGACGAGTACACCCACCTGTACGCCGCGCTCGACCTCGATGCGGGGGGTGCGCCGGAACCCGTCGGCGTCGAGGAGCACGCGATGGTGATCGAGCACGTCGCGTTCGCCGAGGTCGATGCGCTCATCGCGCGGGGCGAGATCCGGGACGCCAAGACGATCATCGGGCTGCTGCTCGCCCGGGCCCATGTGGCCGGGGAGTCCGGCGGCCGGCCGTGACCGACGAGGCGGGCGGCCCGGATCCGCTCGCCCGGCAGTTCGACGAGTACCTGACCTGGCTCTCGGTCGAGCGTGGGCTGGCCGTGAACACGCTCGCCGCGTACCGGCGGGACCTCCGTCGGTACGTCGTCTGGTTGCGGTCCCGCGGCACCGACGATCTCGCGGGGGTGGGGGAGCCCGAGGTCGCCGCGTACGTGGACGCCCTGAAGTCGGCGCGGGACCCGGACGGGCGGGCCCGGTATGCGCCCGCCTCGGTCGCGCGGGCCCTCGTCGCGGTGCGGTCGTTCCACCGGTTCTGCGCCGACGAGGGGCTCGTCCCGGTCGATCCGAGCGGCGACGTCGGCGCACCCCGAGTCCCGCAGGGCATCCCGAAGGCGCTGGCGGAGTCCGAGGTCGAGGCGCTGCTCGACGCGGTCGAGGGGGACGACGCCCGAGCGCTGCGGGACCGGGCCATCCTCGAGACCCTCTACGGGACCGGCGTGCGCATCTCCGAACTCGTGGGCCTCGACCGGGTGGACCTCGACCTCGAGGACCGGCTGCTGCGGGTGCTCGGCAAGGGGGGCAAGGAGCGCGTGGTGCCGGTCGGGGGCGGCGCGCACCGCGCGCTGCTGGCGTACCTGCGGGACGGACGCCCTGCGCTCGAGCGTCCGGCGACCCGGCGCGTGGCGGGGGACCCGCTCCTGCTCAACTCGCGCGGCGGCCGACTCACCCGGCAGTCCTGCTGGCGGATCGTGACCGCGGCGGGCGACCGCGTGGGCCTCACCGGGCGACTCTCGCCCCACGTGTTGCGACACTCGTGCGCGACGCACATGCTCGATCACGGGGCCGACATCCGGGTGGTGCAGGAACTGCTGGGCCACGCGAGCCTCTCGACGACCCAGGTGTACACGAAGGTGAGTCCCGAACGGTTGCGGGCGGTCTACGAACTCGCGCATCCGAGAGCCGGTCGCGTCGGTGGACGGCGGTAGGTTCGCCCCCGTGTCCGAGGCCGCCGTGATCGCCCGCCCGCCGGGGTCCCACGCCCTGCACCTGGTCCGCCGGTTCCTCGGCGCGCTCTCGCCCGCCGCGCCGAGCACCACGGACACCGCGTGGGCCGAAGCGCACCTCACGGACGCCGAGTGCACCGTGTTCCGCACGATGGTGGCCCACGACCGCCGTCACGCCATCGGCGTGGCCCGGCGCGCGTTCGACGCGCTCGGAGCCGACGCCCCCGACGACGTCGTCGCCGCCGCGCTGCTCCACGACGTCGGCAAGGTCCACAGCGGTCTCGGTCCGGTGGGTCGTGCGCTCGCCACGATCCGGATCGCGATCGCCGGTCGGGCGCGGGTGCGCGCGGGCGTCGTCCGGGGTGAGCGGGCCCGGCGTCGCGCGCTCTACGCCGACCACGCCGCGCTCGGCGCGGCGGACCTCCGCGCCCGCGGGGCCCGCGATCGGGTGGCCGCCTGGGCCGCGGTGCACCACGAGCCCGCGCGCTGGATCGAGAGCGGGTTCGACGTCGACGTGACCGCCGCGCTGCACGCAGCCGACGATGACTAGCGGGCGCGCCCGAGGAGCCCGGCGGCACCGCGCACGCGCTCGAGGACGGGCGCGGCGATGGCCTCGGCGGCCCGCGCGCCCCGCTCGAGGATGCGCGCGACCTCGGCGGGATCCCGTTCGAGTTCGGCGAGTCGGGCCTGGAGCGGTTCGATGAGGGCGACCACGGCGTCGGCGGTCGCACCCTTGAGCGCCCCGTACCCCTGCCCGGCGAACTCGGCCGCCACGTCCTGCACGTTCCGGTCGGTGGACGCCGCGAGGATCTCGAGCAGGTTCGCGACGCCCGGCTGCGCGGTGGGGTCGTCGTGGATCTCACCCACCGAATCCGTCACCGCGCTCTTGATCTTCTTGGCGATCCGCTTCGGGTCGTCGACGAGGAGGATCGACCCCGCGTCCGTTTCGGCCGACTTCGACATCTTGGCCGTCGGGTTCTGCAGGTCCTTGACCCGCGCCGCCACGCTCGGGAACGTCGGCTCCGGCACCACCAGCGTGGGCCCGAACCGGTGGTTGAACCGGATCGCGATGTCCCGGGTGAGCTCGAGGTGCTGGCGCTGGTCGTCACCGATCGGCACGTGGGTGGTGTCGTAGGCGAGGATGTCGGCGGCCATGAGGACGGGGTAGTCGAGGAGTCCGACGGAGACGCTCTCCTGCCCCTGCCCCTTGTCCTTGAACTGGGTCATGCGTCGGAGCTCCCCGTAGGTCGCGACGCAGTTGAGGACCCAGGTGAGCTCGGCGTGGGCGCCGACGTGGCCCTGGACGAACAGGATGCACCGGTCCGGATCGAGGCCGGCGGCGAGGAGCAGCATGGCGGTGCGCCGCGTGCGCTCGGCGAGGGCCCCGGGGTCGTAGCTGACCGTCATGGCGTGGAGGTCGACCACGCAGTAGAGGGCCTCGGCCCGATCGGCGGGGTCGACGGGGGTCTCGGCGACCCATCGACGGACGGCCCCGAGGTAGTTGCCGAGGTGCATCTCGCCGGTCGGCTGGATGCCGGAGAACACGCGGGTCATGGGGCCGGAGGCTACCCGCCGGGGTCCGCGGGTCCGGGCGGGGATGCCGGTAGATTCGGCGGCGCCATGGCGTACAAGGTCCGCACCGCGGTCTACGAAGGCCCCTTCGATCTCCTGCTGCACCTGATCCTGCAGGAGGAGGTCGACCTCTGGGAGGTCTCGCTCACCGACCTCGTCGACGCGTTCCTCACCGAGGTCGAGGCCATCGGTTCGCTCGACCTCGACGTCGCGACCCAGTTCCTGCTCGTGGCCGCGACCCTCATCGAACTCAAGGCCCGTCGCCTGCTCCCGGGGTCCGCCGACGCCGAACTCGACGAGGAGCTGCTCCGGTTCGAGGAGCGCGACCTGCTGCTCGCCCGCCTGCTCGAGTGCAAGACGTTCAAGGACGTCGCGGCGATGGTGGAGTCGCGCCTGCGGCTCAACGCCCGGTCGATCGCTCGGACGGTGGGTCCCGAGGAGCCGTTCGCGTCCCTCGCACCCGACCCGCTCGAGCGGACCACGCTCGAGCAGCTCCGGGCCGCCGCCGTCCGCGCGTTCGCCCCCAAGGAGGAACCGACCCGTGTGGTCGACCTCTTCCACGTGCAGCCGATCCGCACGAGCGTGCGGGAGGCGATCGACGCGGTGCTCGTCGTGCTCCCGAGGGTCGGCGCGATGTCGTTCCGGGCGATCGTCGCCGGGATCGAGGACCGCATGGAGATCATCGTGCGGTTCCTCGCCGTGCTGGAACTCTTCAAGCAGGGGCAGGTCGACCTCACCCAGGTTGAGACCTTCGGTGACCTCACGGTGCGGCGGCTCGACGAGGGCGAACGCTCCCTCGACCTGTCCAGCATCGACGACTGGGAGGACACGATCCCCGAGGTGGCGATCGAGGCCTCGGCCGAGGAGCGCATCACCGAGGTCGAGGTCACCCATGATCTCGAGGAGTCCACGGACCCGACGCCGGGCGTCGAGGTCGAGCGCACCGGCGCATGACCGACACCTCGCCGTCCCCCGAGGTCCGCGCCGGGATCGAGGCCGTGCTGCTCGCTGCGGTCGAACCCGTCGAACCGCAGTTGCTGGCCCAACTCCTCGAACTGCCGGTGACCGACATCGAAGCCGCGTGCACCTCCATGATCGAGGCCTACGAGGCCGAGGGACGCGGGTTCACGATCGCCAGGGTCGCCGGTGGCTACCGGTTCCAGACCCACCCCGATCAGGTCGCGTACGTGGAGCGGTTCGTGCTCGAGGGCCAGAGCGCGCGGCTCTCACCCTCGGCCCTTGAGACCCTCGCGATCGTCGCCTACAAGCAGCCCGTCTCGCGGGCGCAGATCTCGGCGATCCGCGGGGTCAACGTCGAGTCGACGATGTCCACGCTCGAGGCCCGCGGGTACGTCGCGGCGGTCGGGACGGACACCGGACCGGGCCTGGCGATCCTGTACGGGACGACACGCCTCTTCCTCGAGCGCATGGGCCTCGACTCGCTCGCCGATCTGCCGTCGTTGTCGGGGTTCGTGCCCGAGGCCGAGGTGGTCGAGGCGCTCGAGCGCGGGCTGCGGGTCCGGGTCGAGGAGCACCTCGCGGCCCCGGCCGACGAGGCGCCAAGCGCCGGCGAGACCGCACCGGCCGACGCCTGAGCGTCGTGCCCGAGACCGACGGCGAGCGGCTCCAGAAGGTGCTCGCGCGCGCGGGCCTCGGCTCGCGTCGGGTCTGCGAGGACCTCATCGCCGCCGGGCGCGTGCGCGTCGACGGCGAGGTGGCGGTGCTCGGGCGGCGGGTCGATCCCGCCTCGGACCGCATCACCCTCGACGGCGTCCCCGTCATGACCCGGACCGACCTCGTGCACTACCTGCTCAACAAGCCGCGCGGCGTGGTGACCACGGCGAGCGATCCCCAGGGCCGACCCACGGTGATGGACCTCGTGCCCGCGGAGCCTCGGGTGTTCCCCGTGGGTCGACTCGATCTCGACACTGAGGGCCTCCTCGTCGTGACGAATGACGGGGAACTCGCCCAGGCGCTCACCCATCCGAGCCTCGGGGTCGAGAAGGAGTACCTCGCGGAGGTCCGTGGGGTCCCGACCCCGGCGGCGCTGCGGCGGCTGCGGGAGGGGATCGATCTCGACGACGGTCCCACCGCGCCGGCCCAAGTCGTGCTCGCCGACGAGCACGACGGCAACGCGGCGATCACCGTCGTGATCCACGAGGGACGCAACCGGCAGGTCCGCCGGATGTGCGAGGCGATCGGCCACCCGGTGCGCCGTCTCGTCCGCGTGCGCATCGGACCGGTCCGCGATCCTGCGCTCCAGCCGGGGAGCTGGCGCGCGCTCGACCCGGCGGAGGTCCGTGCGCTGCACGCGGCGACCGGATCTCGGCCGGGGCCCGGCGCAGGGCGGGGCTAGCGTTGGCGCCCGTGCGAGTCATGGCCGTGCGCGGCGCGATCACCTGCGATGTCGACGCTCCGGAGGAGATCGACCGGCGCACCCAGCAACTCGTCCGCGAGATGCTCGATCGCAACGCGATCGCCCACGACGACATCATCAGCATCTTCTTCACCGCGACCGAGGACCTCACGAGCACCTTCCCGGCCACCGGCGCCCGAGCGCTTGGCCTCGGGGACGTCCCGCTCATCTGCGCCCGGGAGATCGCGGTGCCAGGCAGCCTGCCGCTCGTCGTCCGCGTGCTGATGCACGTGCACACCGACCGGGCGCGCGCCGAGATCGCCCACGTCTACCTCGAGGGTGCGCGGGTGCTCCGCGACGACCTCCCCGGGTGATCCGGTGCACGTCGCCCTCATCGGCACCGGGCTGATCGGCGGCTCGCTCGGGCTCGCGCTGCGTTCGCGTGGGCACCGGGTGGTCGCGTTCGACGTCGACCCGACGCGGGCCGCCCGCGCGCTCGGGATGGGCGCGGCCGACGAGGTGGTTGACGACCCGGTCCGCGCCGTCGCCGGGTGTGATCTCGCGGTGGTGGCGACGCCGGTCGGACGCATCGGGCCGACCGTCGTCGCGACGCTCGAAGCCGGCGCGCCGGTGGTCACCGACGTCGGTTCGGTGAAGGGCCCGGTCGTCCGGGAGGTTGCGACGCACGGCCGGGCCGCCCACTTCGTCGGCGGCCACCCCATGGCCGGGTCGGAGCAGGACGGTCTCGACGGTGCCGACGCGGACCTCTTCGTCGGTGCGACCTGGGTCCTCACCCCGGTCGCGGGCACCGACCCCGACGCGCATGCCACCGTGCGGGCGCTGGCGACCACGGTGGGGGCGGAGGTCGTGGAGATCCCGCCCGATGAGCACGACGCGCTCGTGGCCGTGGTGAGCCACGTGCCCCAACTCGCGGCCACGACGCTCATGGACGTCGCCGCCGCGGGCGGTGAGGGTTCGGCGCTGCTGCTGCGCCTCGCCGCCGGAGGGTTCCGCGACATGACACGGATCGCCGCGAGCCACCCCGCGATCTGGCCCGACATCTGCGCGGCGAACCGAGACGCCATCATCGAGGCGCTCGACCGGTACGTCGAGGCGCTCGCCGCGGTGCGCCGGATGGTCGATGCGGGTGATCGGGACGACCTGCTGGCGCTGCTCGAGCGAGCCCGCGGTGCGCGCCGCGACCTGCCGGTCTCCGCTGCGGTGGCCGGGCCCCTCGTGGAGCTGCGCATCCCGGTCCCGGACCGCCCGGGCGTCCTCGCCGAGGTCACGACGCTCGCGGGCAGCCTCGGTGTCAACATCGTCGACCTCGAGATCAACCACTCGATCGAGGGCACGAGCGGACTGCTCGTCCTCATCGTGGGGGCGGCCCGGGCCGACGCCCTCGCGGAGGGCCTCGTGGCCGCGGGGTACCACCCGGTCCGGAGCGACCTGTGAGCCGCCGCACGATCGAGCCGGGCGGGCCGCTCGTCGGTCGGGTGCGTCTGCCGGGTTGTAAGGGCATCTCGCACCGTGCGTTGCTCCTCGCCGCGATCGCCGACGGGCGGTCGGTGCTGCGGAACCTCGCCACGGGTGAGGACGTCGCCCGGACCCGATCGGCCCTCGAGTCGCTCGGGATCGAGTGCACCGATGCCGACGACGCGCTCGCCGTGGTCGGGCGCGGCTTCGACATGATCTCCGAACCCGATGACCCGATCGAATGCGGGAACTCCGGCACGACGATGCGCATGCTCACCGGGCTCCTCAGCGGTCGCCCGCTCGACGCCGTCCTCGTCGGTGATCCGTCGCTGACCCGGCGACCGATGGATCGGATCGTCGAGCCGCTGCGGCGCCTCGGGGCGCGGATCACCACGACCGACGGGCACGCGCCGCTCTCGGTCCACGGCGGCGTACTCGTCGGTACCGATGTCGACCTGCCGATGGCGAGCGGGCAGGTGAAGAGCGCAGTGCTGCTCGCCGGGCTCCAGGCCTCCGGGACCACGACGGTCCGGGAACCGGCGCCGAGTCGTGATCACACCGAGCGGCTCCTCGCCGCGCTCGGCGCCCCGGTCACGCGGCTCGACGACCGCACCGTGCAGGTGGTCACCGTCGGCGCGCTCGATCGGTTCGACCACGAGGTGCCGGGCGACGCGTCGTCGGCGGCCTTCCTCGTGGTCGCGGCGGCCATCGTGCCGGACTCGGAGCTCACCATCGAGGGCGTGAACCTCAACCCGCTCCGGATCGCCTACCTCGACGTGCTGCGGTCCATGGGCGCCGACATCACCACGTCGGTCGTGGAGGAGCGCCTCGGCGAACCGGTGGGGGAGATCACGGTGCGCCACGCGCCGCTGCGGGGCGTCCGCATCGCGTCGACCGAGGGCATCGTGGACGAGCTCCCGATCCTCGCCGTCGCGGCGGCGGTCGCCGCCGACGGATCCGAGATCGTCGATGCGGCCGAACTCCGGGTGAAGGAGTCGGACCGGATCACCACGACCGCGGCGATGCTCAGGGCGTTCGGCACCACGGTCCATCCGACCGACGACGGGCTCATCATCGAGGGTGGGCCGCGCCACGGTGCGGTCGTCGACAGCGCCGGCGACCACCGCATCGCCATGTGCGCGGCGGTCGCGGCGCTCGCCGCCGACGGTCCGACGACGGTCAAGGGTTGGGAGGCGGTCGACGTCTCGTTCCCGGGCTTCGACGCGGTGCTCGCCGACCTGCGGCGGACCCGGTGACCCGGGTCGTGGCGATCGACGGACCGGCGGGATCCGGGAAGTCGACGGTCGCCCGCGCCGTAGCGGCGGCCCTCGGCCTCGAGGTGCTCGACACGGGCGCCATGTACCGCGCCGTCACCCTCGCCGTGCTCGAGGCCGGCGCCGATCCCGACGACGCCGAGGCCTGCGGGGCCGCGGCGCGGGCCGCTCGGATCGACCTCGGTCACCGGGTGCGCCTCGACGACCGCGACGTCACCGAGGCCATCCGAGGACCGGCCGTCACCGCGGCGGTGTCGACCGTCTCGGCCCACCCGGCGGTGCGGGGGGTGCTCGTGGGGCACCAGCGGACCTGGGCCGAGGCGCACGGCGGTGCTGTGGTCGAGGGCCGTGACATCGGGACCGTGGTGTTCCCGAACGCCACGCTCAAGGTCTTCCTCACCGCGAGCGACGAGGAGCGGGCCCGCCGCCGGGCCCGGGACGAGGTGGCGGCGGACCGGTCCGTCGACGTGGCCGAGGTGCAGGCCGATCTGGCCCGTCGGGACCGTCTCGACCGCGGTCGGGCCGCCTCGCCGCTCGTGGCGGCCACCGATGCAGTCCGGGTCGACTCGACGGACCGTACGATCGACGACGTGGTGCGCAGCATCGTCGACGAGTTCCGGCGCCGCGAGGCGGCGGCGTGACCTTCTACCGGGTCGCCCGCGTCATCGTGCTCTCGGTGTGCCGGGTCCTGTTCCGGGTCCGGGTCGTCGGACTCGAGCATGTTCCCTGCAGCGGTTCGTACATCGTCGCGCCGACCCACCGGTCGCTGCTCGACATCCCGTTCTCCGCCTTCGCCACGAAGCGCCGGATCCGCTTCATGGCCAAGGAGGAACTCTTCGTGAAGCCGTGGCTCGCGCGCCTGCTCACCGCGCTGGGCGGGTTCCCGGTGAGCCGGGGGAGCGCGGATCGCACCGCACTGCGCACCGCGCAGGAGATCATCGAGTCCGGCGAACCGACCGCGCTGTTCCCCGAGGGGACACGGCTGCACGGACGCGAGGTGGGGCCCCTCTTCGACGGTGCGGCCTACCTCGCCGCGCGGTCAGGGGTCCCCGTGGTGCCGGTGGGGATCGGGGGCAGCGAGCAGATCCTGTCCTCCGGGCGGGTCCTGCCGCGCCTCAAGCGGGTCGCGGTCGTGATCGGTCCGCCGATCCACCCGCCGACCCGCGACGGCGGGGCCGTGAAGCGGGCCGGGGTGCAGGCGATGACCGCCGACCTGCGGACCGAACTCCAGCGATTGCTCGACGAGGCGATGCAGCTCGGCGGCTACTGACCCGTCAGCGCGACCCCGAGGAGCAGCGCGCCGAGGCCGGTGAGCACGCTGATCGTCTCGCAGATCCCCGAGCCCGCGGCGGCCCGACGGCGCGACCGGTCGTCGGGGGCGCGCCGCACCGCAGGGCCGAGCACGAGCACGTGGATCGCCGCCGCGAGGCCGCTCGCCGCCACGAGGACGAGCTTCACGAGCAGCGTGGTCCACCACTCGTTCGATCGGTCGACGGCGCTGATCGCGGCGAGGTTCCAGATGCCCGTCGCCACGACGACGAAGTAGGCGGGCCACGCGAGCCGCTGGAACGCCCGGGCCACGTCGCGGACCCGATCCGGACCGGCCGGGCGGATCGCCGGGATGAGCCCACCGAGCACGAGTTGCCCACCCACCCAGATCGAGGCGGCGAGCACGTGCAGCGTGAGCCGCACGGTGTTGAGGGTGATCGGCAGCATCAGCGCCGGAGGTCGGCGAGGACGTGCGATGCCCGAACCGTCCGGTCCTCGGCGAACGGGCCGCCGAGGCTCCGCGCCACGGCCGGATCGGCGCCGAGCGCGAGCGCCAGGAGCGCGTCGAGCGCCGGGATCGCCTCCCGCAGCTCGCGGGGCGGCGGGAAGTACTCGTCCTCATCGGTCACGTGGACCGCTTCGATGCCCTCGGTCGGCGCGAGCTTCGCGATGACCGCGTCGACGAGCTCCTCGGGCGCCGACGCACCTGCGGTGACGCCGACCACCGCCGCCGGTCCGAGCGCCCCGAGGTCGAGTTCGTCCGGTCCGTCGATCCGGAGCACGGTCGGACAGCCCGCCGCGCTCGCGACCTTGGCGAGGGCGAGGGTGTTCGAGGAGTTCGCCGAGCCGATCACCAGGACGGCGTCGGCGCGATCGGCGATCGCCGTGAGAGCCGACTGCCGGTTGGTCGTCGCGAAGCACAGGTCATTGCGGGCCGCGGTCCAGAGTGCCGGGAACCGGTCGCGGGCACCGTCCATGATGCCGATCCAGTCGCCCATGGCGAGGGTCGTCTGGGCGAGCAGCGCGACCCGGTCGGGATCGTCGATCCCGGCGGCCACCTCGTCGAGGTCCTCGGCGTGCTCGACGAGGCGGATGGCGTCCGGTGCCACCGCGAGCGTGCCGATCGCCTCGTCGTGACCCTCGTGGCCGACGTAGAGGATCGTGAACCCCTTGCCGGCGCGGGTCTTGGCCTCGTGGTGCACCTTCGTGACGAGCGGGCAGACCGCGTCCACGACGAACCGATCACGGCCCCGGGCCTCGGCGACGACCTCGGGGGCCGAGCCGTGGGCCGAGAGCATGAGTGGAGCACCGTCGGGCACCTCGTCGATGGAGTCGACGAACACCACCCCGAGTTCGCGGAACCGGTCCACGACGATCCGGTTGTGCACGATCTCGTGGTAGCAGTAGACGGGCGGTTCGAAGACCCGGACCATCCAGGTGAGCGCCTTGATCGCCATCTCGACCCCGGCGCAGAAGCCCCGGGGCTCGGCGAGCAGCACACGGCGGACGGGCATGGTCCGCAGGCTACCGCCGCGGCCCGCGACCCCTAGACTCCTCGAATGCCGTCCGCACGAGTCGTCGCGGTCGCGCCCGGATCCCCGGCCGCCCTGGCGGGCGTCGTCGCGGGGGACGAGATCCTCACGGTGAACGGTGAGGCGATCCGCGACGTCATCCAGTACCAGATCCAGGCCGATGACGCCGAGGTCGAGCTCGAGCTCCGCCGGGGCGGGATGGAGCGCGTCGTCGCCGTGACGAAGGACGCCGGCGCGCCGCTCGGCCTCGAGCTCGCGAGCGCGGTGTTCGACCGGGTCCGAACGTGCGACAACCACTGTCCCTTCTGCTTCATTCACCAGCTGCCGCCGGGGATGCGTCGCAGCCTGTCCCTCAAGGACGACGACTACCGCCTCTCGTTCCTCTACGGGAACTTCACCACGCTCACCCGCTTCACGGAGGCCGATCTCGAGCGGGTCGTCACGGAGCGTCTGTCCCCGCTGTACGTGAGCATCCACGCCACCGACCCCGACGTGCGCACGACGCTGCTGCGCAACCGCCGTGGTGCGACGAGCCTGCGGTGGCTCGAGGCGCTGCTCGACCACGACATCGAGGTCCACGGCCAGGTCGTCGTGTGTCCTGGGATCAACGACGGCGCCGTGCTCGACGACACGATGCTCGGGATCCTCGACCGGTTCCCGACGATCGCCACGGTCGGGGTCGTGCCGCTCGGGGTGAGCGCGTTCAACACCGAGCCCGAGATGCGGGAGCACACCCCGGAGGAGGCCGTGGCGGTCGTCGATGCGATCGCCGGATGGCAGGAGGTGTTCCTGGCGGTGCTCGGGCGGCGGCTCGTGCACCTCGGCGACGAGTACCACCTCATGGCGGGTCGCCCGTTCCCGTCGCTCGACACCTACGACGGGTGCGTGCAGCACGAGAACGGCATCGGGATGGCGGCGACGTTCACGAGCGAGGTCGCGGCGGCCCTCGCCGGCGAGCGCATCGAGGGGACGGGTCCCCGGTCCGGCTTCTTCGCGTGGGTCGACGGTGCGCCGGCCGAGGGGTTCCGGGCCCCGCGGGTGCGTGGCGGCCTCCCCGTCCGGGACGCCCGGCGCCGCGGCGTACCGGTCGCGCTGCTCACGGGCGCCTACGGTCGGGCCGTGCTCGAACCGCTGCTGCCCGATCTCACGGCCCGCGCCGGGGCGCCCGTGCGCTGCCTCGAGGTCGAGAACCGCTGGTTCGGCGGCAACATCGGGGTGACCGGCCTCATGACCGGCCCCGACATCCTCCGGACCCTCGCCGAGGCGCAGCCGGGTGAACGGGTGCTGCTCCCGGACGTTGCGCTGTCGGAGGACCGCTTCCTCGACGGTTCGACCGTGGCGGATCTCGGGTACCCGGTGGAGATCGTCGCCACGAACGGCGTCGCGCTCGTCGAGGCGCTCTCGTGACCGCGACACCCACCCCGATCGTGGCCATCGTCGGCCGTCCGAACGTCGGCAAGAGCACGCTCGTCAACCGTTTCGTGGGTCGCCGGGAGGCGATCGTCGAGGAGAAGCCGGGGGTGACCCGCGACCGCAAGGTGCTCGACGCCGAGTGGAACGGTCGTCGGTTCACGGTCGTGGACACCGGCGGCTGGATCGACACCGACGAACCGCTCGCCAAGCAGGTGAGCCTCCAGGCCGAGCGGGCGATCCGGGAGGCCGACCTCGTCATCCACGTCATCGACGTGACCGTCGGCGTGACCGAGGACGATGCCGCGGTGGCGCGAATCCTCCAACGGGCGGGCGTGCCGGTCATCGTCGTGGTGAACAAGGTCGACGACGATCGCCGCGAACTCGAGATCTGGGAGGCGGCCGCGCTCGGACTCGGCGAGCCGATCCCCGTGTCGGCGATCCATGGCCGGGGGAGCGGGGACCTCCTCGACCTCGTCGTCGACGCGCTGCCGCCCGCGCCCGAGGCTGCGGACGAGGCCGAGGATCTCGCGCCGCACCTCTTCTCGATCGCGATCGTCGGCCGTCCGAACGTCGGCAAGAGCACGCTGTTCAACCGGATCGTCGGCGACGAGCGGTCCGTGACCCACGACATGCCCGGCACGACCCGGGACACCATCGACACGGTCGTCGAGACCGAGGATGGACCGCTCCGGTTCATCGACACCGCGGGCATGCGTCGGCGCAGCCGGGTCGACGAGGACACCGAGTACTACTCGGTGGTCCGGGCGCTCCAGGCGGTCGACCGCGCCGATGCTGCGCTGCTCGTCATCGATGCGTTCCAGGGCGTGTCGCACCAGGACCAGCGCCTCGCCGAGCGCATCGACGCCGCCGGTACGGCGATCGTCATCGTGCTCAACAAGTGGGACCTCATCGCGACCGACGACCGGCCGCAGATCCTCGCCGACGTGGCGGACCGCCTCGGGTTCCTGTCGTACGCGCCGGTGCTCAAGGTGTCGGCCCTCACCGGGCGGTTCATCAAGAACGTGCTCCCGGCGCTGCGCCAGGCCGAGGACGCCTACCACTCGCGTGTACCGACGTCGGCGCTCAACAAGGTGCTCCGGGAGGCCCAGCAGCGCCACCCGCCGCCGCTCGACCGGAAGCACCGCACACGGATCCTCTACGCGACCCAGGGTGCGGCCGAGCCGCCGACGTTCACCATCTTCGCCACCCGGCAGCTGCCGCAGGCCTACATGCGGTACCTCGAGCGCTGCATCCGGGAGAACTTCGACCTCGGTCC
>JBJTWK010000095.1:0-75240 GCA_046081705.1 Actinomycetes bacterium | reverse complement strand
CCCCTCGAGGCCCTGCTCGAACTCGTCCGAGCCGGGGGCAAGCGGCTCCGCCCGGCCTTCTGCCACTGGGCCTACATCGGTGCGGGGGGCGCCGGATCCGACGAACTCGTCGTCGACGCGGGGGCAGCGCTCGAACTGCTGCACACGTTCGCGCTCATCCACGACGACATCATGGACGGGTCCGACCGCCGTCGCGGCCTCCCGGCGATCCACCGGCGCTTCATGGCCCGCCACGGCGAAGCAGGGTGGAACGGCGAGGACCGCCGCTTCGGCGAGGGCGCGGCCATCCTCATCGGCGACTTCGCGTTCGTGTACGCCGACATCCTCATGACCGGGGCACCCGAAGTCGCACGACGGCTCTTCGACGAGCTCCGGGTCGAGCTGTGCGTCGGGCAGTACCTCGACCTGCTCGGCACGGCATCGGGGGGTCGGGACGCCGATCGGGCCCGTCGGATCGAGTGGTACAAGTCCGGCAAGTACACGGTCGAACGTCCGCTCCACCTCGGCACCGCGCTCGCCGGTCGGTTCGACGACCTCGCCGAGGACCTCTCGGCCTTCGGCCTGCCGCTCGGCGAGGCCTTCCAGATGCGCGACGACCTCCTCGGGGTGTTCGGCGACGCGTCCGTCACGGGCAAGCCGGTCGGCGACGACCTCCGGGAGGGCAAGCTGACCCCGCTCGTCGCCTACGCGTCCCGGGGCGCGGACCCGACCGCGTCGGCACTCCTCGACCGGATCGGCTCGCCGGACCTCAGCGACGCCGAGGTGGAGGCGCTGTGTGATCTGCTCGTCTCGAGCGGGGCCGTCGACGAGGTCGAGCGCTCGATCCAGCGACTCGTCGACGAGTCCATGACGGCGCTCCACCGGGCCGACATCTCCGACGGCGCCCGCCACGCCCTCGCCGAACTCGGCAACTTCGTGGCCTGGCGGGATCGCTGATCCGCCGTGCGTGTCGTCGTCATCGGAGCGGGCCTCGGGGGCCTGTCGGCCGCCTGCCACCTCGCCGGTCGTGAGCACGACGTCACCGTGGTCGAGCGCGGCCCGATCCCGGGCGGCCGCGCCGGGGTGATCGAACGGGCCGGGTACCGGATGGACACCGGACCATGCGTGATGACGATGCCGGGCCTGCTGCGGGACGTCTTCGCGGCGGCCGGCGCCGACATGGACGACCACGTGACGTTGCGGCCCGTCGACCCGATGTACCGGGCCGTGTACCCGGACGGGTCGTCGCTGCGTGTGCGCCACGGTCGTGACGCGATGACCGAGGAGATCCGCGCCGTGTGCGGTCCTGCGGAGGCCGCAGCGTTCGGCCCGTTCTGCGACTGGCTCGGTGAGCTCTACCGCCTCGAGATGCCCGACTTCATCGACCGGAACTTCGATTCACCGCTCGACTACGTGACGCGGCTCGGCACTCTGGTGCGGATCATCCGGATGGGGGGCCTGCGCAGCGTCCACCGCAAGGTGGCGTCGTTCTTCGACGACGAACGGCTGCACAAGCTCTTCTCCTTCCAGGCCATGTACGCCGGACTCTCGCCGTTCGACGCCCTGGCGATCTACTGCGTCATCACCTACATGGACAGCGTCGAGGGCGTGTTCTTCCCGGACGGCGGGATGCACCGCATGGCGACCGGGCTCGAGGCCGCCGCCACGGCGGCGGGCGCACAGTTCCGGTACGGCACCGCGGTCGCACGCATCGAGGTGTCGCGCAGCGGCGGCACCCGCGGGGTGCACCTCGCCGACGGCACGTTCATCCCGGCCGACGCCGTGGTCGCGAACCCGGACCTCCCGATCGCCTACCGCGACCTGCTCGACGTGCCGACCCCTCGGGTCGCGGCGCGCGGGCGCTACTCGCCGTCCTGCATGCTGTGGCTCGCCGGTGTGCGCGGGGCGATGCCCGAGGCGGCGACCCACCACAACATCCACTTCGGCTCCGAGTGGGAGGGGGCGTTCACCGACCTCCTCGATCGCGGCACGACCATGCGGGACCCGTCGATCCTCGTCACCGCACCGTCGCTGTCCGATCCGTCGATGGCGCCCGAGGGCGCCACATCGCTCTACGTCCTCGAACCGGCCCCGAACCTCGACGGCACGATCGACTGGCGGGGAGAGCGTGCGCGGCGTCGCGACGACCTCGTCGCCCGGGTCGGGGCGCTCGGCTACCCGGTCGAGGTGGAGACCGAGACCTACCTCGATCCGGTCGACTGGGCGGAGCAGGGCATGGAGCGCGGGACTCCGTTCGCGCTCGCCCACACGTTCTTCCAGACCGGCGCGTTCCGGGCGGCCAACCGTGACCGACGGATTCCGGGGGTGTTCTTCACCGGATCGAGCACGACCCCGGGCGTCGGCGTCCCGATGGTCCTCATCTCCGGACGTCTGGCGGCCGAACGGGTCCGGGCCTGGGACCGCAGCCGACGGCGGACGTGACCACGCTCGAGGCGTCGTACGCGAGGTGCCGGGAGTTGAACCGTGCCCACGGCACGACCTACTACGCGTCGACCTTCCTCCTGCCCCGGCCCCTGCGGCCCCACGTGCACGCGCTGTATGGGTTCTGCCGCCACGCCGACGACATCGTCGACGACCTGGGACCGGCGCCCACCGAGGCCCGGGCCGAGGCGCTCGCCGAGTTCGGGGAACGGTTCCGGCGGGACCTCGCAGCGGGCGACTCCGACGACCTCGTCCTCAAGGCGGTCGTCGACACGGTTCGGCGGTTCGACATCGGCGACGACTGCTTCCGACGCTTCCTCCACTCGATGACCATGGACCTCACGGTCGCCACGTACGAGACCTTCGACGACCTCATGGAGTACATGGACGGTTCGGCCGCAGTGATCGGGGAGATGATGCTCCCGATCCTCGGTCCGTCGGACCTCGCCGCCGCCACCGGGCCTGCGCGCGACCTCGGGGTCGCGTTCCAGCTCACGAACTTCCTCCGCGACGTCGGCGAGGACCTCGAACGGGGCCGCGTCTACCTCCCGCAGGAGGACCTCCGACGGTTCGGGGTCGATCCGTTCGACCGTCGGGTGGACGCGGCGTGGCACGACCTCATGGCGTTCGAGATCGCCCGCACCCGGGAGTTCTACGCGTCGTCCGTCGCGGGCCGGCCGTTCCTGCCGCCCGCATCGCGCCGTTGCATCCGGGTGGCGCACCGGATGTACGGCGCCATCCTCGGGCGCATCGAGGCCAACGGCGACGACGTCTTCACCCGGCGGGCCCGCGTCTCCACGCCCCGACGGGTCGGAATGGTGGCCGGGGCCTACCTGACCCGAGCCTGACCCATCGGTCGGGCGACGGCCTCGGCGGCGACCGGGTTGGACTCCTCCCGATCCCGCAACCGTCGCGGCACGACCGGCACGAGGAACCCGTAGGGCGCGCCGTTCCACCGGTGGTGGACGGCGTGGGCCCGTCGCCACGGGTCGAGGAGCCGCCCCGGGGTCCGGATCGGGAGCCGGCGGTGGATCGCGACGTCGTGGAGGAGGGTGTAGGCGGCGCCGTAGGCGGTGACCCCGATGCCGACCGGCACGAGCACGCCGACGCCGCCGAAGACCCCGACGCAGAGGACGGCGATGGTCAGCGCCGAGAACACCACCGGGTAGAGGTCGTTCGCCTCGAAGCGCCCGGTGGTTGGGCGGTGGTGGCTGCGGTGCCAACCCCAACCGCGGCCGTGCATGACGATGCGGTGCACGACGGTCGTGATCGGCTCCATGGCGATGAACACGGCGAGGGCGAGCAGCACCGGACCCATGGACGACAGGTTACCGGTCGGCGGTCGGCGATCCGGTGCCGGCCCGGTCCCAGAGGAGCATCGTGAGGGTCAGCATCGAGAAGCCGAACAGGAAGTCCTCGACCGGGATGTCCCACGGGAAGCGCACCCCGAGGTTGAACCGACCGTCGTAGATCACGATCGGGGCGGTGAGCTTCGTGAGCCATCCGTTCACGACGATCATGAATCCGAAGCAGATGGCCATCGCGAGCCAGTAGGCGGGATCACGGAACAGCCCGGTCCGCCACCACCGCACCTCGAGGAGCACCACCGCGACGACCGACAGCGCCGCGAGGATCGTGTACTCAGGCACGGTCACGTCGGCGTTCTGCGATGAGGGCGAGGATGCGCCGGACCGTGTCGAGGCTGAGGAGCCCGCAGATCGGGATCACCACGAAGAACACGACCTCCTCGAGCGGGACGCGACCCGGGAGGAGGATCCCGGTCGTGTACCGCTCCGAGAACCGCCAGTGGTCCCGGGCGATCACGATGAGGTCCCAGGCCACGAAGACCACGAGCATCGGCCAGAGCGCCCGCCACAGGCGCCGCGGGGAGCGGTAGACGCGGGCCCCGAGGACGACCTCGAGCGGCAGTGTGATGAGCAGGCACGCGCCCATGAGGAGGAGGTACTGCGCGCGGTCCATCGGTCGAGGATGTTGCCACGTCAGCCGGTACGATCCCGACCCGATGGATGCCGGGGCCCAGTGGGCGATCGAGGTCGCGGGGCTCGAGAAGACCTACGGGGAGCGCCGGGCGGTTGACGGCATCTCGCTGCGGGTCGCCCCGGGTGAGGTGTTCGGGCTCCTCGGGCCGAACGGGGCGGGCAAGACCACCACGGTCGAGGTGCTCGAGGGGTACCGGCGCGCCGACGGCGGCACGGTGCGGGTCCTCGGACTCGACCCCTGGGTCGACGGGGAGCGCCTGCGTCCCCGCATCGGCGTGATGCTGCAGTCCGGCGGACTCTCGCCGGGCCTGCGGACGATCGAGACCCTGCGGCTCTACACCGCCTTCTACGACGGTGCGGCCGATCCCGACGAACTCCTCGCTCGGGTCGGGCTCACCGACTCCGCCCGCACCCCGGTGCGGCGCCTGTCGGGCGGCCAGTACCAGCGGCTGTCCCTCGCCCTCGCGCTCGTCGGACGCCCCGAAGTGCTCTTCCTCGACGAACCGACCGCCGGGATGGACCCACGCGCCCGGGCGACGACCTGGGACCTCGTGCGCGCGCTGCGCGACGCCGGGACCACCATCGTCCTCACGACCCACTACCTCGACGAGGCCGAGTCGCTCTGCGACCGCATCGTGATCGTCGACCACGGGCGCGTCGTGGCCGACGGCACCCCGGACGAGCTCACCGGCGCCGCACCCCGCCACGAGGTCCGGTTCACGAGCCGCGCCGGCCTCGACCTCGCCGCGCTGTCGGCCGCCCTCGGCCTGCCCGCCGGGGCCTGCTCGGAGCAGACGGGGGAGTACCGCGTCGCGGCCGCGTCGGACGCGCGACTCGTCCGTGCACTCGCCGACCACCTGCTCTCGGTCGACGCCCCGCTCGACTCCCTCAGCACGGGCCGTACGACGCTCGAGGACGTGTTCCTGCAACTCACCGAGGAGGAGGCGTGAACCGGAGGGCGGTGGTCGCGCAGGCCCGGTCCGAGACCACGCTGGGCCTCCGTCGGGGCGAGAGCCTCGTCGTGACGATCGGCATCCCCGTCGGCGTGCTCCTGTTCTTCGGACGGGTCAGCCAGCCGACGGTGGACGGCGATCCGCTCGCGTTCCTCGTCCCCGGGGTGCTCGCGCTCGCCGTGATGTCGAGCGCCATGGTGAGCCTCGGCATCGGCACGGGCTTCGATCGTCGCTTCGGGGTGCTCAAGCGGCTCGGATCCACCCCGCTGGGTCGGCCCGGTCTGCTCGTCGCGAAGACGTTGTACGTGCTCGCCGTCGAGGTCATCCAGGTCGCCGTGCTCCTCGCCGTGGCGATCGCCATCGGGTGGGAACCGGTCGGCGGGGTGCCCCTCGCCGCGCTGTTCCTCCTCATCGGCACCATCGCGTTCGCCGGCCTCGGGATGCTCATGGCCGGGACCCTGCGGGCCGAGGCGAACCTCGCACTCGCGAACGGGCTCTACCTCGTGCTGCTCTTCCTCGGCGGGATGGCCTACCCGCTGGATCGGCTGCCGTCCGGCGTGCAGGCGGTGGCGAACCTGCTCCCGGCCGCGGCGCTGGCGGAGAGCGTGCGCGGCGCGCTCGCCGACCCCCTCGACGTCCCGGTCCGGGCGGTCGTCGTCCTGCTCGTGTGGGCCGTGGTCCTCCCGGTGCTCGCGGCCCGGCTCTTCCGCTGGGAGGAGTGAGGCCGCGTCAGCCGGCGACGAGCGCGGCGGCTGCGGCAGTGAGCGCTGCCGCGCTCGGGGCGCCGTACCACCGACGGACGATGGTGCCACTCCGATCGATGAGCACGGTCTGGGGGGCGGCCCGGATCCCGTAGTCCCGGGCGGCGACCCCGTCGGCGTCGTGGGCGAGCTCCCAGCCCGCGTCCTCGCGGCGTGCGAACCGACGCGCGTCGGCCCGGGTGTCCCGGAACGTCACCCCGACGACCCGCAGGCCCGCCGGCCCGTACCGCCCGTCGATGCGGTCGAGCACCGGGAACTCCCGACGGCACGGGATGCACCAGGACGCCCAGAAGTTCAGGAGGGTCGGCGCACCGGGGGCGCCACCCCCGACCCGGATCCGGTCGGCGCCGTCGAGCGCGGGCAGGTCGATCGCCGGGGCCGGATCACCGACCTCGGCCACACCGGGCACCGCGGGCCGCAGATCCTGGGTGGTGGGGGTCGCCGGGACCCGGGAGGCGGTGGTCGGTACGACCTCGGCCGGATCCCCGCTGCTCGCCCGGAGCGCCGAGCCGACCCCCCAGAGCACGACGGCCGAGCCCGCCACCGCCGCAACGATGAGCAGGGGTCGGCGGCCGGCCATGGGTCAGAGCATCGCGCTGCGCACGAGCACGTCGAGCGCGACCGCTGCGAACAGCAGGGCGAGGTAGGTGTTCGAGAAGGTGAAGAACCGGATGGCGCGGTCGGGGTCCATGCCCCGCGTGAGGCGCAGCGCCGCCACGATGAACCAACCGCCGAGGGCCACGGCGGCGACCGTGTAGATCCAGCCGACATCACCGACGAGCGGGAGCGCGAGGGTCGAGAGCACGACGAGCACCGAGTACACGGCGATCTGGCGTCCGGCCGCCCGGAGTCCGCGCACGACGGGGAGCATGGGGATGCCCGCTCGCGCGTAGTCGTCCCGGTACCGCACGGCGAGGGCCCAGAAGTGCGGTGGGGTCCAGAGGAAGATCACCGTGAAGAGCACCCAGGCCGGGGCGGCGAGCGAACCGGTGACGGCGGCCCAGCCCACGAGCACCGGGACGGCGCCGGCGGCCCCGCCGATGACGATGTTCTGCGGGCTGCGGGGCTTCAGCCAGATCGTGTACACGAACACGTAGAAGAGCGTCGCGCTCACCGCGAGCACTGCGGCGAGCAGGTTGGCCGTGACCGTCAGCCACACGAAGGCGAGCACCTCGAGCACGAGGCCGAACACGAGGGCGGCGACCGGCGACACCTCGCCCATCGGGAGGGGACGGGCGTGGGTCCGCTGCATGACCTGGTCGCGGTCCCGTTCGATGAAGCAGTTGATGGTGTTGGCTCCGCCGGCGGCGAGGGCCCCGCCGAGTAGCACGGCGAGGACGAGCTCGAGGGAGGGCCAGCCCTGCTCGGCGAGGATCATCGACGGCACGGTCGTGACGAGCAGCAGCTCGATGACCCGGGGCTTCGTGAGCATCACGTAGGCCCGGATCCGGGGGAGCGCGCCCTTGCGCGCCGGGGTGGGCGCGACGATCGAGGACGTGGGGTCGGGGAGCGCCGCCATGGGATTCCGAGGCTAGCCCGGGGCACCCGGGAGGCACGAAGAGCCTTCGGGGACGCGATCCGGCCGACGGTAGGGTGCGGGCATGGCCCGACCGGTACGCATCGCCGAGAGTGAGTCCAAGCAGTCCGTCCGCATGACCGCCGACCGCATCCTCGTCGTGCCGTCCCGCGAGGCCGGCGACCGCAAGTCACGTTCAGGGATCCTCATCCCCGCGACGGCGAACGTCGACCGTCGTCTCGTGTGGGCCGAGGTCGTCCAGGTCGGCCCCACGGTGCGCAACGTGACGGAGGGCGACGCCGTGCTCTTCGCGCCCGACGCCGGGTACGAGGTGGAGATCCGCGGCGACGACTACCTCATCCTCCGTGAACGCGACGTGCACGCGGTCGCGTCGGCCGAGCACGACGGCAACACGGGGCTCTACCTCTGAGCGCGGACCGGGTCGACCTCTCGCTCGACGGGCGGGTCGCCCTCATCACGGGCGGCACCCGCGGCATCGGCCGCGCCATCGCCGAGACGTACGCCGAGGCGGGGGCCGCCGTGTGCGTGGTCGCCCGCAAGGCCCCCGAACTCGAGGCCACGGTCGATGCGCTCACGGAGATCGGCGTGCCGGCGACCTCGTACCGGGGGTCCGCCGGGGACCCATCGGTGATCGAGGCGGCGGTCGCGCACTGCATCGCCACGTTGGGATCCCTCGACGTCCTCGTCAACAACGCGGCGACGAACCCGTTCCTCGGGGCCACCGTCGACCTACCCGGTCCCGCGCTCGAGAAGGTGCTCGAGGTCAACGTGGCCGGCCCCGTGCGGTGGGTGCAGGCGGCGTGGCGGTCGTGGATGGCCGAGCACGGGGGTGTGGTCATCAACATGGCGTCGATCGGCGGTCTGCGCACCTCGCCGGGCATCGGGATCTACAACGTGACGAAGGCGGCGCTGCTCCACCTGACCCGCCAGCTCGCGGGCGAACTCGCCCCGACCGTACGCGTCAACGCGATCGCACCCGGTCTCGTTCGTACCGACATGGCCCGCGCCCTCTGGGAACCGAACGAAGCCGCAGCGAACCGCATGCAGCCGCTCGGTCGCATCGGCGAACCGCAGGACATCGCGTCGGCCGCGCTCTACCTCGCGTCCGACGCGTCGTCGTGGATGACGGGTGAGACCATCGTCCTCGACGGTGGCACGCTCATCCGCTGACGCGCATCAGCCCTTGCGGGTGAGGGTGACCGGGACGGTGGCCGGATGCGCCACCGGGGCCGGCGTGGCCGCCACCCGTGCGTCGAGGTACTCGGCCACGTGCTCGAAGAGTTCGTCGCCGACCATGAGGCGCAGCTCGGGCTCCATCTCGCGGTACACGGGCCTCGTGCCCACGAACGCCTCCGGCGCCTCGGTGCACCACCACGCGAACTCCTCGCCGCCCTCGCCCCACCCGTGGCGGGCGAACTCGGTGATCCGGTGGTGGACGACGCCGTCGCCGGCGTCCTCGTCGTAATCCTCGATGTTGCGCAGCGGGACCTGCCAGCACACCTCGGGCTTCACGGTGGAGTGGTGCACGCCCTCGCGCATGGCGTGCACGTGCAGCGCGCACCCGGCGCCGAGGTGGAAGTCCGGCCGGTTCAGGAAGATGCACGCGCCCTGCACGAGCCGGGTGCGCCAGTCGTCCTTCGACTCCTCGACCGCGATGCCCTTCTTCGCGCCCTGCTTCGCGAACTGCCAGATCTCGGGATCGATCGTCTTCGCGAGCTTCTCGATCTTGCGCCGGTCCTTCTTGTCGGAGAAGTGCGCGCCGTACGAGCAGCAGCCCTGCGACTGCTCGGGCGACGGCTCGGTGAGCACGCCCTGGCAGCCCTGCCCGAAGATGCAGAGGTGGGAGGACGTCAGGTAGGTGACGTCGAAGTGGTACACGTGCTTCTTGCGCTTGGGGTCCTGGAGGACCACCCACTCGCGGATCGGACCGGTCACCGGACTCCCTTCACGACGCCCGGGGTCCGGGCGAGCTCGAACCAGAGCTCACCGACCGCCAGGAGTCCCTTCCAGAACTGATCGAGCACGATGCGCTCATCGGGCGCGTGGATGTTGTCGTCGGGCAGCCCCACCCCGAGGAACACCACCGGCGCGTCGAGGATCCGCCCGAGGGGTTCCTCCGGCCCGCTGCCGCCCTCCCGGACGAAGTACGGCGACCGGCCCCACACCCGTTCGATGGCGAGTGCGGCGGCCTGCACCGCCGGATGGTCGACGGGTGTGAGCGCCGCACGCACCCGACCCTCCTCCTTTACGTGGCACTCCACGCCGTCGGGCACCCGGGCGCGCAGCCAATCGAGGAAGGCGCTGGTGATCGCCTCGGGGTCCTGATCGGGGACCATCCGGAACGTGACCTTGAGGTTCGCGGTCGCCGGCACAATCGTCTTGATGCCGTCGCCCGCGTACCCGGCGTGCAGGCCGACGATCTCCGCGGTCGGCCGACTCCCGGTGCGTTCGAAGGTGGACCGACCCGCCTCACCCGCGAGCGGTGCGCCGCCGGCGGTACGACGGAACTCCGCCTCGTCGTAGGGGAGCGCATCCATTGCGACGCGTTCGGCGTCCGAGAGCTCGCGCACGTCGTCGTAGAAGCCGGGGATCGTCACGCGACCGTGCTCGTCGTGGAGCGCGGCGACGATCGATGCCGCGAGGTGCGCGGGGTTCACGACCGCGCCGCCGAACACGCCGGAGTGGAGATCGGTGGACGCCGACCGCAGGTGCACGTCGAACCCGGCGAGCCCACGCATGCCGACGCACATCGACGGTTCCTCGACCGAGAGCATCCCGGTGTCGGACACCACCACGACATCGCACGCGAGCAGCTCGGCGTGCTCGACGAGCAGCGCCTCGAAGTTCGGGCTCCCGAACTCCTCCTCGCCCTCGATCACGAACTTGAGGTTCACCGGGAGACCGTCGTCGCGCGCGAGCAGCGCTCGCACGACCTCGAGGTGGTAGAGCACCTGGCCCTTGTCGTCGACCGAACCGCGGGCGAAGAGCTGCCCGTCGCGGATCGACGCCTCGAACGGCGGCGTGGTCCAGGCCTCGATCGGATCGACCGGTTGCACGTCGTGGTGGCCGTACACGAGGACCGTCGGCGCCTCGGGTCCCGCGTGGAGCCACTCGCCGTACACCGACGGATGCATCGGAGTCTCGAGCAGCCGGACGCCCTCGAGCCCGCAGCGGCGCATCTCGGCCGCGCACCACTCGGCGGAGGCCCGCACCTGCGCGGCGTGCGCCGGATCACAGGAGATCGACGGGATCGCAAGCCACTCGACCAGTCGCCCCAGGATGTCGTCGCGGGAACGCTCGATGTGGCCCTCGAGGCGCAGCGCACTCATGCGCGGCGAGCGTAGCGGGATCCGTCGGTACGATCGGGACCGATCACACCGACGGGAGGCCCGCGTGGATACGAGCGACATCGCCGACCGGTTGCGGTCGATCGAGGAGGAGTTGCGGGACCTCGCGTACGACCGTCTCCGCGAGGCCGCGGGCGGTGACTCCGACGCGCGGGCGGACGAGAAGCGGGTGCTCCAGGCCCGTCGGGCGATCGAACGGGCGATCCGAGTGCTCGACGGTCCCGGCGACCTCGACGACTGACGGGGCGCGCCCGACTCAGTCGGAGTTCAGCGCGTCGATGAGGTGCCGCAGCCGGGCCCAGCCCCGGCGGTCGAAGTGCAGCGCGACCCGTTCGAGGTCGACCGCGTCCATCTCGGCGATCTCGCGGGGGTCGGCCTCGGCCGGCACGATGCGACCCTGCACGATGATGTCGGCGAACTCGTCGCTGAGCGCGTCGAGGCGGTCCGGGCCGGGTGCGGACCGGAGCCGGATCACGAGGCGTCCCTCCACGAACCGGATGGAGTGGTAGTTCACGTAGAAGGATGTGACCGCATCGACCGCCACCCCGACGTCGTCGGTCACCCGCACGAGATCGAGATCGTGCGGCGAGACGTACTCACCCTCGAGTTCGTGACGGATGAACTCGATCCAGCGGGCCCAGTAGGTGCCCCCGGGCTCGTCGAGGAGCACCACCGGGGCCGGCACCGACTTGCCGGTCTGGAGCAGGGTGAGGAGCTCGAAGCACTCGTCGAGCGTCCCGAACCCGCCCGGCAGCAGGACGAATCCGGACGACTCCTTCATGAACATCAGCTTGCGGGTGAAGAAGTAGCGGAACGGGATGAGTCGGGTCCGGTCGCCGTCGAACTCGGGCGCGGCGGTCTCGAACGGCAGTCGGATGCTCACCCCGAAGGAGTTGGCGATCCCGGCCCCCTCGACGCCCGCCCGCATGATGCCGGGCCCGGCCCCGGTGATGACCATCCAGTCACGTTCGGCCATGCGCGCCGCGAGATCGACCGTCTGACGGTAGAGCGCGGAATCGGGCGTGGTCCGGGCCGATCCGAAGATCGACACCTTCCGGATGGCCCGGTGGGGTGCGAACGCGGCGAAGGCCCGACGCATCTCGCGGATCGCCGCCACGGCGATCTTGAGATCGCCGCGGGAGGTGTGGTCCTCGGCCATCCGCACCCCCGTCACGAGGAGTTCGCGGATGAGGTCGGCGTCGGCGACCGCGTGCGTACGGACGAGCTCCTCGAGGTCGCGGTCGAGCGCCTCGAACCCCGTCGGCCGTGGGGCCCCGTCGGTCACAGGAGGGGACGGGCGAGCGCGGCGAGGTCGGCCTCGGGGCGCGCACCCATGTGACCGATGATCTCGCCCGCTGCGAGCGCACCGAGCCGACCGCAGGTGCCCAGGTCGTGCCCGTGCGTGAAGCCGTACAGGAACCCGGCGGCGAAGAGGTCACCCGCTCCGGTGGTGTCCTCGACCCGGTCCACCGGGTGCGCGTCGATGACGTGCACCTCGTCACCGCCGATGACGACGGCGCCCTTGGCCCCTCGGGTCAGGGCGGCGACCTCGCAGTGGTGGTTCACCTGCTGCAGCGCCTCGTCGAACGACTCGGTCTCGTAGAGCGAGCAGATCTCGACCTCGTTGGCGAACAGGATGTCGATGTGCCCTGCGACCAGTTCGAGGAACTCGGGTCGATGCCGGTCCACGACGAAGCCGTCCGACAGCGACAGGGCGACCCGCCGCCCCGCCTCGTGGGCGAGGTTCGCCGCGTAGACGAACGCCGCCTTGGCGTCGGCCTCGTCCCAGAGGTAACCCTCGAGGTAGGTGATCGCGGCTCGAGCCACGAGGTCCGGGTCCACGTCGTCGGGCGTGAGGAAGGTGGACGCACCGAGGAAGGTCCCCATCGTGCGCTGCGCGTCGGGTGTGACGAGGATGAGGCACCGGCCCGAGGGAGGGCCGAGCGTCGCCGGCGGCGTGGCGTAGTGGACGCCCGCCGCCCGGATGTCGTGGGCGAAGACCGTACCGAGCTGATCGTCGCGGACGCGGCCGATGAACGCGGCCCGTCCCCCGAACCCGGCGAGGCCGACCACCGTGTTGGCCGCCGAGCCCCCGGAGATCTCGACCGCCGGCCCCATGGCGTCGTAGAGCGCCTCAGCGTGGAGGGCGTCGATGAGCGTCATGGCGCCCTTGGTCATCCCGTGGCCACCGAGGAAGTCGTCGTCGGCGTGGGCGAGGACGTCGACGAGCGCGTTGCCGATGGCGAGGACGTCGAAGTCGGGGACGGTGTCGCGGTCGGTCTCGACGGTCATGCGGGCATGGCTCCTGTTTCGGTCCGGTCGAGCGTCACCGGGACGCCGACCTCGGATGCGGATCCGGACGCGGCACGGGCGAGGAGACCGTCGTCGTCGATCGGCCGGAGCCGCCGGCCGACGGTCGTCGTCCGACCGTAGAGCGTCGTGCGTTGCTCGAGCGGTCGGCCGAGCGGGACGACGATCTCGCGCAGCTCGTGCTCGTCGACCTCCTGGCCGTGCGAAGCGCCTGCGGCGCGGGAGATGCTCTCGTCCATGAGCGTGCCGCCGAGGTCGTTCGCACCGGCCTGCAGGATCTGGCGGGCCCCGGCCGTGCCGCACTTGACCCAGGAGACCTGCACGTTGTCGATGGCGCCGCGGTAGGCGATGCGGCCGACCGCGTGCATGAGCAGCACCTCGCGGAACGTGGGACCGAGACGGGAGAGCCCCTGCAGGTGGATCGGGCTCGCCATGTGCACGAACGGCAGCGGGACGAACTCGGTGAACCCGCCGGTCTCACGCTGCAGCGCACGGGTCCGGAGCAGGTGGTTGGCGACGTGCCCGGGGTGCTCGATCGTGCCGAACATGATCGTGACGTTCGACCGCAGGCCCACCCGGTGGGCGGTGCGGTGGGCGTCGAGCCACTCCTCGGTGTCGACCTTGTCGTTGCAGATCACCGCGCGGACCTCGTCGTCGAGGACCTCCGCCGCGGTGCCGGGCAGCGTTGCCAGCCCGGCCGCCTTCGCCATCTCGAGGTAGTCGCGCAGGGGCATGTCGAGGCGACGTGCGCCCTCGGTGACCTCGAGCGCGGTGAAGCCGTGCACGTGGATGTCCGGGGCGACCTCCTTCACCGCGCGGGTGAGGTCCACGTAGTACTCGCCGTCGAAGTCCGGGTGGATCCCGCCCTGCAGACAGACCTCGGTCGCGCCACACTCGACCGCTTCGACGACCCGCCGCTGGATCTCATCGACGCCGAGCAGGTACGGGTTGCCGCGGAGGTTGAGCGAGAGCGGTCCCTTCGAGAACGCGCAGAACCGACACTTGAAGGTGCAGATGTTCGTGTAGTTGATGTTGCGGTTGCGCACGAAGGTGACGGCGTCGCCGACGGTCCCACGTCGCAACCGGTCGGCGGCGTCGTAGACGGCCTGCGCGTCGGCGCCCCGGGCCCCGAACAACGTGACGATCTCGTCGTACCCGACCTCCTCGCCCGCCTCAACCCCGCGCAGCACCTCGGCGACCGCACCCGTGGCCGGCCGGGCGTCCGCACGCAGGAGGACCGGCGGGGCGGCGTCGCCGCCGGCCGCCCAGACGTCGTCGCGCGCCAGCCACTCGGCGTCGGCCGCCCGCCGCAGCGCGGTCCGCAGTTCGGGATCGATCCACTCGTCGGAGGCCGCGTACTCGGGGTACACGGTGAGGCGCGGCGCGAGCGACCGGCCGGCCCGCTCGGTGGCGGCCCGCAGCACGTCGAGCGCCGGCCACGGCCGCTCGGGGTTCACGTGGTCGGGGGTCACCGGCGACACGCCGCCCCAGTCGTCGATACCCGCGTCGATGAGGGCCGCGAGTTCGTCCGGGTCCGAGAGGTTCGGCGGGGCCTGGACGTGCATCCACGGACCGAGCACGATCCGCGCCATCGCCACCGCGTGCAGGTATTCGTCCCGATCGCACGCCGGATCACGGTGCATCGAGGTGCCCGCCTTCGGCAAGAAGTTCTGGACGATCACCTCCTGCACGTGCCCGTGACGCTCGTGGGCGTCACGGATGGCGAGCAGCGCCTCGAGCCGTTCGGCCCGGGTCTCACCGATGCCGACGAGGATGCCCGTCGTGAACGGGATCCGAGCCCGCCCCGCGGACTCGAGCGTGGCGAGACGGCGCTCGGGGGTCTTGTCCGGCGCACCGTGGTGCGGTCCGCCCGGCTCGCCGAGCCGGGCCGCGAGCGTCTCGATCATCATCCCCTGGCTCGGGCTGTACCGACGCAGACGACGCAGGGCCGCCTCGTCGATCGCGCCCGGGTTCGCGTGGGGGAGCAGGCCCGTCTCGGCGAGGACGGCGGCGGCGGCGGCCTCGAGGTACTCGGTGGTCGAGGCGTGGCCGTGCGCGGTGAGCCACTCCCGGGCGGCCGGGTAGCGGGCCTCGGGCTCCTCGCCCAGCGTGAAGAGCGCCTCGTGGCACCCGGCCGCGGCACCCGCGCGGGCGATCGCCAGCACCTGCTCGAGGTCGAGGTAGGGATGGTCGAGGCGGGCGGGGGGCTTTGCGAACGTGCAGTAGCCGCAGCGGTCCCGGCACAGCATCGTGAGCGGGATGAAGACCTTGGGTGAGAACGTCATCCGGGTGCCGTGGCCGAGGTCCCGCAGCCGCGCCGCCTCCGCCATGAGATCGGCGAGCGGGGCCCCGAGGAGGTCGACGTGCTCACCGGTGACGGTCATCGCCCGAGCCTAGGCGGGGCGTGGCGTTCGCCACCCCGTGGTACCGGCACCATGTCTGCCACGATGCCCGGGTGGACGACACCACGGTGGGCATCTACACCGACCGGACCGACCGCTGGGTCGCGCGCCGCCGGGCCCTCGACCCGGCCTCGGCCCGCGCCCTGCGGCGTGCGGTCCGGAGTGGTCCGGTGGCCGACCTCGGGTGCGGCCCCGGCTTCCACGTCGACGACCTCGGTCCCGCCCCGGTCACCCTCGATGCGGCCGAGCCGATGGTGGACCGGGCGGTCGCCCGCGGCGGGCGGGGTGTCGTCGGGGACCTCGAGCACCTCCCGTTCCGGGACGGCGCGTTGGGTGGCGCGTGGGCGTCGCGCTCCTACGTGCACGTCCCCCGGGATCGGCTCCCGCTGGCCCTCCGCGACCTCCACCGCGCCATGGCCCCGGACGCCCCCGTGGCCATCACCATGATCCCGGGCGACCACGACGGTCCCGGCCTGCCCGACGACGACTTCCCGGGCCGCTGGTTCGCGCTCTGGCCGGATGAAGACCTCCACGACGTCGTGACCGGGGCGGGGTTCGACGCGGTCGCGATCGAGCGCACCGACGCCGAGCGGCCCGGGTCGGGCCGACTGCTCGTGACGGCCCGCCGGGCCCGCCGGCTGCCGGACACCGTCGGCCCGGGGCTGCGGCTGCTCGTGTGCGGGCTCAACCCGAGCGAGTACTCGGCCGATGCCGGCGTCGCCTACGCGCGACCCGGCAACCGGTTCTGGCCCGCGGCCCTGCGCGCGGGTGTCGTCACCCGCGACCGCGACCCGGTGCACGCGCTGACCGAGCACGGCGTGGGGTTCACCGATCTCGTCGCCCGGGCGACGCCCGCCATCTCGGATCTCGAGCAGGGCGAGTTCGCCGCCGGCGTCGCACGGGTCGAGCGGCTGGTCGCCCGCGCCAGCCCACGCGTGATCTGCTTCGTCGGCCTCGCCGGCTACCGCGAGGCCGTCGATCGGCGGGCCGTCGCCGGCGTGCAGGCGCGCCCGTTCGCCGGTGCGATCGCCTACGTCATGCCGAGCACGAGCGGCCTGAACGCGAGCAGCCAGGTGCCCGATCTCGCGGCCCACCTGGCGGCGGCCGCCGCCCTCGCCCGCTGACGGTTCAGGCTGTGAGCTGACCGGTCCGCCGAGCCAGCGTGGCGAGCACCTCGTCGTAGGACGCGATGAACGACCCCACGCCCTCCCGTTCGAGGGTGGCGGTGACGTCGGGGTACGGCACGCCGGCGGCCTCGAGGTCGGCGAGGACCCGGCGGGCCCCGTCGAAATCCTCGGCGATCGCACCCGGACGCTGGTCGCCCTCGCCGTTGCGCAGCGCCTCGATCGACGCAGGCGCGAGCGTGTTCACCGTCTCCGGCCCGACGAGTTCGTCGACGTACAACGTCGACGTGTAGGCGGGGTTCTTCGTCGACGTGCTCGCCCACAACGGACGCTGGCGACGCGCGCCCCGGGCCTCGAGTGCGGCCCACGAGTCGGTCGCGCAGTGGGCGAGGTAGCGCTCGTACGCGACGCGCGCGTTCGCGACTGCGGGCAGGCCGCGCAGCGGGTGACCCTCGGGCAGGCGCTTATCGACCTCGGTGTCGACCCGGCTCACGAAGAACGAACCCACCGAGGCGATCGACGCAGGGTCACCGCCCGACTCGACGAGCCGGGCGAGGCCCGCCTCGTGCGCGTCCAGCACCGCGTCGTACCGGTCGAGATCGAAGATCAGGGTCACGTTGACGTTGATGCCGGCCGCGATGACCTCGGTGATCGCGGGGAGCCCGGCGAGCGTCGCGGGGATCTTGATCATGACGTTGGGGTGGTGCACCCTCCCGTAGAGCTCGATGGCCTGCGCGATCGTGCCCGCGGTGTCGTGCGCGAGGCGAGGCGACACCTCGACCGACACGTAGCCGTCGTCTCCGTCGGTCGCGTCGTACACGGGCCGGAGCAGCACGGCGGCCGCCGCGATGTCGTCGACGACGAGGGCCCAGAACGCGTCCTCCGTCGACGCTCCGGAGCGGTGCTGCTCGAGGAGCTGGTCGTCGTAACCCTCGCCCGCGGCCATCGCCTTCTCGAAGATGGTGGGGTTCGAGGTGACGCCACGGATGCCGTCGTCGCGCACGAGCGCCTCGAGCCCACCGTCGCGCAGCAACGTGCGCGTGAGGTTGTCGTACCACGGGCTCTGCCCGAGGGTGTTGAGCCGTGCGATGCCGTTCATGTCAGCGACCTCCGGCCAGGGCGGTCGCACGCGCGACCACGGCGTCGACGGTGAACCCGAACCGTTCCAGGGCGACCGCACCGGGCGCCGAAGCGCCGAACGCGTCGAGCCCGATCGTGTCGTCGGCCCACCGCGTCCACCCGAAGGTGGTGCCGGCCTCGACCGCGAGGCGCGGGACGCCCGCCGGCAGCACCGCCGCCCGTTCCGCAGCGGTGCGGGCGGCGAAGAGATCCCACGAGGGCATCGAGACCACGCGGGCGTCGAGTCCGGCGGTCGCGAGCGCGGCGTGGGCCTCGACGCAGAGCGAGACCTCGGACCCGGTGCCGATGAGCACGACGTCGGGTTCGGCGCTCGACTCGGCCACCAGCACGTACGCACCGGCGGCGACGCCGTCGGCTGCGAGGGTGTCGGTGCCAGTGAGCACCGGGAGGTTCTGGCGGGACAGCACGATCGCCGTCGGCCCCTCACCCTCGAGGTGCACCCGCCAGGCCGCCGCGGTCTCGTTGGCGTCGGCCGGACGGATGATGCGCAGACCGGGCATCGCCCGGAGGGCGGCGAGGTGCTCCACCGGCTGGTGGGTCGGACCGTCCTCGCCCACGGCGATGGAGTCGTGCGACCAGACGAAGGCGACCTTGGACCGCGAGAGCGCCGCGACCCGCACCGCCGGCCGCATGTAGTCGCTGAACACGAAGAACGTGCCGCCGAACGGGGTGAGACCACCCTCGGCCATGCCGACCATCACCGACCCCATGCCGTGCTCGCGCACGCCGAAGAACAGCTGCCGGCCGCCGAGCGCACCGCGACGCAGGACCGACGCACCCTTGAGGGCGGTACCGGTGTTCCCCGTCAGGTCGGCACCACCGCCGACGAGCCCGGGCACGACCTCCACGATCGCGTCGAGCACCTTCGCGCACGCGTTGCGGGTCGCCACCGACTCGCCCGCGGGCCAGGACGGGAGGGCGTCGGTCCAGCCCGGCAGGCCGCGGCCGGTCGCGGACGCCTCGAGCGCCGCGACCCGGGCGGGGTCGTCGCGGCGTGCGGCGTCGCGACGTCCGGTCCACGCGGCACGGGCCGCACCCCCGCCGGCGCCGGCCGTGCGGTACCGGTCGAGCACCTCGTCGGGCACCGTGAAGGTCTCGTCGACCGGCAGACCGATGAGCTCCTTCACCACCCGGACCTCATCGGCACCGAGCGCGGAGCCGTGCGCCGCCGATGTGTCGGTGAACTTCGGGGACGGGTACCCGATGTGGGAGCGCAGCACGACGAGGGTCGGTCGGTCGGTCTCCTCCATCGCCCGACGGATGCCGGCCTCGAGCGCGTCGAGGTCGTTCGCCACGTCACCGATCTCGTGCACGTGCCAGCCGTAGGACTCGAACCGCGTGGCTGCGTCGTCGCTGTAGGACAGGTCGGTCCCGCCGTCGATGGTGATGCGGTTGTCGTCGTAGACCACCACGAGGCGTCCGAGTCCGAGGTGTCCGGCGAGGGAGGCCGCCTCGTGGCTCACCCCCTCCTGCAGGTCCCCGTCACCGACGATGGCGAACACGTGGTGGTCGGTGAGGTCGGCACCGAAGCGTTCCCGCAGGTTCGCCTCGGCGATGGCGAGGCCCACCGCGTTCGCGATGCCCTGGCCGAGCGGCCCCGTCGTGACCTCGACCCCGGGGGTGTGACCCTTCTCCGGGTGCCCGGGCGTCATCGAACCCCACTGCCGGAACGCGCGGATGTCGTCGAGGGACACGCCGAACCCGCAGAGGTGCAGCATCGAGTAGAGGAGCATCGACGCATGGCCGATGCTGAGCACGAACCGATCGCGGTCGTGCCACTCGGGGTCCGCGGCGTCGTAGCGCATGATGCGCGTGTAGAGGACGTGCGCAAGCGGGGCGAGGGCCATCGGCGTCCCTGGGTGGCCCGAGTTCGCCTGTTGCACGGCGTCCATGGCGAGGCCGCGCACGACCTCGATACCGCGCTGCTCCCAGTCGACCGTCTGCGTGGTGTCGCCCACCCGTCACATCCCTCATCGGGGGCCGGGCGCGCGCGGCCCAGGGAACCCCCCAGGGCGTGCACACAGACCCACTCCGTCCGCTCGGGCGATCCTAGGCAGCGCCTCCGCGCCCACCTCGGATCTCCTCGGCTCAGTCGGGGAGGAGGGCGAGGCTCGCGGTGAAGCCGTGCAGGTGGTTGATCCCGCCCACTGGACCGAACTCGCCGGCGCAGGCCATCCCGGCGAGGGGGATCGGCCCGAGGGCACCCTGCACCGCGAGCGCGTCGTGGTCGGGGACGCCGAACAGGTGCGCACCCCGCCCGTTGCACGTGAACAGCAGCGCCGCCGCCGCCCGTTCGCCACCGAGCATGAGGGCGAGGTCCTCGTCCGCCGATGCGGCGTCCCGCACCTGGAACCGCACCGTGGTGCCGACCGGGACCCGGGCACCCACCGCGATCGCCCCGGTCCCACGGTCGGCGCCGATGACCGAGCGGATGAGGAAGTCGCCCCGACCGAGTTCGTCCCGCTGCTCGTCGACTGCGATCCCCAGGTGGACGCCCCGGCGCAGGAGGTCCCGTTCCGCCTCGGTCGCCGCAGCGGCCGTCTCCTGGAGGCGGTCGAGCGCGGGGCGGCCACCGAGGGTCGCGATGAACCGACCCTCCGACGCGGTCACCGTGAACGGCTCACCGAGGGGTCGGCAGCCCTGGGACACGACCGTGCCGATCGGGGGACCCCCGCCGATGGCGAGACCGACCGCACCGTCGTGGTGGATGGACCCGTCGAGGACGAGGCGGTCGACCCCGGGCCGCGTCCCGGCCGAGGCGAGGCCGCCTACCACCCGGAGGCCCGGTGCCCGGTCGGCGGCGCCGACGAGGAGGTTGTCGGCCGGGAAGGTGAAGGGGTCGCCGAGCACGAGGAGCGTGTGGGCGGACCCGAGGTCGTCCGGCCAACCGATGAGATCCCGACCGTCGGGCGACTCGATCGGCGTGAGCCGCACGGGGGTCACCGTGTGGACGGGGAGCCGGGCCGCGAACGCACTGAGCCCCGGGCCGTCCTCGATCTCGCTCGACCCCCCGATCACCGAGACCGCGGTCGTCGCGATCGTCCGGCGCGCCCCCGTGAGTGCCGCGAGGGCTCCGTGGATGTCCTCGATCGCCCCCACGTGGTGCGGGCTGACGAACCACACGAGCAGGTCCGGCGCCTCGCCCGCGAGCGCATCGAGGAGTTCACCGGCCACCTCGCCGACCGCGTGGGTGGCGAGCGGGTGCGCGGAGACCGCCGCGGCGTACCGGTTCACGGCGGACCGCCCGGCACCCGGCCGTCGACCCGCACCCCGCGCACCTCGAGGGTGACCGGGTCCAGCACGACGAGGTCCGCCCGACCACCGACACCCACCGCACCCCAGGTGTCGAGACCGATCGCCTGCGCCGGGTGGACGCTGGCCATGGCGAGCGCGGTCGCGACGGACACCCCGACCCGGACGACCGTCCGCACGCACGCATCGAGGCCGACCACGGCGCCGGTGAGCGTGCCGTCGTCGAGGAACGCGGCCCCGTCGCGGCCGGTCACCGCGGCGCCGAAGTACTCGATGCCGGTCGCGACCGCATCCGACACGAGGATCGCGTCGGGCCGGGCCGCGGTGGCCAGCCGGAGGAACGCGTCGTGCAGGTGCACGCCGTCCGCGATGAGGCTCGGGACGAGCCGGGGCTCGGTGAGACCCGCGCCCACGAGACCCGGATCGCGCTGGTGGAGCGGGCGCATGCCGTTGCCGAGGTGCGTCACGATCGTCGCCCCCGCGTCCGCCGCGGCCCGCGCCGCCTCGTACGAGCAGGTCGAGTGACCGAGTGCGACGCGCACGCCCGCGGCGACGAGCCGCCCGATCGCCACCCGGTCCGGGTCGGCCTCGGGCGCGAGCGTCACGAGACGCACCAGACCGGGCCAGCCGGTCAGCAGGCCGTCGATGAACGCGGGATCCGCCGGGCCCAGCAGTGCGACCGGATGGGCGCCCGGCGCGCCGCCGAGGAACGGACCCTCGAGGTGGACGCCGTCGATGCGCGCCCCGGCCGCGGTGGGGCGCGCCGCCGCGATCCGGTCGAGTGCGGCGGGGTACCGGTCGCGGGGGCTGCTGCAGAGCGTCGGGAGGTACGAGGTGGTGCCGGCGCAAGCGAGGGCGAGGCCGGCGACGGTGAGGTCCGCACCCTCGGCCCGCAGGAGGTCCACGCCGCCGACCCCGTTCACCTGGATGTCGACGAAGCCCGGGGCGATGAGCACGTCCCCGAGCCCGCGCGCACCGGCGGGCGGGCGGGTCCGACCGACCTCGACCACCCGCCCGTCATCGATCGCCAGCCACCCCGGCCCGGTCCGACCCTCGAACAGCACCGCGTCGGCGGCGAGCACCTCGGTCATCGCCGCGGCGGCCGGCCCAGCAACCGTCGGAGGCGGATGAGGCCACCGAGGGTCCGGGGCACGCGCCGCAGGATGGAGGTGCGCGAGGGCCGCAACTCGCGCACGACCACCGGGATCTCGGCGACGCGGTACCCGACCCGTTCGGCCCGGATGATGAGTTCGGTGTCGAAGAGGTCGGCTCCGCACCGGCACTCGGGCACGACCGGGCGCAGCGCCACGAGGCTCAGGACCTTCATGCCGTGCGTGTCGGAGAGCGACAGTCCGAACAGTCCCCGCAGGATGCCGCTGAAGATCGCGGTGGCGAGGCGGCGCAGCACGATGCGCTCGTCCCGGGCCCCGGGAGCCCGTTTCGATCCGACCACCACGACCGGACCGGTCGGCTCGGGCGATGCGTCGAGGACCTCGATCGCGGCGGACGCGAAGGCGAGGTCGTAGTAGTCGACGTCGAAGATCACCGCGACCTCACCGCGGGAGGCGAGCAGCCCCGCGCGCAGCGCGTCGCCGTAATCCGCATACCCGAGGGATGCGACCCGGACCTCGGGCCACTCGGCCTCGAGTCGACGGGCGACGGCCGAGGTGTCGTCGGTGGAACCGTTCTCGACCACGTGGACCTCGAACGCGTCGCCGCGGGCCCGGAACCCGCCGACCACGTCGCGCACCGTGGCCTCGAGCATCGACGCCTCGTTGAACGCGGGGAGCACGATCGAGATCACGCCGCACCGTCCTCGGCCCGCCGCCAGGCGTCGTAGTCGTCGAGCACGCGACGCACGAGGCGGTCGACCACGCTGGCGTCGAACCGCAACCCGGTGCCCACGTCGAACGCCGGGCGACCGTCCGGCAGTTGCACGATGGCGGTGTGGACCGTCGAGCGGGGGCCGAGCACGGTCCGATCGGCACCGCGCACCGCGGCGCTCCACGCCCACGCGGTACCGACCGCGAGCTCCATGGCGGCCGTCGCATCCACCGGGTCGACGGCGAGCGCGTCGTGGAGCCGCAGTGCCGAGCCGGCCGTCGCCGTCTCCCGCTCGATCGCATCGCACCACGGGACGATCTCGGCGGCCACCGGGTCACCGCCGGCCGCCGCCGCTCGCACGGCGCGACCCGCGGCCCTGAGGGTCCGGAGCAGGTCGGCGAGCCGGGTCCACGCAGTCCCGTCACCCGCGAGCGCCCGGTCGAGCACGCGAGCCGCCGGCAGGTCCGTGGGGTCGACGACGGGGGAGTCGGCCATCGCCGCGGCGATCGGCGCCAGCCAGTCACGGTCCTCCGCCACCAGTGCGACCGCACGCACCCACGCCGCGTCCGGGTCGTAGGCGTCGGGCGCCGCCATGTACTCGGCGGCCGCTGCGATGGCGATGCGGGAGCAATGGGCCTGGTTCATCGGATTGAGGAGGATGCCCGACACGGCGGGCGCGAGGTCGGCACCTCGACCACGGTAGGGGCCGAGGTGCAGCGACGAGGCCATCGACCCGTCGTTGACCGGCACGTTGTCCCAGAGGAGGGGGGCGCGCCCGCCGACGCACGCCGCCCGCGCCGCGGCGTCGGCCCCGGTGATCGTCGGGGAGCACACGGTCGGACCCGTCCACATCACCTCGATCCGCGGATCGAGGGCGGCGCCGAGCGCCGTGAGGTAGGGGCTCGACCGCCCGCCCACGTACTCCGTCGGCACGAGCGTGAGTTCGGCCCCTGGATCCCGTTCGAGGATCCCGTCGAGGACCTCGGAGGCGACCGCCGCCTGACCGGATGCGGCGTCGTTCCGCAGCGGGATGTCGTCGAAGGCGAGCACGATCCAGCTCCAGCCGAGTTCGACCATGGTCGCCGCCTTGGCCACGAGCGCGCCACGGTCCCCGGCCGACGTCGGATCGAGGTCGAGCCCGGGCGAGATCGCGAAGCCGACCCGCACGCCGACCTCCCGTCCGATCGCCGCGAGTCGCCGGAACCCATCGAGCGCGGGTTCGTCGTACGGGAGGCGCCACTCGGCCCGATGCCGGGGATCGTCCTTGGGCGCGTAGACGTAGGCGTTCATACCGACGTCGGCAAGGAAGCGGAGGGCGTCGGCGCGCTCGTCGAAGGTCCACGGTCGCCCGTAGAATCCCTCGATCACGCCGCGCCGGGGGATGGGGCCGGGCACGTCGGTAGGCTACGCCTCCTTCCGAGAGGGGACCGAGCGTGTCGATCCAGTCCGTGACACTGTCCGAGGCGGCGTCGAAGGAACTGCTGCGCCGCCACGGCGTCCCGTTCGCGCCGGAGCACGTCGTCGACTCGGTCGAGGACGCCGTGGCCGCGGCCCGGTCGGTGGGTCTGCCCGCCGTGCTCAAGCTCAACGGCGACCGGATCGCCCACAAGACCGAGCGCGGCCTCGTCCGGCTCGGGCTCGCCACCGAGGGCGCGGTGGCGATCGCCGCCGCCGAGCTCCTCGCGGCGGCGACCCCCGAGGACGGCCCGGTCTCCCTCCTCGTCGCGCCGATGCTGCGCGGCACCCGCGAACTCATCGCCGGGCTCCTCACGGATCCCCAGTTCGGACCCGTCGTGATGCTCGGCATCGGCGGGATCTTCGCCGAGGCGCTCGGCGACGTCGCCTTCCGGCTCGTGCCCCTCGACCTCGACGAGGCTCGGAGCCTGCTCGACGATCTCCGGATGCAGACGATCCTGGGCCCCTTCCGCGGGGAACCCGCGGTCGACCGGGACGCGGTGGCCGAGGTGCTCGTCGCCCTCGCCGCCGTGGCGGAGGCCGAACCGGCGGTGACCTCGGTGGACCTCAACCCGCTCATCATCGTGGATGGTCGGCCGGTCGCGGTCGACGCGCTCGTCGAGACCGGAGGTCGGCCGTGACCGACCACGCGGGATTCCGTGCCCTCTTCGACCCGCGCGGGGTGGTCGTCGCCGGCGCGTCGAGCCACCCGGGGAAGTTCGGGTTCGTCGCACTCCACAACATCCTCTCGCAGGGGTACCGGGGCGAGGTGCACGCGACCAACCGGGAGGGCGGCTCCATCCTCGGGATCGAGACGGTGCCGAGCATCGACGACCTGCCGGCCGACGCCGTCGTCGACCTCGTGGTCGTGTGCACCCCGGCCGGCGCGAACGAGGAGCTCCTGCGGGCGTGCGCGCGCCGCGAAATCCGCGCCGCGTTCGTGACGTCGGCGGGGTACGGGGAGTCGGGGGAGGAGGGACGTGCGGCGCAGGACGCCCTCGTCGCGCTCGCACGGGAACTCGGCATCCTGCTCGCCGGACCGAACGGGCAGGGCGTCGTCTCCACGCCGTCGGCCCTGTGTGCCCAGATCGTCGCGCCGCACCCGCCGGCGGGGACGATCGGCGTGGCGAGCCAATCGGGCAACTTCGTCTCCTCGTTCCTCAACTACGCGTGCCAGACCGGGGTCGGCATCAGCCGCGCGGTCTCCGCGGGCAACGCGGCGGCGGTCACCGTGCCCGATTTCCTCGATTTCTACGCGCACGACGATGCGACGACGGTGTCCCTCGCGTACGTGGAGGGGATCACCGACGGCCGGGCGTTCTACGACCGGGTCCGCGCCGTGACCGAGCACAAGCCCCTCGTCCTCCTCAAGGGTGGCGCGACCGCCGGGGGCCAGCGGGCCGCCGCATCCCACACCGGGGCGCTCGCCACCGACGACCGCGTGTTCGACGGCGCGTGCCGGCAGGCGGGGATCACCCGCGCCGCGACGGTCGAGGAGGCGTTCGAAGCGGCGGCGAGCTTCGCGACCCAACCGCTGCCACGCGGTCCCCGGGTCGCCGTGATCACCACCGCCGGCGGCTGGGGTGTCGTGACCGCCGACGCCATCACGCGGTCGAGTCTCGAGCTCGTCACGTTGCCGGACGACCTCCGCGCCCGGATCGACACGCTGCTGCCGCCACGGTGGAGCCGCAACAACCCGATCGACCTCGCCGGGGGCGAGACCCGCGACACGATCCCGGAGGTGCTCGATCTCGTGGCGTCGCACCCGGACGTCGATGCGGTCATCTACCTGGGGCTCGGGATCCAGGCCAACCAGGGTCGGATGGAGCAGGAGGGTCCGTTCTACCCGGACCACGGCCTCGAACGGATCGTCGCGTACCACCAGCGCCAGGACTCCCGGTTCGCCGAGGCCGCCGCCGCGGTGTCGGACGCGACCGGGAAGCCCGTGCTCACCGCAACCGAACTCGCCGTGGCCGATCCGGACAACGCCGGTCCACGCACGGTCCGCGGGACGGGCCGTGTCTGCTACGCCGCGTCCAACCGCGCGGTGACCGCGCTCGAGCACATGTGGCAGCACGCGCACTGGCGACGTCGTCACGGGCTCGCGTGAAGCACCGCCACCGGCGGCGCCAGCGCGCCACGGCGGCGATCCTCGCCGGCCTCGGCGCGGCGGCGGTCGTGGTGGCCCTGCGCCCGGACGGGGGTACCGCACCCGTCGACGCGCGCCCACGGCTCGCGACCCCGCTCATCTCGGCCCGACGGGCGCCGGGGCCCGTCGCCGACGCGATCGGCGCGGAGCGCCTGGCCCGACGGCTCGAAGCCATCGACGGAGGGCTCGCGGCCTGCACGATCGTCGACGACGCGGGCACCGTGGTCGTCGCGACCCGCGCGAGCGATCCCCTCGTCCCGGCGAGCACGCTCAAGCTGCTCACCGTCGCCGCGGCGGTCGACCTCCTCGGGCCGCAGGCGCGCTTCACGACCCGGGCGGTCGCCGAGGCCGCACCCGCCGCCGCGAGGACCATCGCGCTCGTCGGCGGTGGGGACCCGGTCCTGCGCACCCCGGCGGGCGTCGCGGCGATCGCGGCCGACCCGGAACGGCGCGACGGACCGAGCACCGAGCTCGCGGTCCTCGCCGACCGCATCGTCGCCGCCGGCGTGCGGAACCTGCCCGACGGCATCACCGTCGACGACTCGCGGTTCGACGCGGTCCGGTACCACCCGTCATGGCCGGACTCCTACCGACGCGGCGGCACCGTCGGGCCGGTGGGCGCGCTCGCCGTCGACGAGGGGTACCGCGACCCGACCACCCGCACCACGGTCGTCGACGACCCGGCCCTCGCGACCGGAGAGGCCCTCGCGACCCTCCTCGAGGAACGAGGCGTCCGCGTGGGTGCGGTCCGCCCTGGACCGGCCCCGGTCGACGCCACGACCATCGCCCGGGTCTCATCGCCGCCGGTCACTGCGATCGCGGGGTCCGTGCTGAGCGCCAGCAACAACCACGGCGCGGAGGTGCTGCTCAAGGCCGTCGCGGTGCACGCCGGACGCCCGGGCACGAGTACGGACGGCGCGGCGGTGGTCCGGAACCGGCTGCGTCGGCTCGGGGTCCCCACGGCGGGCCTCGTGATGGTCGACGGGTCCGGCCTGTCGCGGGACAACCGGGCGTCCTGCGCAACGATCGACGGCGCGGTCCGGCTCGGCGACACCGAGCGGTTGCGGGTGCTGCGGGACGGGCTCGCGGTGGCCGGCACCCGCGGGACGCTCGAGGATCGGCTCGAGGGCACCGCGCTCGCCGGCCGGATCGTCGCCAAGACCGGGACACTCGACGGCGTGTCGGGTCTCGCCGGCACGAGCACGGTCCGACGGCCGCTGCGGTTCGCGCTCCTCGTGAACGGCGCGTTCGGCGAGGACCGGGCGAAGGCGTTGCGGGAGGCGATGGTCACGGCGATCGCCGCGTACCCGGACGTGACCGACGGTGCGGCGTCGATCCCGGCGCCGGACCCCACCCGGGCGGGTGGATGAGGCGCGTGCGTTTGCCCCGATCGCCCGGTCGCGGCGAGACTCCGCCCCTGTGAACGCCCGACCGAAGCCGCTCGCCCAGCAGGGTCAGGAACTCAAGGACCTCGTCCTCGCGTACTTCAAGCAGGAGACCACCGACGAGCTCAAGGCGCTCGCCGGGTACGTTGCCTTCGGGGTCGTCGCGTGGCTGCTGATCGGCATCGGGGTCGCCTGCGGGGCCGTCGGCGTGCTGCGGCTGCTCCAGGAGCAGGCGGGCGGGGTGTTCGACGGCAACTGGTCGTGGGCGCCGTACTTCATCGTCGTGATCCTCCTCGGCGCCAGCGGGTTCGTCACGTGGAAGGTCACGACGCGACGCAAGGAGCGCAGGGTCTGATGGCCGAGCAGCGACGCATCACGCCGGAGGACCTCCGCGCGAAGTTCGACGAGATCAACGACACGGTCGCCGGCGAGGTCGACGGCCAGAAGCGCAACGCCGTGGCCACCGCGGTCATCGTCGGCACGGTCGTCGTCGTCGGCATCTTCCTCATCGGCCGCTGGCGCGGCAGGCGCCTCGCGACCGTGGTCGAGATCCGCCGGGTATGAGCTTCGCCCGCAGCATCTCGCGTACGGCGATCGGCTACGGCCTGCGCCGCCACTCGCGGGCGAACGGACTCATGGCCTCGTTCCTCATCCTGCGCTTCGCCCGGCGCCGGCTCCGCTCCCGCAACCGCGTGCTCCTGCGGTTCAAGGTCGAGCCGGGCGCGCGCTACGAGATCGTCGGCGTCCGTCGCGGCGGCTGACCATCCGGTCCCGGACCCGGTCGCACCCCGGCGACCGGTACCCTGCATCCCGATGAAGGTCCTCCTCCGCAATCCCGTGCGCGAACTCGAGATCGAGGGTCCCATGGTCGCCGACGTGCTCCTGCGGCGGCTCGAGATCAACCCCGAGACGGTGCTCATCATCTGCAACGGCACGCTCGTGCCGCGCGACACCCGCCTCTCCGACGACGACGAGATCGAACTGCGACCGGTCATCTCGGGCGGTGCGGCGTGAAGTGTCGCCGGTGCAAGGCCCCGGCGGTCATCGACGTCCGCCGGCACAACGCGGCGTTCTGCCGGGACTGTTTCCTCCATCACTGCCGGGAACAGGTGCGCCGGACGATCAGCGAGTTCTCGATGTTCGGGCCCGACGACCGGATCCTCGTGGCGGTCTCCGGCGGCAAGGACTCGCTCGCGCTCTGGCACATCCTCGGCGAGCTCGGCCACACGGCCGACGGCCTCTACATCGGGCTCGGGATCGGCGAGTACTCGGACGAGTCCGAGGCGAGGACCCGGGCGTTCGCGGCGGCCCACGGGTTCGCGTTGCAGGTCGTGTCGCTGCCGGACGACCACGGCTACGACGTGGAGACCGCGGCCCTGCGCACCCGTCGCGCGCCGTGCGGGGCGTGCGGACTGTCGAAGCGACACCTGTTCAACCGGGCCGCGCTCGACGGCGGCTACGACGTGGTCGCCACCGGGCACAACCTCGACGACGAGGCGGCGGTGCTCCTCGGGAACGTGCTGCACTGGGAACCCGGGTACCTGGGCCGCCAGTACCCGGTGCTGCCGGCGACCGAGGGATTCGCCCGCAAGGTCAAGCCGCTCGTGAAGCTCGGCGAGCGGGAGATGGCGGCGTACTGCGTCCTGCTCGACATCGAGTACCAGATCGACGAGTGCCCGATGGCCGAGGGCAACCGCCACCTCGGCTACAAGGAGGTCCTCAACGGCCTCGAGGAGCGATCGCCCGGAGCCAAGGCCGCGTTCCTCTCGTCGTTCTTCAACCGCGGCCACGAGTTCTTCCGGGATGCGGCGGGCGACGAGCAGGGCACGCTGCAGGCCTGCGTCGAGTGCGGCAGCCCGACCACCGGTGAGCGTTGCGCCTTCTGCGCGCTGCGGGCCCGCGTCGTCGGGGACACGCCGGTCACCATCGGCAGGAGGGACTGAGCACGCCATGGGTCGTCCGTTCACCGTCGGGGACATGGTGCTCCTGGAGGACTCCAAGCGCCGGCGCCACCTCATCACGCTCTCCGAGGACGGCGAGTTCCACAGCCACACGGGCGTCCTGGCGCACCGCGCCCTGCTCGGCCAGGAGGAGGGGGTCACCGTGCGCACGACGCGCAACGCCCGCCTCACCGCCCTGCGTCCGACCCTCGCCGAGTACGTCCTCAAGATGCCGCGCGGCGCGCAGGTCATCTACCCGAAGGACCTCGGGCCGATCATCATGCTCGGCGACATCTTCCCGGGAGCCCGGATCCTCGAGTCCGGCGTCGGGTCCGGGGCCCTCACGATGACCCTGCTACGGGCGGTCGGTCCCACCGGTCACGTGCTCGGGTACGAACTGCGGGAGGACTTCGCCGATCGCGCCCGCCGCAACATCGAGGGGTTCCTCGGGCCGGACGCTCCGTGCTCGATCGAGGTGCGCGACATCTACGACGGCATCGACGCGACGGACCTCGATCGCATCGTGCTCGACCTCCCGGAGCCGTGGCGGGTGGTCGAGCACGCAGCGAGGGCCCTGCGGCCCGGCGGGATCCTCCTGTCGTACCTCCCGACCATCGGGCAGGTCGGCCTGCTGCGCGAGGCGCTCGCCGCGTCGTCCTTCGGGATGGCGGAGTCGCTCGAGGTGCTGCAGCGAACCTGGCACGTCGAGGGGCAGTCGATCCGGCCGGACCACCGGATGGTCGCCCACACCGGGTTCCTGACCCACGCCCGGTTGCTCGTCCCGGAAGGGTGAACCCGCTCGACCTCACGGTCCTCGCGCTCGCAACGCTGGCGTCGATCGTGGGCGCCGCGGTCGGGTTCCTGCGATCACTCGCGGTCTGGATCGGACTCGCGCTCGGGGCCGCGCTCGGCGTCGCCCTCCTCCCGACGGTCGCCGACCGGGTCGTCGGGGGATCCGACGGCGGCACCCTCCTCGGTCCGGTCGCCACCGTCCTCGGTGCGGCGGGCCTGGGCGCGCTTGCGGGCGGACTCGCCGGCTCCGCGTTGGGTGTCGGACGGCGCGAGCGCCGACCCGGACGCGTCGACCGCGTGCTCGGCTCGGCGATCGGCGCGGTCGTCGTCGCCGCCGCGGCGTGGATCCTCCTGCCGCTCGCCGCCGCATCGAGCGGCTGGCCGGATGAACTCACCCGTACGTCGTCGATCGCCCGGCTGCTCGATCGGCACGGGCCCGCCCTGCCCGGACCGGTCGTCGAGTCGGTCCGCACCCTCGCTGCGGGCCGCCCCGGGCCCGGCACCCCCGTCGTCCCCTCGAGCGAGGTCGGGACCCCGCCCACGACCCGGGTCCTCGGCCCGGCCGTCGCGGCACGAGCGGCCGGTTCCACGGTGCGCATCGAGGGGCGCGCGTGCTCGCTGCTCCAGGACGGCACCGGCGTGGCGATCGGCGCCGACCTGGTCCTCACCGCGGCCCACGTGGTGGCGGGGGAGGAACGCACGGCGGTCATCCGGCCCGACGGTTCGAGCCTGCTGGCGACCGTGGTCGCGTTCGACCCCGCCCGGGACGTCGCCGTGCTCCGGGCGCCGGGTCTGGGCCTGCCCTTCCTGCGCACCGGCTCGGCGTCGGTCGGCGACCTCGTCGGCATCCCGGGGCACCCCCGGGGTGGTCCGCTCCGGATCGAGGACGCGCGCATCGCCGAGCGCATCACCGCGACCGGGCGCGACATCTACGACCGGCGCGACACCCGGCGCGACGTGTTCGTACTGGCCGCAGCGCTCGAACCGGGGGACTCCGGCGCCGGACTCGTGAGCACGGACGGGCGCCTCGTCGGCCTCGCGTTCGCGATCGACCCCGATACCGCCACCACCGCCTACGCACTGACCGACGCCGAGTTCACCCCGGTCGTGCGTCGGGCGGGCGCACTCCCGGTGCCGACCGGTGACTGCGCGGTGCGCTGAACCGGGTCAGACGAGGCCCAGCCAGCCGCCCACGGTCACCCCGACCACCACGAGGGCGAGGACCGACGCGGTGACGACGCACAGGAGGGCCGCGGCACGGTTCCGGGGGCTGCTCACGGCGGGACCGACCACGGCGCGCCGGTTCGAGAGCACGTACAGGAACCCGAGGATGATCGGCGTGACGAGACCGTTGAGGATCTGCATGCCGATGAGCAGCGAGAACAGGTTCACCGGCACGAGCGCCACCGCGGCGCCGACGATCACCTGTGCCGCGAAGAACCCGAGGAAGAACGGGGCCTCGGAGAACCGGCGGGACACCGACCGCTCGGCCCCGATCGCCTCGGCGATCCCGTAGGACGTCGACAACGGCACGACGGCCGCCGCGAGGGCCGACGCGCCGAGCAGGCCGATCCCGAACAGGGTCTGGGCCCCCGAACCCGCGACCGGTTCGAGCGCGCGCGCGGCCTGCGCCGCCGAGTCGAGCGGTCCCGTCCCGCCGATGGTGGCCGCCGTGGCGATGAGGATGCAGATGAAGATGCCGCCGGCGATGATGGCCCCGCCCACCGCGTCGGTGCGCACCCGTGGGTACTCGTCGGGGTCCGCACCGCGGTCGGCGACCGCGGCCGACTGGTACAGCTGCATGTACGGCGTGATGGTGGTGCCGACGAGCGCCACGGCCATGAGCAGGAACGCCTTCGAGCCGACGAAGTGGGGGATCGCGGCGTTCACCGCCACGGCCTTCCAGTCGGGCTGCGCGAGGACCATGGCGATCGGGTATGCGAGGAAGGCGAGCGCGAGCGTCAGGAAGATGCGCTCGGCCCACCGGTAGGAACCGAACACGACCACTGCGATGAGCACGACCGCCGACACCGGGACGGCGATGTACCGACTCACCCCGAAGAGCTCGAGCGCCGCACCGATCCCGGCGAACTCCGAGACGACGAGCCCGAGGTTCGCGACGAGGAGGCACAGGACGGCGAATGCGCCGACCCGCAGCGAGAACTGCTCGCGGACGAGCGCCATGATGCCCTCACCGCCGAAGACCCCGACCCGGGCCGCCATCTCCTGCACCACGATGAGCATGAGCGTGATGAGCACCGCGAGGAACAACGGCTTGTACCCGAACTGCGCACCGGCCGAGGAGTAGGTCGCGATCCCGCCCGAGTCGTTCCCGGCGTTCGCCGCGATGAGTCCCGGACCGAGGATGGCGAGGATCGCCGTCGGTCGGACCCAGCGCCGGAGTCGGCGCGGCGCGGTCGGGGTCGGGGTCGTCATCCGACCAAGAACCTCGGGAACCGGAGCTTGCCCTGCTCCGGGACGAGCGCGTCGACGAGGTCGTCGGCGAGGATGCGGCCGATCGGTCGATCGTCCTCGTCCACCACGAGGACCGAGGAGCCCCGCGAGTCGATGAACTGGGCCACGACGTCCTCCACCGAGGCCTCGGGGAGGACGGTGACCGGGTCGGGACCGTTCGTGAGGTCGCCGACGAGGTCGTCCTTCGCCGCGACGAGCAGTTCGAACAGTCCGATGTCGTGCACGAGGCGGCCGTCGGTGTCGACCACGATGACCGCGTCGACGTCCGACTGGTGCTCGGCCTCGGAACGGAGGATGCGCCGGACCTCGGCGACCGTCTGGTCGGCGGCCACGAGGATGAGGTTGGTCGTCATCACGCCACCGGCCGACTCCTCGTCGTACCCGAGCAGGGTCGCGAGCTGGAGTGCCGTCGCGCGGTCCATGGTGGCGAGCAGCGCCTCGACCTCGGCGTCCTCGAGTTCGCGCAGGGCGTCGACCGCCTCGTCCGGTTCCATCTCGACGATGAGCGCGGCCGCGGCCTCGGGGGTCATCTCGCGGAGGAGATCCCGCAATTCGTCCGGCTCCATCTCCTCGAGTGCGTCCGCGGCGGCCTCGGGCTCGAGGGCCGAGAGCAGCTCCTGCCGCTCGTCCCGACCGAGTTCCTCGAGGAGGTCCGCGAGATCGGCCGGGCGCATCCGTCGCAACGCCTGGTTCGGGGTCGCCAACCGCATCGACCCCTCGGAGGCCGCGAACGGCTGGACCGAAGCCCAGTCGATCACCCGCTCGGGCGTCGGACGGGTGCGACGCGTCGCCGGCCCAAGACGGCGCAGCAGGGTCACGAACCCGACGTCGACCCCGACCAGGCGGACGTCCTCGCTGACGTGCGCGAGGTACAGGTCGGAGGCGCGCACGACGCGCACCCCGTCGATGTCGACGAGTTGGTGGTCGATGACGTCCGCGTTGAGGCAGACTTCGGCGGTCCGGCGATCGAAGTCGCGCAGGTCGAGCCGGGCGTCGGTCAGGCGAGCGCCACGGTGGGAGAGTTCGGCGACCTTGGCGATCGGGACGTAGGCGCGTCGACGACCGACCCGGACCACCAGCCCGATCACCGGGGGGTAGTGCTCGTCCTGCCACCGCACGACGACGTCCGCGATGCGCCCGACCTCGGCCCCGTCGCCCGTGGAGACGGCACGGCCGACGAGGCCGGCGACGGAGACGAGCGCGTCGGCGATCGATCGATTGGCGAGGAGCCGTTGGGTTCGGCGTTCCCGGCGCCGCCGGATGGCGGCCGACGCGGGGAAGGAGGGGCGACGGGTCATGTCGACTCCCGGGCGTTGGAGCGTCGACCGGGACCGATCCGGGTCGACGCGGCGGGCGGTGCGAGCACACCGCGCCCGAGGGCGGTCCGCCGGATCAGGAGGCGGCGGGACCGGGGAGGGCGCGGCGACGTCTACTCGGGGGTTCGCCGGAGCACATCTGCGTCACCTCCCTCGTCGCCGGCCCTCGGGGACCGGCTCGTCTCGTCGACCGCTCGCCGGGGCCATCGGACCCTCGGCAGCGCCCCGGATCCTACCAGCCGCCCTCATCCGCACGTTCCAGCACGTTCCGGACCGGTCCGGACCGGTCCGGGCGCGAGGACGGGAGGGCCTCGGCCCTCCCGTCCCGGTGATCGTCGGTGCGATCCCATCCGTGCCGGCCCTCGGCAGGGATGGGACTACTCCTCGATGCAGATGCACTCGCCGGGGCACTCCTCGGCGGACTCCACCACAGCCTCGAGCATGCCGTCCGGGATGTTCGCCAGCCCCTCGGCGCCGCCGGGGCTGTTGAAGATCTTGTCGCCCTCCTTGACGTACGCGAGTCCGTCGTCGAGCAGCGTGAACACGGCGGGCGCGATCTCCTCGCAGAGGCCGTCGCCGGTGCACAGGTCCTGGTCGATCCACACCTTCATCTGTGACTCCCTGGTCGTACCGGCCGGGGGAGGCCGGGCCGGAGGTCGATCCCGGGCGGGAATCGCACCGTCCGTGCGCAATCGTGCTGTCGGGTTGCTGGCGCCGACGCCGTGGTCGGAGGGGCTCGGGCCGTTCGCTCGGAACGACGTCCGCGGCCTCGTCACGGTGCCAACGTGCGGCCGACCCCGGGGGACCCGCCACGGCCCGGGATCGTACCCGGATCCCGAACGGGTATCCGGCATCGGACCGACGTGGCGTGGCTAGGGTGACCGGCATCGGGTCCGACCCCACGCGCGGGGCGGCGGCGTACCGGACAGGAGGGGTCGTGGCGAGCGAGCACGAGCGGCGACTCTCCGAGTACGCGGCGCAGGTCGAGGAGCTCCAGGGGAGCATCAAGGCGCTCGAGGAGGAGCTCGCCGTGCTGACGCGCCGGCTCCAGGAGGCGCCGAAGCGGGTGCGCACCCTCGAGGAACGCCTCCTCGAGACGAAGGGGCAGCTCACCCAGGCCGTCGCCCACAACGAACGCCTCTCGGCCACCCTCCGCGAGGCACGCGAGCACATCGCGGCGCTGCGCGAGGAGGTCGAGAAGCTCACCCAACCGCCGGCGGCCTACGGCACGTTCCTCGGGCGCAACGACGACGGCACGGTCGACATCTTCAGCGCCGGCCGCAAGATGCGGGTCGCCCTCCACCCGGAGCTCGAGTCGGTCCCGCTGCGCCGCGGCCAGGAGATCGTGCTCAACGATTCGCTGTCGGTCGTCCTGGCCCGGGGTCCCGAGGTCCAGGGCGAGGTCGTGGTCTTCAAGGAGCTGCTCGCCGACGGCACCCGGGCCCTCATCGTCGGCCGGGCCGACGAGGAGCGGGTCTGCGAGCTGGCCGACGACCTCATCGGCGTGCGCCTGCGGGCGGGTGAGCACCTCCTCATGGAGGGCCGGTCCGGCATGCTCATCGAACGCATCCCGCGACCCGAGGTCGAGGAACTCGTGCTCGAGGAGGTCCCCGACGTCACGTACGCCGACGTCGGCGGACTCGACGAGCAGATCGAGATGATCCAGGACGCGGTCGAGCTGCCCTACCTGTACGCCGACATGTTCGCGGAGCATCGGCTGCAGCCGCCGAAGGGCATCCTGCTGTACGGCCCGCCGGGCTGCGGCAAGACGCTCATCGCCAAGGCCGTCGCCAACTCGTTGGCCAAGCGGGTCGCCGAGAAGACCGGGAACGCGCAGACACGGTCGTACTTCCTCAACGTGAAGGGCCCCGAGCTCCTCAACAAGTACGTCGGCGAGACCGAGCGCCAGATCCGCCTCATCTTCGAGCGGGCGCGCGAGAAGTCGGAGGAGGGCGTGCCCGTCATCGTCTTCTTCGACGAGATGGACTCGCTCTTCCGCACCCGCGGCACCGGCATCTCCTCCGACATCGAATCGACCATCGTGCCGCAGTTGCTCGCCGAGATCGACGGCGTCGAGAGCCTGAAGAACGTCATCGTGATCGGTGCGTCGAACCGCGAGGACCTCATCGACCCGGCGATCCTGCGTCCGGGCCGGCTCGACGTGAAGATCAAGATCGAGCGCCCCGACGAGGCGAGCGCCAAGCAGATCTTCCGGCAGTACCTCGAACCCGGCCTCCCCATCGCGGCCGCGGATCTCGAGGGGGCCGACGACCGCGTCACGGCGATCGACCGCATGATCGACCGGGCCGTCGCCGACATGTACGCGGTCGACGACTCCAACCGGTTCCTCGAGGTCACGTACCAGAACGGTGACAAGGAGATCCTCTACTTCAAGGACTTCTCGTCGGGCGCCATGATCGAGAACATCGTGCGGCGGGCCAAGAAGCTGTCCATCAAGCGCCAGATCGCGGGCGACGCCCCCGGCATCCGCACCCAGGACCTCCTCGACTCGATCCGGCAGGAGTTCCACGAGCACGAGGACCTCCCCAACACGACCAACCCCGACGACTGGGCGAAGATCTCGGGCAAGAAGGGCGAGCGCATCGTCTACGTCCGCACGGTGCTGGCCAAGGGCGAGGACGGTGAATCGGGCGGCGGACGCCAGATCGAGCGCGTCGCCACCGGTCAGTACCTCTAGGGCGACCCCGACCGGGACCAGGAGCGACGGTGGCGGTCCCGAAGGTCTGCGGCATCGAGACCGAGTACGGCATCAGCCGCCGCGGCGGATCCGACGACAACCCGGTCGTGGCGTCCTCGGTGCTCATCAACGCGTACGTCGCGGATCAGCGCATCGGCTGGGACTTCGAGGACGAGTCCCCGGCCCGTGACGCCCGCGGGTTCCAGCGGGATCCGTCGAACCCGCCCGAGGTCGAGACCCACCTCGTGAACGCGGTCCTGACGAACGGCGCGCGCTACTACGTGGACCACGCACACCCCGAGTACTCGACGCCCGAGTGCACCGACGCCCTCGACGTGCTCATCGCCGACAAGGCGGGGGAGCGCATCCTCGCCGAGTCGATGCGCCTCGCCGGGCGCGCGCTCGGGCCCGGCGAGGAGATCGTCGTCTACAAGAACAACTCGGACGGCAAGTCGAACTCCTACGGCTGCCACGAGAACTACCTCATGGACCGCTCGGTGCCGTTCGGGGAGATCGTGCGCACCATGCTCCCGTGGTTCGTCACCCGTCAGGTCTTCACCGGGGCCGGGAAGGTCGGGGCCGAGCACGAACGGGACCGTTGCGACTTCCAGATCAGCGCCCGGGCCGACTTCTTCGAGGAGGAGGTCGGACTCGAGACCACGCTGAAGCGGCCGCTCGTGAACACCCGCGACGAACCCCACGCCCTCCCGGACGAGTACCGCCGCCTTCACGTGATCGTGGGGGACGCCAACCTCTGCGAGGTGGCCACCCTGCTCAAGGTCGGCACCACGGCGATCGTGCTCGCCATGGTCGAGGACAGCGCGATCGACCGCGACCTCTCGGTGGTCGGACCTCTGCACGCGGTGCGCACCGTCGCCCGCGACCGCACCTGCCGCACCCCGCTCGAACTGCGCGACGGCACGACGGCCTCCGCGGTCGAGATCCAGTGGGAGTTCCTCCGGTGCGCCCGCGCCTACGCCGCCCGCACCGGGCTCGAGCACTGCGGGGGCGCCACGGTCGGGTTCGACGTCCTCGACCGCTGGGAGCGCGTGCTCGGTGCACTCGAGCGCGACCCGATGGAACTCGACGGGACCCTCGACTGGGTGACCAAGCTGGCGGTGCTCGACGGGTTCCGGACCCGTGACGATCTGGATTGGCGCGACCCGAAGCTCGCCCTCGTCGACCTGCAGTACCACGACGTCCGCCCGGAACGTTCGCTGTACGAGCGACTGGTCCGGGCCGGCCGGATCGAGCGGGTGCTCGACGAGCGGGTCGTCGAGCACGCGGTCGCCACGCCGCCGTCCGGCACCCGTGCGTACTTCCGGGGCACCTGCCTCGCCCGGTGGCCCCAGGCCGTCGTCGCCGCGAACTGGGACAGCATCGTGCTCGACGTGGGGGAGGACCCGCTCCGCCGCATCCCGATGATGGATCCCCTCAAGGGCACCCGCGAGCACGTGGGCGCCCTCCTCGAGTCCTGCGTCACACCCCTCGAACTCGTGGAGCGACTGGCCGGCCCCACCCCGTAGAATCGCTGACAGGACCACCCGGAGGAACCCGATGCCCGAGCGCGAGCAGATGAAGCGGACGACCACCCCCAAGGAGCGCGACCAGGAGGTCGCGGCGGTCGAGGCGCCGACGAAGCAGGGCGAGAAGATCAAGGAGGAGCTCGACGACCTCCTCGACGAGATCGACGCCGTGCTCGAGGACAACGCAGAGGACTTCGTGAAGGCCTACGTCCAGAAGGGCGGTCAGTGATCACCCATGGGTGAGACGCCGCTCATCCCGGTCTTCGACGCCGGCACCGACCCGGGGCCCTCGTTCATCGACCTGCTGCGCCGGGTCGCGCCGGAGGCGCTCACCGTCCCGTCCGCGCCCGGCGGGACTCCGCTGCCGTTCGATGCGCCCCACGGCACCACCGTCGTGGCGATCCGGTGCGAGGGCGGGGTCGTGATGGCGGGCGACCGTCGGGCGACCGCCGGCCACTCGATCGCCAACCGCCGGATCGAGAAGGTGTTCCCGGCCGACGGCTTCTCGGGTGTGGCGATCGCCGGCACGGCGGGGCTGGCGGTCGAGATGGTGCGGCTCTTCCAGGTGCAGCTCGAGCACTACGAGAAGATCGAGGGCGAGGCCCTCTCGCTCGAGGGCAAGGCGAACCAGCTCTCGCAGATGGTCCGGGCCAACCTCCCCGCCGCGATGCAGGGCCTCGTGGTGGTCCCGCTGTTCGCGGGGTACGACCAGCGGCGCCGGCGGGGCCGGGTGTTCTCGTACGACGCGGTCGGCGGCAAGTACGAGGAGTCCGACTTCTCGGCCAACGGATCCGGATCGGTGCACGCTCGCAACTGGATCAAGGCGTCCTGGCGCGAGGGACTGAGCACCGACGACGCCGTCGCGACCTCGATCCGGTCGCTGTTCGCAGCGGCCGACGAGGACACCGCCACGGGCGGCCCCGACCTCGTGCGCGGCATCTACCCGCTCGTGGCGATCATCGACGCCGACGGGTTCCGGTTCCTCGACGAGGCCGAGGTCGCGGCGCGGTCCCAGACCCTGCTCGAGGGCCCCGAGCGCGGAGGTGCGGCATGAGCATGCCGTTCTACGTCTCGCCCGAGCAGGTGATGAAGGACCGGGCCGACTACGCCCGCAAGGGCATCGCCCGGGGCCGGAGCCTCGTGGCGCTCGAGTACGCCGACGGCATCGTCATCGTCGCCGAGAACCCCTCCCGCACCCTGTTCAAGATCTCCGAGGTCTACGACCGCATCGCCTTCGCCGGAGTGGGGAAGTACAACGAGTTCCAGATGCTCAAGATCGGCGGGGTCCGCCTCGCCGACATGAAGGGCTTCCAGTACTCCCGGGAGGACGTCACCGCGAACTCCCTCGCCAACGCGTACGCACAGACGCTCGGACAGGTCTTCACCCACGAGATGAAGCCGTACGAGGTCGAGATCCTCGTCGCCGAGGTGGGGGCCGGGGCCGACGACCCGAACCAGTTGTTCCACATCCTCTACGACGGCACCCTCATGGACGAGTCCGACTTCACGGTGCTCGGTGGCGACGCGGAACGGATCAGCGAGGCCCTCGACGGCGCGTTCACCGCCGGGCTCGATCTCGCCGGCGCGGTCCGGCTCGGCGCGCAGGCGCTCGCCGAGGACGGCGAACGCCTCAGTGCGGCGTCGCTCGAGGTGGCCGTGCTCGAACGGGGCCGACCCCGCCGGGCGTTCCGACGGATCCGCAGCACCGAACTCGACGACCTGCTCGGCTGACCCCCGGGCGGCCGCCGGGCACCGCCCGCGGCCCGGTACGCTCGCACCCGTGGAACGCCGCATCTTCGGACTCGAGAACGAGTACGGCGTCACCTGCACGCTGCGCGGCCAACGGCGTCTCAGTCCTGATGAGGTCGCGCGCTACCTGTTCCGACGGGTCGTGTCGTGGGGCCGTTCCAGCAACGTGTTCCTCGAGAACGGCGCCCGCCTCTACCTCGACGTGGGCAGTCACCCGGAGTACGCGACCCCGGAGTGCGATTCGCTCACCGACCTCGTGGCGCACGACAAGGCGGGGGAGCGGATCCTCGAGAGCCTGGTGCAGAGCGCCGAGCAGCGACTCCAGGAGGAGGGGATCCGGGGCGAGGTCTACCTGTTCAAGAACAACACCGACTCCGCCGGCAACTCCTACGGATGCCACGAGAACTACCTCGTCGCCCGGGAGGGCGAGTTCTCGAAGTTCACCGACGTCCTCATCCCGTTCCTCGTGTCCCGGCAGGTCTACGCGGGCGCGGGCAAGGTGCTCCAGACCGCCCGCGGCGCGATGTACTGCATCAGCCAGCGGGCCGAACACGTGTGGGAGGGCGTCTCGAGCGCGACGACGCGTTCGCGCCCGATCATCAACACCCGCGACGAGCCCCACGCCGACGCCGAGCGGTACCGGCGGCTCCACGTCATCGTCGGGGACTCGAACATGAGCGAGTACACGACGTTCCTCAAGACCGGCGTCTGCTCGATCATGCTGCGCATGCTCGAGGAGGACGGCGCGCCCTGGCGCGACATGACGCTCGAGAACCCGATCCGGGCGATCCGTGAGATCAGCCACGACATGTCCTGCCGTCGTCGGGTCCGACTCGCCACCGGGCGGGAGCTCTCGGCGGTCGAGATGCAGGCGGAGTACCTCGAACGTGCGCTGCGGTTCGCGAGCCGGCACGAACTCACCCCGCTCGAACAACGGGCGCTCGAGATGTGGGAGCACGTGATGACCCACCTCGAGTCGGATCCGCTCAAGCTCTCCCGCGAGGTCGACTGGGTCATCAAGTACCACCTCATCGAGGCCTACCGTGAGCGCCACGACCTCCCGCTCACGAGCCCGCGGGTGGCCCTCCTCGACCTCTCGTACCACGACGTCACCCGGTCGCGGTCGCCCTACTACCTCATGGCCAAGCGCGATCAGGTGGACCGCATCACCGACGATGCGGCGATCCAGCGGGCCATCGACGAGGCACCGCAGACCACCCGGGCCCGGCTGCGCGGCGCGTTCATCGCCCGGGCCAAGGAGCGCAAGCGCGACTATACGGTCGACTGGGTGCACCTCAAGGTGAACGATCAGGCCCAGCGCACGGTGCTCTGCAAGGACCCGTTCAAGTCACACGACGATCGCGTCGAGCGGTTGATCGCCTCGCTCTGATGCCGACCTTCCGACGCGGCGAGGTCCTGCGCATCATCGAGGCCCGCCCCGGGCTCCAACGGGTCGAGGTCGCCCTCGCCGACGGTCCGGCGCGCGCCTACGTCCTCACGGCCCTGACCGGCGAGGTCGGCCCGGGGGAGCGGGTCATCGTGAACACGACGGCGGTCGAGCTCGGTCTCGGCACCGGAGGGTGGCACGTCGTGCACTGGTCGCTCGACCGCGACGAACTCGTCGCCCCCGGACCGGGCCACATCATGAAGCTGCGCTACACGAGCCTCCAGGCCGACACCGGCAGCGCCGAGGAGTTCCATCCGGGTCTCGCCGACGCCGACGACCTCGGCGGCCTGCCGGTGGTCCACGTCCCGCTCCACTCTCAGGTCCCTGCGGCGGTGCTCGGCGTCCGCAGCGTGCGACCCGACGCCCGCATCGCGTACGTGATGACCGACGGCGCCGCGCTGCCCCTGGCGCTCTCGGACCTCGTCGCAGCGCTCACCGAGCGATCCCTCATCGACGCGACGATCACCGCGGGTCATGCCTTCGGCGGCGACCACGAAGCGGTGTCCGCGCCCGCGGCACTGCTCGCGGCACGGATCGCGGCCCGGGCCGACGTGGCGATCGTGGCGATGGGGCCCGGGATCGTCGGCACCGGCTCCCGGTTCGGCCACACCGGCGTCGAGGCCCCGACCTGGCTCGGCGCCGCGGCGGATCTCGGGGGCGATCCGATCGCCGCCCTCCGGGTGTCCTTCGCCGACCCGCGGGAACGCCACCGGGGCCTCTCGCACCACAGCGCCACCGCGCTCGGACGCCTCGGCGCGGCCCACGCCACCGTCGTCGTCCCGGGCGTGGGTGGCGACGAGGAGCGCCGGATCCTCGACGACGTGCGCGCCGCCGGCATCGCCGAGCGCCACGACGTCGTCACCGCGCCGGCCCCGGACGTGCTCGGTGCGTTCGCGAGCCACGGCCTGTCGGTCGGGAGCATGGGCCGACCGGCCGACGCCGACCCGGTCCTCTTCCTCGCCGCCGGCGCCGCCGGAGCCCTCGCGGCGACCCGGATCCCGACCGCGTGAGCCCGGTGCGCCCGTCGCGCACGAGCGCGCCGTCACCTCGGCGGTCGATCTCCCGGCGTCCGTGCGACCGCCGGTGGGGTCCGGCGTGCGAGGATGCGCCCGTGGAGTCCGCCGCGTGACCGACGATCTGATCGCACCCATCAAGGACGAGGAGTCCTCCGAGGACTCCGGTTCGGCGCTGCGCACGGTGATCGAGTGGATCGCGCTCATCGCATGCGCGCTCCTCGTCGCCTTCGTGGTGAAGACCTTCATCTTCCAGGCCTTCTACATCCCGTCCGAGTCGATGGTGCCGACGCTCGAGGTCGGCGACCGCGTGCTCGTCAACAAGCTCGCCGACCGGCTCCACGATCCGAACCGCTTCGACATCGAGGTGTTCCTCGCACCGAAGGGCACCGAGACCGCAGAGATCAAGGATCTGGTCAAACGGGTCGTCGGACTGCCGGGTGAGACCATCGAGGGTCGCGACGGTCGGATCTACATCGACGGCGAGGTGCTCGAGGAACCGTTCCTGCCCCCGGGCACCCAGTCCCGCACGTTCGGGCCGGTCGAGGTCCCGCCGGGCCACTACTTCATGCTCGGGGACAACCGGCAGTTCTCGAAGGACTCGACCTACTTCGGCCCGATCCCCCGGTCATCGATGATCGGGCGGGTCTTCATCCGGATCTGGCCGATCGGTCGCATCGGTCTCCTCTGATCCGGCCGGTCAGGCCGGCGGTCGCCGACCCGGCGCATCGCTCCACTCGCCGACCGCGGCGAGCATCCGATCCACCCGATCGCAGTAGATCGCGTCGATCCCGATGCGCAGCATCCCGAGGATGTGGCGGGTCTCCTGCACGTCCCATGCGAAGGCGCGCAGGGAGAACCGGTGGAGCAGGGACACGATGCCGCCGGTCCAGTCGGTGTGGTGGAGGTTGAGCGCGTCGATCCGGTCCTCGGCGAGATCGGCCGCGAGTCGTTCGAGCGCCGTCCCGACGACCCTGCCGCGACCGGGGGAGTGGACGAGGCGGACGTCGGGGGCCTCGTCCCGGAGGGTGCGCAACCGCTCCCGCCCCCCGACGCAGATCCAGAGGCGCTCGGGCGCGCCGTGGGCCCGGGCCAGGTCCACCATCGGCGCCGCGGCGGCGGGGTCCTTGAGATCGATCGAGAGGTCGTAGGCCGAACCGCACTCGTCGTACAGGTCGGCGAGGCGCGGCACCCCGAAGCGTTGGAGGTCGGCGGCCGAGGTGCGGGCGACCCGCGCCCGGCCCAGGCCCCGGCGCACGATCGGGTCGTGCACGAGGACCACCTCGCCGTCCCCCGACAGCCACGCGTCGCTCTCGAGCCCGCTGGCGCCCTCGGCGAGCGCCCGCCGGAAGGCGGCGAGGGTGTTCTCCGGTTCGAGCGTGCGAGCGCCGCGGTGGGCGAAGGTGATCACGGCCACGGCAGCGATGTTCTCACGCCCGCCCCGTACCGGGCGGACCCGGCGGGCCTGGGCCCTCCGGCCCGGATCCGGGTCCCGGAGGATTTCGCGAACCGCGCTCAAGTCCGGACGGCCTGGGGCCGATGACCCCCACGTACCTGGAGGGGAGGAGACCCGCCATGACCACCATCCGAGCGAACTGCCCTGAGTGCGGGGACGTGCAGCTGAAGGTCGACGACCTCACCGTGCGGGTCTGCGCCGGCGACGAGCAGGGTGCCTACACCTTCCGCTGCCCGTCCTGCGCCACCGTCGTGGTGAAGGACGCCAGCCGTCGCATCATCGACCTCCTCGTGTCGAGCGGGGTCGAACTCCAGGTGTGGCGGGTGCCGGCCGAGATCAACGAGGCCCACTACGCCGGTCCCGCGATCAGCGCCGACGACCTCCTCGCCTTCCACGAACTGCTCGAGACGGACCACTGGTTCGGCGACCTCGTGGACATGGTGCGCCCCGAGCCCTCGCAGTAGGTTCACGCACCCATGCCCGGTCTGCTCATCATCCTCGGCGTCGTGCTCCTGGCGGGCACGGCCGCGCTCGCCGCCGCGCTGCGGCGTGCCCGGGACGAGGTCGGCCCCACCGTCGCCGCCTTCGCCGAGTTCCGTTCGGCACTCGCCCCGGGCCTCGTCGGACTGCGGCAGGACGCACTCGCGACCGCCGGCCGGCTCGAGGCGGGTCGGGCCGGGAGCGACGAGGCCGGGCGGTAGGCTCCGCATCGTCGGGCGCCCTCGTCCGACGCACCCAGCCGGCGAGGCCAGCCATGATCCCGCAACTCGGACCGCTCGAGATCCTCGTCGTCGTCATCGTCGCCCTCCTCGTGTTCGGGCCGAACCGACTCCCCGAGGTCGCCCGCCAGGTCGGCCGGGGCATCCGTGAGGTCAAGCGGGTCCAGGAGCAGCTCAGCTCAGAACTGCACGGGGTGCTGCACGCGGACGAGACCCCGACCGAGACCTTCGATCCCGGCGCGACGCTCGCCGCACCGATCCGGCACACCGAGCCGACCCCCGAACCGCCCGCGGACCGGGCGGACGCTCCGGCCTCCCGCACCCCGCCGGGCCGCGAACCCGGTCGCGCCCCGAGCCGGTTCCGACCGCCGACGAGCACCTGATGGCGCTGCGCATCGGACGCCGACGCGGCGATGAGGAGCGGGCCGCCGACACCCAGGGGCACATGACCGTCGTCGAGCACCTCGGCGAACTCCGACGGCGGATCTTCATCAGCCTCGGCGCGATCCTCGTCGGGGCCGGGGTGTGCTTCTTCTTCACCCCGCAGATCATCGCCTTCCTCACGACCTTCTACCGCGAGTCACTCGACCGCCGCGTCGTGAACGAACTCATCTTCACGGGACCCGCCGACGCGTTCCTCCTGCGACTCAAGATCGCGACCTACGGCGGCATCGTCGTGGCGATGCCGGTCTGGTTGTTCCAGATCTGGCGGTTCGTCACGCCCGGCCTCAACCCGCGCGAGAAGCGCTACGCGATCCCGTTCATCGTCTCGGCGATCGTGCTCTTCGCCCTCGGCGGGTTCGTGGCCTTCCTCACCCTCAAGCCCGCGCTGCGGTTCCTGCTCGGCATCGGCGGGAACGACCTCCAACCCCTGCTCACGGGCACCTCGTACCTCACGCTCGTCGCGCTCATGATCGTGGCGTTCGGCGTGTCGTTCGAGTTCCCAGTCGTCCTGGTGTTCCTCCTCCTGGCCCGGGTCCTCACGACCGAGCAACTGCGCCGCTGGCGCCGGTGGGCGCTGGTGCTCATCACCCTGTTCGCCGCGCTCATCACCCCGAGCCAAGACCCGTACTCCCTATTGTTCATGGCGGCACCGATGTACCTCTTCTACGAGGCGTCGATCGCGATCGGAAGGATGCTGAAGCGGTGAACGAGCGACGCAAGGACCTCCCGAGGCCCCCGTCGGAGCGGCGCGAGCGGCAGGTCGCCGTCGCGGTCGGACTCGGCGTCGTGGCCGCGACCGCCCTCGTCGTGTTCCTCGTGCGTCCGCGCCCCCCGAGCGTGCCGTCCGTGACGACCACGACCTTCGCGCCCACGACCTCCACCACGAGCACCCCGAGCACCCTGAGCACCCCGACCCCGTGACCGGGGCCGCACCGCGAGCCGCGTTCGAGGCGGCGGTCGGGTTCCCGCTCGACGACTTCCAGCGGCGCGCGCTCGACGCACTCGACGCCGGGGACTCCGTCCTCGTCGCGGCACCGACGGGCGCGGGCAAGACCCTCGTCGCCGAGTACGCCGCGGTCCGGGCCCTCGCCGCCGGGACGAAGGCCTTCTACACGACCCCGCTCAAGGCGCTCTCGAACCAGAAGTACGGCGACCTCGTCCGGGCCCACGGAGTCGAGCACGTCGGGCTCCTCACCGGCGACAACACCGTGCGGGGCGACGCGCCGGTCGTCGTGATGACGACCGAGGTCCTGCGGAACATGATCTACGCCCGGTCGCCGGTGCTCGATCGCCTCGAGTACGTGGTGCTCGACGAGGTCCACTACCTGCAGGACCGCTTCCGCGGCGCGGTGTGGGAGGAGGTGCTCATCCACCTCCCGGCGTCCGTGCGCATCGTGGCGCTGTCCGCCACGGTCTCGAACGCCGAGGAGTTCGCGGACTGGATCGCGACCGTCCGGGGCGCCACCACGGCAGTCATCGAGGAGCGCCGCCCGGTCGAGCTCACCAACCTCTACGCCGTGGGGGAGCGGGGCTCGGACGGGTTCCACCTCCTCCCGGTGTTCGTCCCCGGCCCGGGCGATGAGGCCCGTCCCAACCCGGACGTGCAGCGCCTCGACGGGCGGACCGGGCGCGGGGATCGGCGCGGGCGCCACCACGGGCGGGGACGACTCTTCGCGCCCTCGCGGGTCGAGATCGTCGAGCGCCTCGCAGCCGAGCAGATGCTCCCGGCCATCACCTTCATCTTCAGCCGTGCCGGGTGCGACGGGGCGGTCGACCAGTGCCTGGCGGCCGGCCTGCGGCTCACGAGCGCGGAGGAGCAGCGGGCGCTGCGTCGGATCGCGGACGCCCACACGGCGATGCTCTCGGGCGCCGATCTCGTCGCCCTCGGGTACGACGCGTGGCGGGCCGGGTTCGAGGCGGGGGTCGCCGCGCACCACGCCGGCATGGTGCCTCCGCTCAAGGAGGCGGTCGAAGAGGCGTTCGCGGCCGGGCTCGTGAAGGTGGTGTTCGCGACCGAGACCCTCGCGCTCGGCATCAACATGCCGGCCCGTTCCGTCGTCATCGAGAAGCTCTCCAAGTTCACGGGCGAGCACCACGAGTTCCTGACCCCGGGGGAGTACACCCAGCTCACCGGCCGGGCGGGGCGCCGGGGGATCGACGACCGCGGGTTCGCCGTCGTCCCGTGGAGTCCGTTCGTCCCCTTCGATCAGGTCGCCGGCCTCGCGTCCCGCCGGACCTACGCGCTCACCTCCTCGTTCCGGCCGACCTACAACATGACGGCGAACCTCGTCGACCGGTGCGACGCCGCCGAGGCCCGCCACCTCCTCAACCTCTCGTTCGCCCAGTTCCGCGCGGACCGCGACGTCGTCGGGATCGAGCGGCAGCTCGAACGCAGCACCGCGCTGCTCGTCCACTGGCGGGACGATGCGACCTGCGACCGCGGGGACCTCCACGAGTACCGACGCCTCGTCGAGCGGGCCGGGGGTGGTCCGGCGCGCGGCCGCCGTCGCGGCGCGGTCGAGGAGGCCATCGCCGCGCTGCGCCCGGGTGCGGTGATCCGCACCCGTCGGGGCGGCGGTCGGTCGGTCGTGCTGCGCCACGAGGGCGGTCGGGGTTCCCATCGCCTCCTGGCGCTCGGCGCCGACGGCCACCTCGTCCGGCTCGGACCGGCCGATCTCGACGGACCGCCGACTGCGGCGGGCCACCTCGAGATCCCGCGACCGTTCGCCCCCAAGAACCCCGCGTTCCGCCGCGAACTCGCGGGCCGGCTGCGCGCGGCGCGCCTCGCCGACCCGCCGCCGACGTCGGCACCCGACCCGGAGGACCCCGCCCAGCACCCGGTCGCGTCGTGCCCGGATCTCGACGCCCACCTCCGCGCCCTCGCCCAGGTCGAGCGGCTGGAGCGTGAGACCCGCCGTCTCGAACGGCGGGTGCGCGGGCGGAGCGAGAGCCTGGCCCGTCAGTTCGATCGCGTGCTGCGGGTGCTCGAGTCCTGGGGCTACGTGGACGGCTGGCACCTCACGCCGGCGGGTCGGCTGCTCATGCGCATCAACGCCGAGACCGACCTCCTCGTCGCCGAGGCCGTCCGCACCGGCGCGTTCGACGGCCTCCGACCGCCCGAGGTCGCCGCGCTCGCCAGCGTGTTCACCTACGAGCACCGGGGCCCGGAGCACCAACGGCCCCCGACCCCGCGGTGGCCGAGCGGGGACCTGAGCGCGCGGTGGCGGGCGATCGAGCGCACGTGGCGCGACCTCAGCGCGAACGAGGACGACGCGGGGCTCCCCGAGACCCGGCCACCCGACGCCGGTCTCGCACCGATCGTCCACGCCTGGGCGGCGGGTCGGACCCTCACCCAGGTGCTCGACCTCGACGACACGCTCACCGGCGGTGACTTCGTGCGTCACGTCAAGCAGCTCGTCGACCTGCTGCGCCAGATCGCGCTCGTCGCCCCGGATCCGCGCACCGCGGGCGCGGCGAGCGAGGCCGCCGACGCATGCTTCCGCGGGGTGGTCGCAGCATCCGGCGTGGTGCCGGTATGAGCATCCGGCCCGGCGAGGCGTGGGGCATCCCGACCACGGCGGACCCGACGGTCACGATCGCAGGCGGCGACCACGCGCTCGCGTCCGCGGTCGACGACCTCGGCGCCGACGCACTCGTGAGCTTCCTGCCGGACGCGACGAGCGACCTCGCCCGGGCGATCGGCCTGGCGCCGGGGGCCACGACGAAGACGCGAGGCATCGATCTCCCCGTCGACGCGATGGTCGTCGACCGTGCGGGACGTGCGGCCTGGGCGGTGAACGCAGTCGAGGTCGGGACGCCGCCGGGCTCCCTCCGGTCGCTGTCGCGCCAGCACCACGTGAGCGTCACCGTCGACGGTCGACGGTTCCACGAGGGCCCGGCGACCGGCGTCGTGGTGGCGAACGGTCAGTTCATCGACGGACTCGACGTGTCGCCGCGCGGTCACCCGGGCGACGGTCGGCTCGAGGTGCAGGTGTACGCACTCCGACCGGGGGAGCGCGGGGGGATGCGGCGACGCCTCGCGACCGGCGCGCACGTGCCGCACCCGCGGATCCGCACCGGCTCGGGGCGGGTCGTGCGGATCCGGGTCCGGGCCGGCGCATGGGCGGTCCGCGTCGACGGGCGCTCCACCGGCCGCTCCGGCACCCTCGAGGTCGAGGTCCGAACGGCGGCGCTGCACCTGCTCATCTGACGCTGCGACCCGACCCCGCCGGTGCGTCCGGGCGGTCCCCGGGGTGACCGGGACCCACCGGTACGATCAGCGACCCATGCAGTACGTGGCGGAGCAGTTCACCCCCGTGGAGGCCGGCGCGCTCCGCCCGTACTTCACGAGCATCGACGGGCCGGTCTTCGCCCTCGTCAACCTGCCCGAGGTCGTCAAGGGCGCGCTCTTCGCCCGGTACTCCCGCTCGGACAAGAGTCTCCGCCGGTTGTTCCTCGACGAGTTCGCAGGGGACCTCGACCTCACCGGCGACCTCTCGTACGACGCGAGCGTCGGGGTGAGCCGGGCCGAGCAGCTCTACGAGAAGGTGTTCCTCGAGTACGGCGACGACTCCGTGGCCCAGCTCGGCGGTGTGCACCTCGCGTGCGAACAGGCCTCGAACATCCTCACGAAGATCCTCGAGTGGGGCCGCCTCATGGCGTACCTCGAGCAATCGACGCGGTACATCCCGTACGACACCCGCCTCGGCGGCCGGTTCCGCTACCTGCGGGCGCCCGAGGTGCTCGAGTCCCCGCTCGGGGCGCTCTACATCGCCGAGATGGACCGACTCTTCACCACGTACCAGTCACTGTTGCCGCGGATGATGGAGTGGGCACGGGAGCGGTACCCGAAGGATGCCGACGACTCCGACTTCGTCTACAAGCAGACGATCAAGGCCAAGGCCTGCGACGCCGTCCGAGGCATCCTCCCGGCGGCCACGCTGTCGAACGTCGGCATCTACGGGACGGGCCAGGCCTACGAGGCACTCCTCCTGCGCATGCGTGCGCACCCCCTGCCCGAGGCCCGGTCGTACGCCGACCTCATGCTCACCGAACTGCGCAAGGTCATCCCGTCGTTCCTCACTCGGGTCGACCGTGCCGACCGCGGCGGCGCGTGGTCCCGGTACCTCGAGGAGACGCGCGAGCAGACCGCCAGCGTCGTCCACCGGATCCTCGGCGGCGCCGAACCGGAGGCCCGACCCGGCGTCACCCTCGTCGACTTCGATCCGGAGGGCGAGGACAAGGTCCTCGCCGCGATCTGCTACCCGCACGCCGACCTGCCGGAGGACGAGATCGTCGAGCGCGTGCGGCGCCTCGGGGCCGAGGACCGTCGTCACCTGCTCGCCGCGTACGTGGGGGAGCGCAGCAACCGGCGCCACAAGCCCGGCCGCGCCCTCGAACGGACCGACTACCGCTTCGACGTGCTCGCCGACTACGGCGCGTTCCGCGACCTCCAGCGTCACCGCATGCTCACCATCGAGTGGCAGCAGCTCTCACCGCAGCACGGGTACGACCTGCCCGAGGCGGTGGTCGAGGCGGGGGTCGAGCGCGAGTTCGCCGAGGCCATGGACCGTTCCGCGGCGCTCCACGGCGCGATGGCCCTGCGCTTCCCCGAGCAGGCGTCCTACGCGGTCGCGCTCGCGTACCGGATCCGGTTCTCGATGCAGTTCAACGCGCGCGAGGCGTTCCACATGCTCGAGCTCCGCAGCGGACCCCAGGGACACCCCGCCTACCGGACGGTGGCCCAGGAGATGCACCGGCTCATCGACGAGCAGGCCGGCCACCACGCGCTCGCCGCGGCGATGCGCTACGTCGACCACGGCGTGTACGAGCTCGAGCGCCTCGAGGCCGAACGGGCCGCTGCGGCCCGACGGGCCGCCCGCGCCTGACCGGCGGGAACCCGGGTACCCGACCCCGACCCGCCGCGACCACGCCACGCGCACGGGCGGGTGCCGATCCCGCGCCCAGCGTCGTCGGACCGGACACTGCGCGCGGTACGCGCGAGCCGGCGTTGACGCCAGCGGGCGGATCCGGCTGAATCCCTTCGCCGGATCCGCCGGTCGGGGGCCGAACGGGCCTCGGGCGCACCGCCCGGGGGTCGATGGAACCGGCGGCGGAGAGGTCTGGACTGGGATCCAGTGGTCGCGGTGAGAACGCTGCAATAACCCGGTGACGCCGATCGTCACCCGGGCCACCCAGTGACCCACCCGACCCTGGATCCCAGCCGGTCCGGCACGACGCCGACCCGACCCGACCGGGGGCGGTTCCGCCTCGGCGAGCCCGCGATCCCCGGGACGTGCGAGGACGACGCGAACGCCACGATCCGCACCGCAGCCTGTGTTACGTTGCGCGCCCCTCCACCCGGAAGTGCGCATGGCTGACGACGAGTTCGACGAAGAAGAAGCTCAGGAAGGCGACGACGAGGAGCTCGATCCGGACGACCTCGAGGAGGACCTCGAGGAGGACATCGACGTCGACCTCATCGTCGACGACGAGTCCGAGGAGGCCGACGCGGCGACCGCCGACGGCGGCGAGGACGACGACGCCGAGTCCGTGGACGTCGAGGGCGAGGACGACGACGTCGTCGTGACCCTCGACGACGAGACCCACCCGGACGACGTCGAGGCATCCCTCGACGTGCTCCTCAAGGAGCGCACCACGAGCGACCGTCCGGAGGACGAGGAGCCCGACGACGCCGAGGACGACACCCCGCGCGGCGAGGGCGACACCAAGATCAAGCCCCGAGGCGCCGACGAGTTCCTGTGCACCTCCTGCTTCCTCGTGCTCCCGATGAGCCAGCTCGCCGACGGGAAGACCGACCTCTGTCGGGACTGCGCCTGACCGAGGCGTCACCGCCGGGCGCACCCGCCGCGGGCATCGCGGCGGTGGCGTCCGGCCTCCTCGTCGCCGCGGCCTTCCCGCCCTTCGGCCTCTGGCCGCTCGCCCTCGTGGCGCTCATCCCGCTCCTGTGGGTCTGGCGCAGCGCCGGACCGGGACGCGGGGCGTGGACGGGCCTCGTCGCCGGAGCGATGTGCTTCACCGTGGTCCTGTCCTGGACCTGGTACTTCGGTGCGATCGCGATCGTGCCGCTCGTCCTCGTCCAGGCCCTCTACTGGGCGGCGGCCGGCCTCGTGGTCGGCGCGGTCGGTCGAGGGGGCGTGCGCTCGCCGTTCGTCGTGGCGGCAGCCTGGACCCTGGCCGAGGCGGCCCGGGGGGCATGGCCGCTCGGCGGGCTCGCCTGGGGCGAGGTGGGCACGGCGCTCGCACCCTTCGGGCCGGCCCGGGCGCTCGCCCCGTGGGGCGGCGTGCTGCTCGTGTCGTTCGTCGTCGTCGCGCTCCAGGCCGGGCTCGCCGACCTGCTCCACCCGACCGCCCGCGGCGCGCGGGGGAGCGGGGCCCGGCGCGGGGCGGTCGTCGCCCTCCTCGGGACCGTGCTGGTGGGTGGCCTCGCCGTCGTCGCCCGCCCGACCACCGCGCCGGCGGGCACGATCCGGGTCGCAACGCTGCAGGCGAACGACCTCAACCGTCGGCTCACGCCGGAGGAGATCGCCGAGGGGATCCTCACCCGCAAGCACCTCGAACTCGCGTCGACCCTACGCGGTCCGTACGACCTCATCGTGTTCCCGGAGTCCGCGCTCATGTCGGACCCCGAGACCGATCCGCGGCTGCGGGCCGAGATCGTCGCGGTCGGCCGCCGCCACGGCGCCTACGTCCTCGTGAACGTCATCGAACGCGGGCCGGGGGGACTGGTGCGCAACACCGATCGCCTCTACGCGCCTGACGGACGGCTCGTCGGGCGGTACTCGAAGCGACACCTGGTCCCATTCGGCGAGTACGTCCCGTGGCGCGACCGCCTCGGGTTCATCGGCGCGATCGACCAGGTGCCCGAGGACATGACGCCGGGACGTGACGGCGCAGTGCTGCGCATCGGCGACGTGCGCATCGGGGCCCTCATCTGCTTCGAGTCGGTGTTCGGGCCACTCGTACGCGGCACGGTCCGCGACGGCGCCGAGGTCCTCATCGTCTCCACGAACAATCGCTCCTACCGCCGCAGCGGCAACAGCGCCCAACACGTGCAATCGGGACAGATGCGGGCCGCCGAGACCGGCAGGGCTCTCGTCCAGGCCGCCATCTCCGGTATCAGCGCGGTGATCGACCCGTCCGGGGTCGTCACCGAACGCACCGAGCTGTTCGAACGCACCGTGATGTCGGCCCGGGTGCCGGTCCGCACGGGGGAGACCCCGTACGTGCGGTGGGGTGCGTGGATCCTCGTGGTGTCGGTCCTCATCCTCCTCCCGGCCGGAGCCGTCGCGTGGCGCCGCCGTACACTCGGAGGGCCCTCGGGCCGGGACGACGACGACGAAGGGGAGCACGGTGGGTGACGATCGCAGCCACATCGAACGTGCGGTGGAGTACGCCGTGCACGTGCCCGTGGGGTTCGTCGCGTTCGCCCGGGACTCCGTGCCCACGTTCATGCAGATGTTCTCGGCCCGTGGCCGACGCGAGGTCGACGCGCACCAGAAGGTCGTGAACACCCGGATCAACAACTACCGCGCGATGGGTCAGCTCGCCGTGCAGTACGGGCCGCCGGTGATCCGGGCCCGCCTCGTCGAGCACCTCGAGGCGCTGCGCGTGCTCGCGGGCGAGACCTTCGCCTCCATGCCGCTCGTCGACCGCACGCCGGCCCCCGAACCCGCGGCGATGCGGGTGGTCGCCACCGTGACGGACGAACCCGCACCCGCCCCGGTTGCGCCGGCTCCGGCGGCTCCGACGGCCGAGGCACCGGATCCCCGCGACCTCGCCATCCCCGATTACGACGGGCTCGCCGCGTCGCAGATCATCGAGCGCCTCGAGGGTCTCGACGCCGGCGAACTCGACGCGGTCGACGCGTACGAGCGGGCGACCCGCGCCCGTCGCACCGTGCTCGGCAAGATCGCCATCCTCCGGGCGTCCTGAGCGCGCCACGATGGAGTCGGTTCGGGAGGCCACCGTCGCCGACCTCGACACCCTCGTCGAGTTCGCGGGGGAGCTGAGCGCCGAACTCGGCCCGATGCGCGGGGGCGCGCTCTGGACCCGCCGGGACGCGCGACCCGAACCGCTGCGCACGGCATTCGCCGCCCTCCTCGACGACGGCGGGGCCGACGTGCTCCTCGGCTGCGTCGACGGCGCAGCCGTGGGCTTCGCGGTCATGGTCGTCGAGGAACTCCGGGACGGCGGACGCCTCGCCCGCATCACCGAACTCCACGTGCTCGACGACGCCCGGGGCGTGGGGGTGGGTGAGGCGCTCGTCGCCGAGCTCCTCGTCCGGGCCACCGCACGCGGGTGCCTCGGGGTCGACGCGCCCGCACTGCCCGGACACCGGGCCACGAAGAATTTCTTCGAGGGCCAGGGCTTCACCGCCCGGCTCCTCACCATGCACCGCCCGCTGTGACCGAACGCCCGTTCGCCCTGCGGCGACTGGTGGCCGTCGGGGCGGTCCTGCGGGACGCCGGCCGGGTGCTGCTCGTGCGTCGGGCCAACCCGCCGAGCCGGGGCCTGTGGGCCGTACCGGGCGGGCGGGTCGAATCCGATGAGACCCTCGAGGCGGCGGTCCGGCGCGAAGTGCTCGAGGAGACCGGCCTGCGGGTCCGAGTCACCGGACTGCTCGGGGTCGCCGAACGCCCGGACCCGGCCGCCGGGGTCCGCTGGATCATCGTCGAGTTCGCCGTGGCCGCCGAGGACCTCACGACGCTGCGGGCCGGCGACGACGCCGCCGAAGCCGCCTGGTTCGACGAGGCCGCCCTGGGGTCCGAAGCGGAGGTCGTCCGGGGCGTGGCGGCGTTCCTCCGGGACCACCCAGCCTGAGGCCCGCCGGCCCCGGGCCCGACCCGAGTGCCCATAATCTTCGTTATGTCACCTTGATGATCCTCAGGCGGAGCCCGGGAATCGGGCCCGCAGGCGGGGGTACGCCATGACGAGCACTCCCCCGGCGAGCAACTTGAGGGCGGCCACACCGAGGGTGATGACCACGAGGACGTTCGAGTCGCGCACGATGATGCGCGTCGGATCCTCGGGCAGGTAGTGCACCGTGATGCGATCGCCCGGCGAGGCCGTGACCCGCTCCGGGAGCCGGGGGCTCACCACGCTCCCCTCCCGGGTCCGGAAGGTCACCCGGCGCTCGTCTCCCGCCGTGCGCACGACCCCGGTCGTCGCCACTGACCGGTCGGTCCCGCCGGAGCCGAGCGTCGCCTCGAGGGTCCAGGCCGTCATGGCCAGGCCGGCCAGCAGGAGGAGCACCCCGAGGGCGATCCGGATCCGGGGCGGCAGCGATCGGCCCGGTCGCGCCGGCGGGGGCGGCGCGAGGTTGTGCCAGACCTCACCGCTGCCGGTTTCCGGCCGCCGCAGTTCGGCCCGGCCCGCGTCGTAGGCCTGACGGGTCCAGGGGTCCCCGAGGATCTCCCGGGCCCGGGCGACCGCGGCGAAGCGGTCTGCGGCCGTCGGGTCGTCGGGACGGGCGTCGGGGTGGAGTTCCTTGGCCAGCCGCTTGTAGGCCGCGTCGATCTCGGCCCGGGTCGCGCGCTCGTCGAGCCCGAGGACGGCGTAGAAGTCGGTCCGGGCCCAGTCCCGGGATCCGAGGCTCGTCACCGTGCGCTCCGCTCCATATCGGGCAGGGTACGCCCGAACCCCGCGGATCCGGCATCGAGGCCGGCGGCGCGTCCGGCCGCCTGACGGCTCAGCCGACGGCGATGAGGTCGACGACGAAGACGAGCGTCTCGCCGCCCTTGATGACGCCGCCGGCACCGGCCGCGCCGTACCCGAGGTGCGGCGGGATCGTGATGCGCCGACGACCACCGACCCGCATCCCCTGCACGCCCTCGTCCCAGCCCGAGATCACGTGGCCGCGACCCAGCGGGAACTCGAAGAAGTCGTCGCGGTCCCAGGAGGCGTCGAACTGCTGCTGGTCGCTCCAGGCCACGCCGACGTAGTGGACCGTGACGTTCGCGCCGGCGACCGCCTCGGTGCCGTCGCCGACCTCGAGGTCCTCGACGACGAGCTCGGCCGGGGGCGCGCCCTCGGGGATGGTGATGGTGGGCTTCGTGTCGGCCATGGACGGGGACGCTAGCCGTTCGGTACCTCGTAGGCACTGAGCGGTGGGCAGGAGCACACCACGTTGCGGTCGCCGTGCACGCCGTCGATCCGGCTGACCGGTGGCCAGTACTTCGCGGTGCGCGAGGTCTCTCCCGGGTACGCCGCGTCCTCGCGCGAGTACGGGCGGTCCCAGTCGGCGCCGAGGATGTCAGCCGCCGGGTGCGGCGCGTGGTGCAGCGCGGATTCCTCGAGCGGGACCTCGCCCCGCTCGATCGCCGTGATCTCGGCCCGGATCGAGATCATCGCGGCGACGAACCGGTCGAGCTCGGCGAGGTCCTCCGACTCCGTCGGCTCGAGCATGAGCGTGCCCGCGACCGGGAACGACATGGTCGGCGCGTGGAAGCCGTGGTCCATGAGCCGCTTCGCGACGTCGTCCACGCTCACCCCGGTCGCCGCCGTGATCGGCCGGATGTCGAGGATGCACTCGTGGGCCACGAGGCCGTCCTCGCCCCGGTACAGCACCGGGAAGTGCGGTTCGAGGCGCGCGGCGAGGTAATTCGCGTTGAGCACCGCGATCTGGGTGGCGCGAGTGAGGCCCTCGGCCCCCATGAGCGCGATGTAGGTCCACGAGATCGGCAGGATCGACGCCGATCCCCAGGGTGCGGCCGAGATCGGACCGACCCCTCCCCCCTCGGGTCCGCACTCCGGCACCAGCGGGTGCGACGGCAGGAACGGGGCGAGGTGCGAGCGCACTGCGACCGGCCCGACCCCGGGACCGCCACCCCCGTGCGGGATGCAGAACGTCTTGTGCAGGTTGAGGTGCGAGACGTCGGCCCCGAAGTGGCCGGGGGCGGCGAGCCCGACGAGCGCGTTGAGGTTCGCACCGTCGAGGTACACCTGCCCACCTGCATCGTGGACCATCGCGCAGATGTCGGAGATCTCCGCCTCGTAGACGCCGTGCGTCGACGGGTACGTGACCATGAGGGCGGCGATCCGGCCCGCGAACTCGTCGAGCCGACGCTTGAGGTCGTCGAGCGCGATGTGGCCATCGTGGTCACACGCCACGACGATGACCCGCATGCCGGCCATCGCGGCGCTCGCCGCGTTCGTGCCGTGGGCCGAGGCCGGGATGAGGCACACGTCGCGCTCGGCCTCGCCCCGCGACCGGTGGTAGGCCCGGATCGCCAGGAGCCCCGCGAACTCACCCTGCGAGCCCGCGTTCGGCTGGAGCGACACCGCGTCGTAACCGGTCACCTCCACGAGGGCGCGCTCGAGGCCGGCGAAGAGTTCCCGGTACCCCGCGGTCTGCTCGAGCGGGGCGAACGGGTGGATCGCCCCGAACTCGGGCCAGGTCACCGGGATCATCTCGGTCGTCGCGTTCAACTTCATCGTGCACGACCCGAGCGGGATCATCGTGCGGTCGAGGGCGAGGTCGCGGTCGGCGAGGCGCCGCAGGTACCGCAGCATGGAGGTCTCGGAGCGATGCTGCGAGAACACGGGGTGGGTGAGGAAGTCGGAGGTCCGGCGGAGCGGAGCCGGGATCGCGTCGTCGACCGTCTCGAGCAGCGCGGGCAGGTCCGCCGTGACGTCGAACGCGGCGAGCACGTCCTCGAGCACCCCGACCGTCGTGGTCTCGTCGAGCGCGATCGCCACGGTGTCCGCGTCGACGGGGCGCAGGTTGATGCCCCGGTCACGGGCCGCGGCGAGCACCGCGTCGGCCCGGGCGGGCACGCGCACCGTGATGGTGTCGAACCACGCGTCGTGCACGACCTCGATCCCCGCGCTCCGCAGCGCGGCGGCGAGCGCGCCGGTCTGGCGGTGCACGCGCGCGGCGATCCGCCGCAGCCCGTCCGGGCCATGCCACGCGGCGTACAGGCCCGCGATCACCGCGAGGAGCACCTGCGCGGTGCAGATGTTGCTCGTCGCCTTCTCGCGCCGGATGTGCTGTTCCCGGGTCTGGAGCGCGAGCCGGAGCGCCGGCCGTCCGGCCGCGTCGACCGACACCCCGACGAGGCGTCCCGGCAGCGACCGCTTGGCGTCCTCGCGCACGGCCATGAACCCCGCGTGGGGGCCGCCGTAGCCGAGGGGCACCCCGAACCGCTGGGCCGACCCGACCACGACGTCGGCGCCCATCTCCCCCGGCGAGCGCAGGAGGGTGAGCGCGAGCAGGTCCGCCGCCACCGCGACCCGGACGCCGCGCTCGTGCAGCGACGTGATCAGCGCCGCGTCGTCACGCACCGCACCGCTCGCACCCGGGTACTGCAGGAGCACGCCGAACACGCCGTCGACGGGGATATCGGTGGTCGGATCGCCGATCAGGACCTCGAAGCCGAGCGGCTCGGCACGGGTCTCCACCACGGCGATGGTCTGCGGCGGCGCGTCGGCGTCGATGAAGAACACCGAGCCGGCCCTCGGGTTGAGCCGGTGGCACAGCGCCATCGCCTCGGCCGCCGCGGTGCCCTCGTCGAGCATCGACGCGTTGGCGAGGTCCATGCCCGTGAGGTCTGCGACCATCGTCTGGAAGTTGAGGATCGCCTCGAGGCGACCCTGCGAGATCTCCGGCTGGTACGGCGTGTAGGCCGTGTACCACGCCGGGTTCTCGAGGACGTTGCGCAGGATCACCGGGGGCGTGATGGTCCCGGAGTACCCGAGCCCGATGAGCGAGGTCGCGACCTCGTTGCGATCGGCGAGCTCGCGCAGTGCGACGAGCACATCGCGCTCGGAGCGGGCCGCCGGGAGGTCGAGCGTCTCGAGGCGACGGATCACCGCCGGCACGGCCCGCGCCGTCAACTCCTCGAGCGACGAACAGCCGAGCACCGCGAGCATCTCGGCCTGCTCGGCCGGTGAGGGTCCGATGTGACGGGCCGCGAACTCCGCGGCATCGACGAGGTCCTCGTAGGTCGGTCGGTCGACGGTGCTCAACGGGTGCTCCAGGGGTCGCGACGGTTCGAGCGGGGCGCGCGCGGCGCGGGCGTCCCTCTCCCCCTCTGTCGCGGAACCTGAGAGATTCACCGCGCCACCCGGACGCGGCTTTCACCGTCGGTGAGCCGGCGCCTCACGACGCGCGACTGCTTTCCAGAGTTGCCTCACCCCCACGGTTCGTGGGCCTGAGAGATTCCGGGGAGGGTTGCTCCTTCGGCGCCCGGACTGGCGGCCCGGGACTCTCCCGCAGGGGGTCGTCGACGGACCTGACCCTACCGGGCCGGCGCCACGACGGGGCGGTTCGGAGTCGGTGCGCTCTCAGCGCTTGGCGATGAACGGAGGACGCACGACGCGACCGGACAGTTCGCGGCCCCGGGCGTCGAGGGTGACGGCCTCACCGAGTCCGACCGACGGGTCCAGGAAGGCGAGCGCGATGCCGTGCCCGAGTGCGGGCGAGAAGTTGCCGCTCGTCACCTCGCCGACGACACGGGCCCCCACCTGCACCGGGTACCCGGCCCGCGGGGGCTGGCGCCCCTCGACCGTGATGCCGCGCAGCACCCGCCGGGGCCCGTGGTCCCGCTCGTCGCGCAGCGCGGTCATGCCCCGGAAGCCCCCGGGCTTGTCGAACCGCACCACCCAGGCGAGGCCCGCCTGCAGCGGCGTGATCCCCTCCCCCAGCTCGTGCCCGTGGAGCGGCAGACCGGCCTCGAGCCGGAGGGTGTCCCGGGCGCCGAGGCCGGCGGGGGTCACGCCCGCCTCGGCCAACGCGTCCCAGAGCGACCGGGCGACCCGGCCCGGTACGTGGAGCTCGACGCCGTCCTCACCGGTGTAGCCGGTGCCCGCCGCGTACGAGGGCTCACCCTGCCACGTGAGCGGCATGACGTGGAACGACGGGACGACCGCGGCCTCGGGCCAGACGGTCGCGAGGCGACGGCGGGCGGCGGGGCCCTGCACCGCGAGCACCACCCGCTGGTCCGTGATGTCCTCGACGAGGCAGGCGCCGTCCCCGGCGCGCCGCGCCGCGTCCTCGAGCGCCGTGAGGAGCGGGGCCGTGTTGGAGGCGTTCGGCATGACGATGAACTCGTCGGTCGCGAGCCACCACACGATGATGTCGTCGACCACGTGGGCGTCGGTCTCGTCGAGCAGGTGCGTGTACTGCGCCCGCCCGGGTTCGATCCGATCGAGATCGTTCGTGAACGCCCACTGCAGGGTCGGGCGGGCGCCGTGTCCCGTGACGCGGAGCGATCCGAGGTGCGAGACGTCGAAGACGACGGCATCCTCCCGACAGGCCCGGTGCTCCTCGAGCACCCCGGCGTACTGGATCGGCATCTCCCAGCCCCCGAACGGCGCCATGCGCGCACCGAGGGCGAGGTGCACCTCGTCGAGGGGACTGTGCCGCAGCTCGTCGCTCATGCCGTCTCCGCGGTCGCCGGGGGCTCCACCCGGAACCCGAGGTCGAGCACCCGGGGCTCGGCGAGCCCGTGCTGGTCGGGGGGTTCGAGCCCGTACTTCACGAGCAGGTGCAGGTAGTCGCGCTGGTACAGGACCTTGACGCGCACCTCGGGGTACAGCTCCTGGACCCGACGGGCCTTGCGGTTCTTCTTCGTGACGAGCCGCTGGTTCATCGTGGTGATCTCGATGTAGAGGTCGTGTTCCGGCAGGTGGAAGTCGGGCGTGAACGCCTGCGCGGGATCACCGCGCCGATCGCGCTCGAGCACGAAGGTGCGGGGCTCGTACTCCCAGGCGATGCCGTAGAAGTCGAGCAGTCGGGCGAACTGCCGCTCCGAGTTGTGCGCGAAGCGGACGCCCTCGTGCGGGAGCGATTCCACGTCGTTCAGCGGGCCGCGCTCCGACGCCGGGCGGGGGTCCCGACGGCCGGGGTCTCCGCCGGGCGCAACTCGTGCACACCCGCGTCGATCTGATCGACCACGGCGCCGAGCGGCACGATGTTGAGCACACCCTGGCCGTTGCGCACGAGGTCGACGATGTCGTCACCCGTGCGGGCGAGCACCGTGCGGGACTCGTCGATGACGAGGCTCGCCGATTCGAGGTCCTCCCCGAGGTGCTCGCGCAGGTAGTCGATCGCCTTGCGCGCGGTCTGCAGCGAGATGCCGGCGTCGAGGAGGTTCTTGATCACCTTGAGCGCGACCAGGTCCCGGTAGGAGTACCGCCGCTGGGTCCCACTCCCCTGCGCCTCGGCCAGGGACGGACGGAGGAGGTCGGTCCGTGCCCAGTAGTCGAGCTGGCGGTACGTGATGCCGACGATGGCGCACACCTGCGGACCGCGGTACCCGAGCTCCTGCCACTCATCCGAGCCCAGCACCCCCTGCTCGACCCGGTCGACGTCGACCGCAGCTCGTTCCGTCTCGCCTCGGGGCATCCGATGTCTCCTCGTCCGGCGGCGCGCCGACGGGCGCGCGGATCACAGGGGCGTAGTTACGTGGTTGTCAACGCTACCGGCGCGCCGCGCAGGCGTCAACGCCGGCGGTTCCGGACCCCGGGCGACCGGAGCGTCAGACGAAGTCCTCGGGGCTGATCTGGTCGAGGAACTCCCGGAACTCCTCGATCTGCTCGTCGTCCTCCTCCACGTCGAAGTGAAGACCGGCCTCGTCGAACACCTCGTCGGCGACCCGCAGGGTCACCGGTTCGCTCTGGCGCACGGCGAGGGCCATGGCGTCCGAGGGGCGGGCGGCGAGGCGCACCGTGCGATCACCCTGGGCGATCTCGAGCTCGGCGAAGAAGGTGCCCTCGTGGAGCTCGGTGATCTCGACGGCGACGAGCCGGGCGCCGAGGTCGTCGAGCATCGTCGTGACGAGGTCGTGGGTCATGGGCCGCGGCGTCTCCATCCCCTGGAGCGCGTAGACGATGGCGGTGGCCTCGGGTGAGCCGATGAAGATCGGGAGGTAGCGCCGCGGTTCGGCCGCCTCGCGCAGCAGCATGATCGGCTGGTTCGAGGGGACCTCGACCCGCACACCCACCAACGTGACGTCGACCACGGGGCGATGGTACCACCGGTCCTGAGGCCCCGGACCCGCCGGATCAGGCCGGATCGCCGTACAACGCGCTCGCGTACGCATCGGGGTCGGCGAGGACGACGTCCCGGTCCACGACGTGGATGTCCGGAAGGTTCCGGTACCGGTCCCGTACGTGCAGTCCGTACCCGACGATGAACGAGGCATCCACCTCGAACCCGCGGTACGCGACCTCGAGGGGCACGATGCGACGCACCGACCGGTCGAGGAGGGCGCAGACCGCGACCCGCCGAGCGCCCCGCTCGCGCAGGCTGCGCACGAGGAAGTCCGCGGTGAGCCCGGTGTCGACGAGGTCCTCGACGAGCACGACGTCGCAGCCGGTCACGTCGATGTCGACGTCGTGGAGGATCCGCACCCGCCCCGAATCCGGGGCGAAGCGCGAGATCGCCATGCAGGTCACGGTCACGGCGGGACCACGGACCGCCCGCGCGAGGTCGGCGAGCAGGATCGAGGCGCCCTTGAGCACACCCACGAGGACCACCCCGTCCGGGTGGTCCGCGGCGATCTCGGCCCCGAGGCGTTCGACCGCGGCCCCGATCCGGGCCCGATCGAGCAGGGGCCGCGGCCGGGTCACCCGTCGGCGGCGTCGGTCCGACGCGCCTCGGCCCGCAGCACCGCGTCGAGGGCGCGGCGCAGGTAGACGGTCCGCAGTCGACGGCCGAGGGTCGCGAGTTCCACGACGGCGTCGCGGGCCACGACCGGGGAGCCGGGCTCGCGCGGGCGCACCACCCCGAACACGAGCTGCTCGTAGAACTGCGCCTCCCGCTCCGCGAAGTTGCGGTACATCCGCAGGTGCCGCGGCTCGGCGCCGCGGGCGAGGAGGCCTGCGACGATCCGCGCGATCGCGAGCGCGTCCTCGTCGAAGAGGCCCTCCGCGCCCATACGGCCCGCCGGCGCGACCAGCCCGAACGACTCGAGCTCGAGCAGTTGCTCGACGGTGAGCCCCGAGGCCGTCGCGAGCTCGTCCCGCGTGAGACTCGCACCCGAAGCGTCGCCGACGAGGTCGTCGGCCCCGGCGTCGAGCGCGAGCTGCTCACCGCGCAGACGCTCACCCTTCGCGATCGGCGCGGCCCGTCGGCGCTTGGCGCGTGCGGGCTTCGCCGGCGGGTCGCCGGCGGCGTCGTCCGTCCCCGCCGAGGTCCCGGGCGTCGGCTCCGGTTCGATCGGCCCCGCGTCGAGCGGCGCACCGGTGCGGTCGTGGTCGTCGAGGCGGTCCTTGATGACCTTGAGCGGGAGGAAGTTGTCCTTCTGCTGGGTGAGGATCCAGCGGAGCCGCTCGACGTCGCGGTCGTAGAACTTCCGGTACCCCGACGGCGTCCGTTCCGGCGCGATGAGCCCCTGGCTCTCGAGGAACCGGATCTTGGAGATCGTGACGTCGGGGAACTCGCCGCTCAGCAGCGAGAGCACCTCCCCGATCGAGCGGTGCGGGGCCTCGGCCGGCGCGCTCATGCGGCGCGGAACACGAGGACGTACCGACCGATCTGGATCTCGTCACCGTCGGCGAGCACGCGCCGATCGATGCGGTCGCGGTTCACGTACGTTCCGTTGAGCGAGCCGACGTCCTCCACCACCACGCCGTCCGGCGTGCGCTGGAAGGTCGCATGACGTCGAGACACCGTGATGTCGTCGAGGAAGACGTCCGAGTCCGGGTGACGGCCGGCCTGGAGGCGGTCGTCACCGACGGCGAAGTTCGACCCGGCGTTCGGGCCCCGGGCGATGTGGAGCACGGCGGTCGCACCGCCGGCGCCGGGCCCCGCCGGTGCGCTCACCACGGCCGGGATGGACTGCGTGGTCTCGTCGGAGGCCACGAGGAGGGTCCCACAGGACGAGCAGAACCGGGCCTCCCCCGCGTTGTCGTGACCGCAACGGCTGCACTGCATGGGCGGCAGGCTACCGCCCGACCGCCCGACGCGGAACCCTCACCGTGGAGCGGAGGTCGAGCCCCGGCACCACCGGACCGGCGGCCGCGGGGTCCCTCCGACCCTCAACCGGACCTCGAGCCCGGTGAGGCTCAACCCTCGACGAGGGCGCGGTACCCGGCGGCGTCCATGAGGGCGTCGACCTCGGCCGGGTCGCTCAACTCCACGACGAAGATCCACCCCTGACCGTAGGGGTCCGAGTTCACGAGCTCGGGCGCGTCCTCGAGTGCCGCGTTCACCTCGACCACGGTCCCGCTGAGCGGGGCGTAGATCTCCGACACCGACTTCGTCGACTCCACCTCGGCGCACCCGGCCGACCGGATCACGGCGAGTCCCGCGTCCGGCAGCTGCACGAAGACGACGTCGCCGAGCGCGTCCTGCGCGAAGTCGGTGACCCCGATCGTGGCCCGCGTCCCGTCGACGCGGACCCACTCGTGCTCCTCGCTGTAGCGAAGGTCCTGCGGGTACTCCATGCTCATCCCCTCCGTCGGCTCGACCCGGCCCCGGAACCTAGCCCGCGAAAATGACCGCCTTCACGCGTTGCCACCCGCGTTCTTGACCGCGATCGTCTCCTCGGGGACGCCCCGGGCCCGGAGGGCGAGGCGGGCGGCGGGCACGTACTGGACGGCGGCCCAGTACGAGAGGAAGAGGCCTCCGATCGTGAAGCACCAGGTGACGGCCCACAGCAGCGCGTGCAGCGCGCCGTCGGCGATCGAGAGGAGCAGGAACCCCGGCAGCGCGAACATGAGCGCGAGCGTGCCGGCCTTGCCGACCCAGAGCACGTCGATGCGCCGGGCCCCGGCCGCGGCGAGCACGAGCGTGGCGAGGCTGATGACCGCCTCACGCGCGAGCACGAGCGCACCGACCCACCGGGGCACGGTGCCGTCGACGAGCAGCACCACCGCTGCGGCGATGAGCAGGATCCGATCCGCCACCGGATCGAGCACCTTCCCGATCGCCGAGCCCTGGTCGTACCGTCGGGCGATCCAGCCGTCGACCCAGTCGGTGGCGCCGAGCACGGCGAGCAGGACGCCTGCGGCGAGCGGACGGTCCGCGCCGAGCACCAACCACACGAACACCGGGACGCAGAGCAACCGGAGGAGCGAGATGAGGTTGGGGATGGTCCGCCAACCGTTGTCGGTCGCGGGCACGGGCACGGTCATCCCCGTGAGCGTAGGCGCCCCGATCAGGCCTCGGCCGCGCCCGGCTCCCCCGGGAGGGTCCCCGCGTCGAACTGCACCGCGGCGCGATCGGCGAGGATCGGCCCGATCACCTCGCGGGCCACGGCACGGTGGTCCGGATGGTCCCGGTACGCCCGGAATCCGTCGACGTCGTCGAAGTCGGCGGTCACCGCGTAGTCGAAGTTGTGCTCGGCAAGGCCGGCGTCCGGTCCGTACCGGAAGGAGCGGATCTCGGGGATGATCGCGGGCAGGGCGAAGAGTCCCTCCCCGACCGCGGCGATCTGCTCGGGGGTGACCCCGTCCTTCCAGCGGAACATCGCGACGTGACGGAACACGGTCCCCTCCCTCACTGGAGGCCGGCGAACCGGCCCCCGTCGATCGGTACGGCGGCACCGGTGATGTACCGGGCGTGGTCGGAACACAGGAACGCCGCGGTGGCACCGAAGTCCTCGGGGCGACCGATCGCTCGCACCGGCGTCCCGGCCGCGGCGGCCTCGAGGTCCATCCCGAGATCGGTCAGCCGATCCGTCGCGTGCAGCCCGGGCTGCAACGTGTTCACGGTCACGCCCTCCGGTCCGACGGCGGTCGCCATCGTCTTGAGGAACGAGGTGAACGCGGAACGCGCCGTGTTCGACAGGATGAGCCCGGGGATCGGCTCGCGCACCGAGGTCGAGGTGATTGCGAGGATGCGGCCCCACCCCTGCGCGCGCATCGGTCCGACGGCCGCGAGGCACATCGCGATCCCGGCGGTGCAGGACTGCTCGAGCGCGTCGCGGTACGCCGCGGGATCCGCGAAGTGGTCGAACGTGCCACCCGGCGGACCCCCGCCGTTCACGACGAGGATGTCGAGGCCGCCGAGCGCGGCGGTGGCGTCCCGCACGAAGCCCTCGGCGCCCTCGGCCGTCCCGACGTCGGCGACGATCGGCGTGGCACCGCAGCCGGCCGCGACCTCGGCGATACGTGCGCCGTCACGACCACAGATCGCCACCCGGACGCCCTCGGCCGCCAGCGCCCGCGCGGTGGCGAGGCCGAGGCCGCGACTCGCCGCCGCCACCGCCGCCCGCTTCCCCGTGATCCCGAGATCCATGTGCTCCTCCTCGGACGTCCGTGGACGCCCATCGTTGCGCGCGACCCCGCCGGGTCGGCGGATCGATCAGCGTCCGACCGCCGCACCCTCGGACCGGGGGTCGGAGGCGACCGCGAGGCCGGCCGACTCGATCCGGATCGCGTGGGCGTGCCCCATGCCCATGTCGTATGGCGCCGTCGGGGTGAGGCGGTGGCCCCGGGCGGCGAGGGCGGCGACGAGCTCCGCGTCGAAGCGCGTCTCGTGGCGCAGTCCCCAGTCCCCGAGCTCGACCCGCCAGCGCGGCGCGTCGATGGCAGCCTGGGGATCGGCGCCGCGATCGACGATGTGGCGCAGCACCTGTGCGTGCACCTGGGCCTGGGCGTCGGCCCCCATGCTCCCGAACACGAGGTCCGGCCGGCCGTCGCGCAGGACCATCCCCGGGATGAGCGTGTGCATCGGGCGCTTCGACGGCGCAAGCACGTTGACCGCGGACTCGTCGAGCGTGAACGAGGACCCGCGGTTCGTGAGATTGATGCCCCAGTCCGGCACGTGGACCCCCGATCCGAACCCGAGGAAGTTGGATTGGATGAGGCTCACGGCGAGCCCGTCACGATCGACGGCGCACAGGTAGGCCGTGCCGCCGCGTTGGGGCCGACCGGGCGCCGGATCGGCCGCCCGGGTGGGATCGATCGCGGCCCGCCGACCGGCGACGTACTCGTCGGCGAGCAGCGCGTGGGGGTCGATGCGCATCGCCGCCGGATCGCTGACGTGGGCCTCGCGGTCGGCGAGCGCGAGCTTCGTCGCCTCGATCATCGTGTGCTCGACGTCGAGCGTCGCCATGGCCGCGAGATCGAACCCGTCGAGGATCCGCAGGATCTCGAGCGCCGTCACACCCTGCGTCGGCGGACCGAGTTCGGCGACCTCCCGGTCCCGGTAGGCCGCGCGCAGCGGTGCCGCCCACTCCCCCGCGTGGCCCGCGAGGTCCGCGGCGTCGAGGTGTCCGCCGTCCCGTCCGACGGCGTCGGCGATCGCGTCGGCGACCGGACCGCGGTAGTAGGCGTCCGGACCGTCGGCGACGAGCGCGTCGATGAGTCGGACGAGGCCGGGTTGGCGCAGGACGTCGCCGTCCGCGAGGTTCCCGTACACCGCCCGCCACGGAGCGGACCCGCCGTGGAGCACGGCGGAGGCTGCGATGGTCTCGGCACCGGTGCGGGTGAGGGCGAAGCCCTCGGCGTACCGGCGGGCGTCCGTGGTGAGGGTGCCCATGGGCATGCTCGCCCACCGGGCGTGGAGGTCGAACCACCCGGCGACCGCACCGGGGATCGTGACGCTGGCGCCCCCGAACGTCGGCATCGCCGTGTGCCCGTCGGACCGCAGCCGGGTCGGCGTCGCCGCGCCACCGGATCGGCCCGAGCCGAGGTACCCGTGCAACGACCCGTCCCACACGATCGCGAAGAGGTCCCCGCCGTATCCGCAGAGGTACGGGGCCACGACGCCGAGGGCGAGGTTGGCGGCGATGATCGCGTCGACCGCGTTGCCGCCCCGGGCGAGCACACCCGCGCCGGCGGCGGACGCCAGGTGGTGGGGCGTCGCGAGTGCGGCCCGGGGGTACCGGGCCGCCCGACCGGTGCGCGGCCCGGTCGTCATCGCTGCGCACCCCCGGCCCTCGCCACGGGGTCACCCTACGCGTCGCCCGGGATCAGGACCCGTAGGTGCCCACGACGCACACGAGGCGGATGACGGAGGGATCGGGGGTGCTCGAGCCGTTGTAGAGCCGGAACGACCACGTGGTGCCGGCACCGACCGGCGCGACGTTGAGGACGCGCACCTGGTTGTACGTCGTGTCCCAGGCCGGTGCGATCCCCACCGACCCGCTCGGGCACGACACGGTCGCAGTCGTGGACCCGAGCCCGGCGACCGACACGGCGGTCGAGGCCAGCGTGAAGGAGTTCACCCCGCTGGTCCCCGTCGCACCCTGCGGGCCGGTGGACCCGGTGGCACCGTCGACCCCGTCGCGACCGGCGGGACCGTCTGGACCTTCGACGCCGTCGCGGCCGTCGGCCCCATCAGCACCCGTCGCACCGGTCGCACCCTGCACGCCGGCCGGCCCGATCGGGCCCATCGCGCCGTCGGGTCCCGCCACACCATCCGTCCCATCGGCACCCGCCGCTCCGGTCGCTCCGGTCGCTCCGACCTCGCCGGTCGGGCCCATCATCCCGGCCGGCCCCGCAGCACCCACCGTGCCGTCGGCGCCCGGAGCGCCGGTCATGCCGGTCGCGCCCGTGGTGCCGTCGATGCCCGCGGCACCGGTCGAACCGGTCGCACCGTTCACGCCGGTCGCACCGCGGACTCCGACGGAACCCTTCGCACCGGTCGGGCCGGTCACGCCGGTCGCGCCGACGACCTCCGGCCGCGCGCCAGAGGCGGTGACCCGGTCCGTGCGGGCCGTACCGGCCGCGAGGTGACCGCACCCCGACGCTGCGAGCAGCGCGGCGCCGAGTGCGATCCGGAACGCGCCGGTGCGCGCCGCTCGGACGCGCACCGACGGTCGGGCTCGGTGAGGTCGGCTCGATCCTTGAGCACGTTCGACATCCATGTCCTCTCCTCCCCGGCCCGCCCCGGAACCGCTGGTTCCGGAGGACTCGACCGTCCATCCCTGGCGGCCGCCGTCCTTGGCGGCCGATCACGAGGAGTATCGGCGGGCGTTGAGGATTCCTTGAGCAATTGCGTGCGTGACCGTCGACGCACCGGAACGCGGGCGGGCGCGCAGTGCCCCCGTGAGCGGATCACACGCACCGGGCAGGGAGGTGGTCGCCGTTCACGGGGGCGTACGAAAATTTATCAGTCGTGGGCACCGACGTGGGTACAGGGTCCTGGGTCGGCCGCACCACTTGGTTCAGGGGGCGGTGTAGCGGTGGAGCACGGCCCCGGCGCCCTCGGAGACCGTGACGTACCCACGGCCGTCCGCCCGGAACCCGATCGCCTCGCCCTGGATCTCGGCCGGCACCGGACCGGTGCAGCTCACCGAACCGGTCGCACCGGCCACGAAGCGGTCGAGCGGGAGATCGGCGTTGCGGGCGACGACCCGGACCCCGCCGTAGGTGCGGACCGCCAGCTGCAGGCCGTCCCGGGTGAGGTCGGCCCCGGTGATGGCGCCCGCCAGGCCGGTCGTGGTCGTCACCGTCCCGGCCACCGTCATCGTGACCGTCGCCCCAGGTGCGGTCGCCGTGCTCGCTCGGTACACGGTCTGGGCACCCCCCGCGAGGCTCTTCGTGATGACGAGGATCGAGTGCGAGACCGGATCGATCGCGAGCGCCTCGGCGTCGTGCGGGCCGTCCGGGTAGGCGAGCCGGAGCGTCTCGACCCCGGTGACCGTGCCGGTCGTGGAGCCGGTGAGCGGGACGGACGGCTCCACCATCCGGTGCACGAGGATCTCGGGTCGCACGGCGGCGTTGTCCCCGATGTCCCCCACGTAGAGGTGGTTGACTCCGGCGATCGGGCCCTCGCCGACCGCGAGGTCCTCGAAGTCGATCGCCGTCACCCCGGGGAGGGTGAGCGTCGCACGGACCGCGCCGGTGTCGTCGAGCGCGAACACCCGAGCCGTGTCCCCCGAGTCGTTGTGGACCCACCACACGCCGGCCGTGGTCCGACTCGCCGCGATGCCCGAGATCTCCACGAGCGCCGGATCGACGAGGGCCGGACTCGCGCTCGCGACCAACCGTCTGCCGCACGCGGCGAGGACCGTGGGGGCCGAACACCCCGACGTGAGGAGCGCGAGGGCACCCAGCGCGCCCGCGGCGAGGGCGAGCGACCCCCCGCGTCGCCACGGGCGCCGTCCCGACGAGGTGCGCGCGGGCGTCGGCGCACTCATGCGGGCGGCCGATCCTGCGGGCCCACGAGGAACCCCTGGTACTCCCCCGGCGCCGGGACCTCGGCGATCGGATCCGGGTCCGCGTCGAACTCGACCCGGAGCGCCTTCGACATGATCGCGTGCGCCTCGTACAGCGCGGTGATGTAGGTGAGTTCGAGGATCTCCTCGTCGGAGAGGTGCTCACGCAGCGCGTCGAAGACCCCATCGGCGACCCGCCCGTCCTCGAGGGTCAGGGCGTCGGTGTACGCGAGCACGGCCCGCTCGGCGGGGGTGAACACGTCGGTCGCGCTCCAGTGCGGGATCGCGGCGATCTTCTCCTCCGGGATCCCGACCGTGCGGCAGGACTTGCAGTGCTGGGAGAACACGAAGCGGGACTGGCGGGTCCACCCCGTACGGGTCTGGGCCAGTTCACGGAGCTGGGGATCGAGGAGCCGCTCGGGCGAGCGGTACAGCATGATCCCCTGGCACGCGTGCTCGAACACGGCGGGCACGAGGGCGAACACCGTCCACCAGTCCCCCGGCGTGCCCGTCACCGTGCCGGGCGTCTCGACCGGGCACACGCCCTCACCGAAGAGCAGGTCGTAGAGCACCGTGACCATCGGGCTCGCCTCGGCCCGGGGCACCTGACGCAGACGGGGCATGGATCCTCCAATACGGCCGGAGCGCTCAGTCTCGCGCCCCGGTGGGGTCCGCGCGCCGGACCGTCATCGGGCTCGCAGGTTCCACCAGAGGAGCTGGCGGATCCGCTCGAACGCCGGCTTCGGCGCCAACTCGGCGTCGAAGATGCTCGCCTCGCCGAACCCGGGGAACTCCCCGGGGATCCAGGACTCCGCGTCCGAGTAGTTCCAGGTGGTGATGCCCGTGCACTCGGGCACCGCCAGGCACGCCATGACGGCCGAGCCGTAGGCGTCGGCCTGGCGCTGGGGGTCGCTCGACGGATCGGTCGGCAACCGGAGCGCGACGTCCATCTCCGTGATCTCGACGAGGAGGCCGCGGGACGCGAAGCGGCGCATCTCATCGGCGAACTGCTCGGGCGTCGGCATGAGGCTCGGCAGGAGCGCGTGCACCTGGTACCCGACGCCGTGGATCGGCACGCCCTGGGCGCGCAACGACGCCACGATCCACAGCAGCGTCGCGGCCTTCGGACCGCCCCGCTCGATGAGGTAGTCGTTGATGAACAGTTCGGCGTCCGGGTCGGCGGCGTGTGCGAACTCGAACGCGAGCCGGAGGTACTCGGGGCCGATGCCCCGCGACCAGATCGTGTCGCGCAACGTGCCGTCGTCGGCGATGGCCTCGTTCACGACGTCCCACTGTGCGATCCGCCCTCGGTACCGCCCGACGAGGGTCGAGATGTGCTCCTCGAGGATCGCGATGAGTTCGTCGCGCGTGTACGAACCACCCGTCAGCCACGCCGGGTTCTGCCGGTGCCAGACGAGGGCGTGGCCGCGCACCCGCTGGCCGTGCGCCTCGGCGAAGTCGACGACCGCATCACCCGGGGCGTGGTTCCACGTCGCCGGCCCCGGGTGCACGACCTCCCACTTCATGACGTTCTCCGGGGTGACCGAGGAGAACTGTCCGGCGATGAGCGCACCGTCCGCGGGCCGGTCGAACTGCGCCGGCTCGACCGAGGTGCCGAACGCCCGACCGGCCCGCCCGGCGAGGGCCCGCAACGTCGCGTCGGGCGGCACCGGGCGGCACGCGCCCAGGAGGATCGTCGCCACCACCGTCAGCGCCCCGAGACCCACTGTCCTGCGCATGGCGGAGGAGCGTAGCGACCCGGCGGCGGACCCGGTCCGCGACCGCCCCGACGGACCATGTCCGGCCCCCACCGCATACTTGTGCTCCCGACCACGAGAGGAGCCCACCATCACCGCATCCACCCCCCGTCCGACCCCGAACCCCATGCCCGTCTTCTTCAGCGAGACCTTCAACGACGTCGACCTGACCTTCGACACCTTCGTGAAGGCCGTCGCCCTCCACGCCCACCTCCGGTCCGCCGTCCCGGCGGGTCTCGACCTGCGCGCCCCGGCGCCGCTGAGCGCCGAGGACCTGTACGAGGTCCACGACCGCGCCTACGTCGACGCCGTGGCCACGGGCGAACCGCGCGGTCTCGCGGGCTCGAACGGCGTCGGCTGGGACCCCGGTCTCTTCCGCGCCGCCGCGGCATCGAACGGCGGGGTCGTCGACGCCGTGCTCCACGTCCTCGAGCACGGCGGTGTCGCCGGCTCCCTGTCGTCGGGCCTGCACCACGCGCGCGCCGGCTCGGGTCAGGGCTACTGCACCTTCAACGGGCTGGCGATCGCCGCCCGCCGGGCACGACGGGCCGGTGCGGCCCGGGTCCTCATCCTCGACCTCGACGCCCACTGCGGCGGCGGCACGGCATCCCTCATCGAGGGGGTCGCCGGCATCGAGCAGGTCGACGTGTCGGTGTCGTCGTTCGACCACTACACGCCCACGGCGCAGGCCCGCCTCACGATGAACCGCGGGGCGACCTACCTCGACGACGTCGAGGCCGCGCTCGACGCCATCGCCGACCCGGGCTCCATCGACGTCGTGCTCTTCAACGCAGGCATGGACCCGCACGAGCGCGCGGGCGGGGTCGGCGGCATCACGGCCGAGGTGCTCGCCCGCCGCGAGGCGCTGGTGTTCTCGTGGACCTCGGCCCACGGCCTCCCCGTGGCCTGGGTGCCGGCCGGCGGGTACACCTCGGGCGGCCTGAGCCTCGACGAGGTCTGCGGCCTCCACCGGCTCACCGTGACCGCGGCGCTCCGCTCCCTCGGCCACCCGTCCTGACCCCGACGCGACGATGCCCCCGGCCGGACCGGGGGCATCGTGCGGTCGTCCCGCAGGTGCAGCTCAGGCGTCAGTCGTCCTCACCGTCGGCGTCGTCGTCGGCGTCCTCCGAGTCGTCGAGGCCGTCGGCGTCGTCATCGTCGTCGGACTCGTTCTCGATGCTGTCGCCGTCCATGTCGTCGTCATCGACGTTCTCGACGCCGTCGCCGTCGATGTCATCGTCGGAACCGTTCTGCTTGTTGTCGCCGTCGATGTCGTCGTCCGATGAGTTGTCGTCGCCGTCTCCGTCCACATCCGAGTCGGCGGAGTCGTCGACCCCGTCGCCGTCCTCGTCGGTCTCGAGCACACTGTTGTCCCGTCGCCCGTCGCCATCGATGTCGGACTCGGTCAGCGCGTCGTCCGCTCGGCCGTCGCCGTCGATGTCGTCCTCGTCCGCCGAGTCGTCGGTGACGCAATCACCGTCGATGTCGCTCTCGCCCAGCGCGTCGTCGGCGAGTTCGTCACCGTCGATGTCGAGCTCCTTCGGCGACTGGTCGGGGAACCCGTCGCCGTCGAGGTCACGCTCGTAGGCGTCATCGTCGGCGATGCCATCACCGTCGATGTCACTCTCCGCGCACGAGTCGTCGTCGAGCGCGTCACCATCGATGTCGTCCTCGTCCGCCGCGTTGTCGAGGAGGCCGTCACCGTCGATGTCGAGCTCCCGCACGGAGTTGTTGCGGTACCGGTCGCCGTCGACGTTGAGATCCGCGCCGTTCGGGATCCCGTCCCCGTCGACGTCGCCGTCGGAGCCGTTCGGGATGCCGTCACCATCGACATCCGGATCGGATGCGTTCGGCGTGCCGTCGTCGTCGAGGTCGTCGTCGTACACGACGGCCGCGCCGGCCGGGACCGCCGTGGCGACGAGGTTGGCCGCAAGTGCGCCCGATCCGCCCATCGACAGGACGAGTGCGGCGATGCCGGCGGCGCTCCGCTCCTTGAGCGTGCGGGCGGCGATGCGACGAGCGGTGGACGGCAGCATGGTGGGCCCCCGGTTCCTGACGGGTCGATCGACCCGGGCGATGAATGCAAATTACAGTGCTCGAACGGGCGCAGGCCACCGCTACCGGGCCAAGATTCGGCAAAGAACGGGCGGGTACGGCGGCCCATGGCTGGCGCCGCGCGCCCGCTCATCGCCCGCCCGCAGCCCGGGTGAGGTTGGCCTCGGTGAGGTTGGCTTCCGGGTCAATGTTCCACCCGTTGACCTCCATGCCCGGAACGGTACCCGGGAGGTGTGCTGCCGGCCGGGCACGCTCGAGACCCCGGCTGGCTCGTCCCGGTCGGGGTCTCGTCGCGTTCGGGATCACCGAGACAGAGGGACCCGTCAGAAGGGGAGTTTCTCCCCGAGCAGCCCACCGAGCATTTTCGCCGACATCCTGACGATATGACCGCCGACGTCGCCGGTGAAGGAGGTCCACACGATGTTCAGATGTTCAAGGACAGCGTTTCGCATGGCTCTACCTTCGGTAGTGGTCTGTTCGACGGGACCGTAGGGCTGCTGGCGCCGGTCATTCAATAGGCCGTTCGACCCAGACCCGGCTCGGGATCGACGCTCCCCGGACGGTCGAGATCGCACGCTCGGAGATCCTCGCCGACGACGTTTCGTGACTACGCCGTGACTACGGAGACCAGTAGAGCGGGTCCCCGAACCCGGAGACCCGCTCTCTGACTGGTCGGGCTGACAGGATTTGAACCTGCGACCTTCGGTCCCCCAGACC
>JBJTWK010000094.1:0-3073 GCA_046081705.1 Actinomycetes bacterium | reverse complement strand
CTCACGATCGACCTCGACGCGGCGGGGCTGTCGCCCTTCCACCGCACGGTGCTCGAGACGCTCCACCGCGAGGTCGGCTGGGGCGAGGTCGTCACCTACGGCGAACTCGCGGCACTCGCCGGACGCCCCGGTGCGGCCCGTGCGGTCGGCGCCGCGATGGCCACGAACCCGCTGCCGTTCGTGATCCCGTGCCACCGCGTCGTGGCGAGTGCGGGCGGCGGACGCCGACGCATCGGCGGCTACGGCGGCGGCACCGGCTCCGAGGGCGTCGCCCTCAAGCGCCGCCTCCTCGCCCGCGAGGGCGTCACCCTCCCGGACTGATCGAGTCCCGGCTACAGCGGCAGGTCGCGGACGAAGGTGACGAGGTCGTCGGTGAAGCGCTCCGGGACCTCGAGCGGGGGCACGTGGCCGCAGTCGACGTACTCCCGGGAGTGCCAGTCGGTCCGGCGGGCGAGCACGGCGCGCACCCACGACACGGGCACCATCCGATCGTCGACCCCGTGCATGACGAGCGTCGGGATCCGCACGAGATCGAGGTCACGGACCGCCGCCGTGGCGAGGTAGCGGTACAGCGAACCGGCGGCCAGGACGTAGGACTCCATGGAGGTCTCGTCGTCGTGGCGCATCGCCGCGAGTTCGACGAGCCGGTCGCGGACGTCGTCGGGCAGCTCGGACGCATCGGCGAGCACGACGTCGAGTGCGGAGTCGACGAAGCGTTCGGGCCCGAGTGCCTGGGCCCGCCGTTCGAGGAGGGGCTGCGCGAAGCGGGGCGCGAGGGTGCTGGCGAGCTTGAGTTGGCGGGTGAGGCCGTCGTGGTTGCCGCGCGGCCGGGGGACGGCCGGGTTCACGAGCACGAGGCCCTCGACGAGGGCCGGGCGTTCGACCGCGACCCGGATGACGATCGCGCCACCCATCGAGGTGCCGACGAGCACCGTCGGGCCGATCTCGTCGACGAGTTCCCGCACGACGGCGGTGTTGACGTCGACGGTCGCACCCTCCTCGGGCGGTGGCGTGCGTCCGAATCCGGCGAGGTCGATCGCGATGACCCGACGCCCGAGCGCAGCGGCGATCGGGGCGGCGACGAGCAACCAGGTCGCGGTCGAACCGGCGAGGCCGTGCACGAGGGTGATCGGTCGCGGATCGGTGACCGTCGACGGTTCCCACTCCTCGACGAAGACCGACAGCCCCGAGAGGGTGAGGCGGTCCTCGGTCATCCGCACGCCGAGTTCGTCCTGCCCGAACGTCGTCATGTCAGGTCCCGGAATCCGGTTCCTCGCCGCGGGCGATACCGAGGGCGAGGAGGAGATCCTCGTGCAGTTGCATCCAGACGGTGTGGTACGAGTCGAGTCGGGGGGAGACGAGCCAGTCGTGCTCCCCGGCCTCGACCCGACGCAGCGCGTCGCGGAGGCGGTCCCGGTACCGCCCGAAGCGCCCGACGCTGCGCCCGAGGCGGGAGACCGGCACCCCGATCCGTTCGTCGATCGCGATCACCCGGTCGATGACGGCCCAGTCGTAGGTGGCGTCGGCGTGGTCGTTCACCGCGCCGCCGGGTCGCACCTGCCAGTCGCTGCAGGCCCGGAGGATCTCGGCGTTGAGGGGGAGGAAGCCCTCGTACACGCGCCGGGCCGCGGCCTCGGCGTCGGAGCCCGCGTCGAGGCGGGCGACGGTCTCGGCGTGCTCGCGCCCGGCCGGGGTGAGGATGATGCGCTCGCCCCGGCGCACGGCGTACCCGTGCTCGACGAGGACGTCGGACGACCCGCCCCCGGGATCGGAGGTCATGCCGACGAGGCGGAGGCGGTGGAGCAGGTCGAGGTCGAGCATGGCGGATCCGATGCTACCGACGACGCCCCACCGGTTGCGCCGGTAGAGTCGCCCGCCGTGACCGACACCACTGCCACCCCCCTCGGGACCGGGACCACGGTCTTCACGCACCCGCCGGTCTCCGGCACTTGGCGGATGCTCGACACCCCGGACGACGTCCTCGACCTCATGGACGAGGGCGCCGAGGGCATCGTCGCCGGGGTGCAGGACGCCGGGGCAACGTTCCTTGCGCCGATCTTCCACGAACTCACGGCGGTCGTGTGCTTCTCGGGCACGCCGATGAGCCACATCGGCATCGTGAGCCGGGAGTACCGGGTGCCCTGCATCATGGCCACCGAGATGGCTGAGCGGCCCGTCAACGGCACCCCGGTCGAGGTCGACTGCACCGACGGCACCGGTGTCGTGCGGAGCCTCGGGTGACCGTCCCCGGCACGAACCCCGACCGCGCCACGGTCCAGACCACGCTCGACTACCACGGACGTATCTCACAGGCCATGACGGTCGAGCGCACCGCTCTCGCCTCGGCGCTCATCCCGGTGACCCCGTACATCATCGTCTCGGCCATCGAGGCCTACCGCCGCTACCCGGAGATGATGCGCACGATCGCGGCGGCGATGGATCCGGCCGAGATGGGCCGGCTCGGTCGGCGGCCCGGCAACCAGATCGACCCCGTGCACCTGTGGTCGATCGCGAACATCCCGCTCGTCGGGCGCCAGGTGTTCGCGCCGCTCACGATGCTCGATCCCGCGACCGACCTCCCGACCCTCGCCACGATCTTCGACTTCTGGGAGCCGGTGGCCCTCGCGTACCGCGGTGACGGCACCCGGCAGGCGTGGGATGCGGGTCTGCGCACGCACGGCTACGACCAGGAGATCGTCGACCGGCTCGTCGCTGCGGCGCAGCCGGTCACCGACGCCGACACGCGTGCGGCGATCGGACGCGCGAACGCCGCGCTCACGTCGTTCCTGTTCCTCCTCTACTTCGACACGCGGGCGGGCTACCAGGACACCGGCCCGTACGACCTCGGCGACGGCCGCGTGCTCATGGTGCGCGACTTCAACGAGTTCGGTGTGGGCCACTTCCCGTGGAGTGCCGCGGTGTGCGGTGACCTCCCGCACTCGAACCTCACGCTCGGGCTCGTGCTGCGCGACGTGGCGGTCACCTGCAACGACTGGGGCACCTCGATCACCGACCCGTCCGACTACCTCGAGCACCTCGAGGCGATCGCGATCGTCGATCCGACCGACGGCGG
>JBJTWK010000093.1:0-5273 GCA_046081705.1 Actinomycetes bacterium | reverse complement strand
GGGCAGTCGAGCGGGTCGAGCGGGTCACCGTCGACGTGACCCCGCTGGGTGCGGCGCACCGGCATGCCGGGCCGGAACCGGTACCGCACGTCATCGCCGCAGTACCGCAGGGAGATCGCCCGGCGGCGGCGGGTGGCGTGGGTGTTCGCGGGCGAGCCGTGGATCGTGCGGTAGTGGTGCACGGCCACGTCGCCGGGACCGAGCTCGGAGCCGACCACGAGATCCCGGAGCGCGGTGTCGCCGTGGACGTCGGGGACCGGCTCGCCCTCCGTGCCCGGGATGGCGTCGCGCACCGTGAAGAGGTTGGGCTGGAACTCCCGGTCCCAGCGGTGGGATCCGCGCACGTACTCGAGCGCGCCGCTCATGGCGTCGACATCGTCGAGCGGGATCCAGAGGGTGCAGGCCTGCTCACCGGCGATGTGGAAGTACGCCGCGTCGGTGTGGAACTCGGTGCGGAACGGTGCGCCGGGCTCCTTCACGAGGATGCTGTCCTCGTAGAGGTTGACGGCGTCGCTGGCCAGCAGGCGCGCCGCGACGCCGCCGAGCGCCGGGTCGAGCGAGAAGGCGGCGAAGGCGGGATCGGCCCGCCAGTGGTCCACCCCGGCCCGGAAGGCCGGTTGCTCGCCGAGGCCGGCGAACGCGCCCACGTCGGCCGTCTCCGGCGCGCCGAGCGCCCGGTCGACCGGTGCCGCCATCGCGAGGACCGCGGCCGGATCGAGGATCTCCCGCAGGACGACGAAGCCGTCGCGATCGAAGGCCGCGACCTCGTCGTCGGTGACCGCACGACGAGCGAGACCGGGGAGATGCGCCACGGGCGCCGACGGTAGCGGTGCGGCTCGAGCATCGGCAATAGTGGGCGCCGTCGTATCCGCTGCGTCCGAACCGGGGGAAGGGCCAGTGCGCGAGGTTCGCATCGCCGATCTGCGCGAGCCTCGGCGCGATCCCGACGAGCAGGCGTTCCACGACATGGCCCGCGCCATGGAGGCCGACCTCGACCCCGACGCCCTGGTCGACCGCGCCCGACGCGACACCGGACTGGACGACCTCGGCGATCCGACCCTCCTCGATCGGCTCCGGGTCATGACGGCGGCCGTGGACGCCGACACCGGCCTCACCGGGCTGGGGCGATGGATCATCCGCGAGCGCCTGCTCGGTCTCCTGCGCGCCCGCCTCCGCTTCGAGGACTTCACGCGTCGGTACCCGGAGAGCCTCGAGGTCGACCTCGAGCCTCCGATCATCGTGGTGGGTCTGCCCCGATCGGGCACGACCCACCTCGTGAACCTGCTGGCGACCGATCGCCGGCTGCGCTCGATGCCCTGGTGGGAGGTGGCCGAACCGATCCCGGTGGTCGGCGACGGCCCGGGGTCCGACGGCGTCGACCCGCGGTACCGGCGGTCCTTGCGGCAGTGGGAGGCGACCAAGCGGGTGTCGCCACTCACGGCCCTCATGCATGACCGGCCGCCGTGGTCGATCGAGGAGGACTGCGAGCTCATCGACCTCGATCTCTGCGGCTACTCGATCGAGTGGCACGCGCGGATCCCCGCGTGGCGGGACCACTACCTCGGGCTCGACCAGCGCCGGCACTACGCGTTCCTGCGACGGGAGCTGCAGGTGCTGTCGTTCCTCCGGGGGCCGCGGCGCTGGGTCCTCAAGACCCCGCAGCACCTCGAGTGGATCGGTCCACTCATGGAGACGTTCCCGGGCGCCACGATCGCGTTCACGCTGCGCGACCCGGTGGCGGTGCTGCAGTCGGCCATCACGATGCTCGCCTACGGCGACCGCAACCGCCGGGTGGAGATCGACGCCGACGGTCTCGCCACCTACTGGGTCGACCGCATCGAGCGACTGCTGCGCGCCGCCGTGCGCGACGCGCACCTGATCCCGAGCGCGCAGCGGGTCGACGTCGAGTTCCACGAGTTCATGCGGGACGACCTCGCGATGGCGGAACGGATCCTGACCACCGCCGGCCTCGAGGTCACCGACGAGGTCCGGGGCCGCCTCACCGCGTACCTCGACGGCAACCCCCGAGGGAAGGACGGCCGCATCGTGTACGACCTGCGCACGGACTTCGGGCTCGACCCGATCGGACTCCGTGACCGCTTCGCCTTCTACTACGACGCGTTCCCCCAGATCCGTGCGGAGGTCGACTGATGCCGGGCATCCACCGCGAGCGTCCCGGTGCCGACGCCATGGCCCCGGCCGACGGCTCTCCCGCCCGTCCGATCGCCGACGGCGTGTGGATGTCGAGCGGCCTGTCGAACTCCTACCTCCTCACCACCGATGCGGGCCGGATCGTCGTGAACACCGGCATGGGGTTCGAGGGTCCGCTGCACCGACGGGCCTACGACGCCGTGGCTCCGGGTCCGACCCACACCATCCTGCTCACGCAGGGCCACTACGACCACGTCGGCGGGGTCGACACGTTCCGTGACGCAGCCACCGAGGTCGTGATGCACGCGGACTACGCGATCTGGCGGGCCGACAACGAACGGCTCGAGACGTTCCGGTCCCGGAACGCGGCGTTCGCATGGATCGACGCGATCGTCGCGGCCATGGAGCACGCCCGCTCCCTCGGCACCGGCGCGGTGGCCCAGTCCCGCCCGGAGCCGACGCGGACGTTCACCGACACCGTGGACCTCGAGATCGGCGGTCGCCGGCTCACGCTGATCTCGGTGCCCGGGGGCGAGACCACCGACTCCATGGTCATCTGGTCCCCCGAGGACCGCACTGCGTTCACCGGCAACATGTTCGGCCCGCTGTTCGGCCACGTGCCCAACCTCGTCACGATCCGCGGCGACCGGTACCGCGACGCCCTGGACTACATCGCGTCGCTCGAGCGGGTGCTCGCGCTCGCGCCCGCCCGACTCGTCACGGGCCACTTCGATCCGATCGACGGTGAGGATCGCATCGCCGAGGAGATCATCGCGATGCGCGACGCGATGGCGTGGGTGCACGATCGCACGGTCGACGGCATGAACGAGGGCCGCGACGTGCACACCCTCATGCGCGAGATCACGACCCCGAGCCACCTCGACGTCGGCGAGGGGTACGGGCGGACGGCGTGGAACGTGCGCGCGATCTGGGAGCACTACGCGGGGTGGTTCCACCACCGGTCCACGACGGAGCTCTACGGGGTGCCGGCGGCCGCGGTCGCGCCCGACATCGTGCGCGCGGCCGGTGCCGATGCCCTCGCCGCTGCGGCGGCCGACCACCTCGCCGCGGGTCGACCGGTGGAGGCGATCCACCTCACCGACCTCGTCCTCACCGCGGTCCCCGACCACACGGCGGCCCGACGAGTGGCGATCGATGCGCACGGCGCACTGCTCGGTGGCAGCCGCAACTTCTGGGAGGCGGCGTGGCTGCGCCGATCGATCACGAAACTGGGAGGCACACCGTGAACGGCGTGACCTTCGATCTCACGGGCACGGCCGTCCTCGTGACCGGCGGGACCTCCGGCATCGGCCTCGCGATCGCCACCGCCTTCGCCGACGCCGGCGCGTCCGTGACGATCACCGGGACGCGGCCCGACCCCGCCGACTACGAGGTCGCATTGGACCGGTTCACGTACCACGCGCTCGATCTCGCGGACCCCGGGGCCGTCGACCGCGTGGTCGTCGGGCTCGATCGCCTCGATGTGCTGGTCAACAACGCCGGCGCGGTCTTCGCCGGGGGTCGCGACGAGTGGGATCCCGCGGGGTTCGAATCGGCACTCGCCCTCAACCTCGCGGGCCCGATGCGGATGAGCGTCGCCTGCCACGACCTCCTGGCCGCGAGCACGCAGCCGGGTGGCGCCGCGGTCATCAACGTCGTGTCGATGTCGGCGTTCCGGGCGGTCCCGATCGTCCCCGGGTACGCGTCGGCCAAGGCCGGCCTCGTCGCCCTCACCCGCAACCTGGCCGTGCGCTGGGTCGGCGACGGCATCCGCGTCAACGCGATCGCGCCCGGGGTGATCGACACCCCCATGACCGCGCCGATGGCCGGCATCCCCGCCCTCCTCGACGCCGAGTTGGCCCACATCCCGATGGGCCGGCTCGGCTCGCCGGACGAGGTCGCGGGCGCCGCGCTCTTCCTCGCCTGCGACGCCGCGTCCTACATCACCGGACACACCCTCGCCGTCGACGGCGGGTACCTGCTCCCCTGACGATCCGGAGGACCGATGCTCCAGGCCCGCATCCACGGACCCGACGACGTGCGGGTCGACGAGGTGCCCGAACCGATCGCCGGTCCCCACGACGTCATCGTGCGCGTCGCCGCCTGCGGCATCTGTGGCAGCGACCTCTCCTACATCCGGATGGGTGGGGTCGCCGGCCCCGGGCCGGAGCCCATGTGCCTCGGGCACGAGATCTCGGGCACGGTCGAGGTGGCCGGGACCGAGGTGCGCAGCGTGACCGCGGGCGATCGCGTCGTGGTGCGGCCCGGCACCGACGAACTCGGGCGGATCGGCAACGGTGCGCCCGAGGGTGGCCTCGCACCCCTGCTGCTCGTCACGGCGGCCGACCGCCGTGGCGTGTACCGGATCCCCGACGGCCTCTCCCTCGAGGCCGCGGCGTTCGCCGAGCCGCTCGGCGTCGGGATGCACGCGGTCGCGCAGGTCGAGGCGACCCCGGAGGACGGCGTCGCCGTGTTCGGGTGCGGGCCGATCGGACTCGCTGCGATCGCCACGCTCGTCGACGCCGGCAACGAGCGGGTCGTGGCGATCGATCCGAGCGCCACGCGGCGCGGCCTGGCCGAGGGCCTCGGCGCACTCGCCGCCGTCGACCCCACCACCGATGACGCGTGGTCGGCCCTCGCGGACCTGCACGGCACGACTCCGTTCATGTTCGGCCCGACCCCGGCCACGACCGCGTTCATCGAGGCGACGGGCGTGGCCTCGGTGCTCACGTCGATCATCGAGCGCGGCGCGCCGGGCGGCCGCCTCGCCGTGGTCGCGCTGCACTACGCGCCGATCCCGACCAGCTTCCTCACCCTGCTCATGAAGCAGTTCACGGTCCGAGGGTCGATGGAGTACCCGCCCCGGTTCGAGGACGCCGTCGACCTCTTGGCGCGTCGGGACCTCGCAGCGCTCACCACGCACCGCTTCCCGCTCACGGATCTCGATGGTGCCCTCGGCCTGCTGCGGGACTCGAAGGACTGCGGCAAGGTCTGCATCGACCCGGCCTGAGCGCCGCCCCTCCGGGCCGACGCGCGGCGGCTGGATAGCCTCGGGCCCAAGGCCGTGATCCGAGGCCCCCAGACCCCACAAAAGAAAAGGCATGACCGCAGCAAACACGAAG
>JBJTWK010000092.1:0-6249 GCA_046081705.1 Actinomycetes bacterium | reverse complement strand
TGCGCCGCGCCCGCCCCGACCCGGCGGCGGTCGAGGCCGGGTTCGCGGCGCCGTTCGACGGCCCCGACTCCAAGGCGGGGGCGCGGGCGTTCCCCGCGATGATCCCGTTCGGAGCCCCCGAGGTCGGGGGCGCGGCCGAGCAGGCCCGCTGAGACGCGGCGCTCGCCGCGTGGACCGGGTGCCCGGTCCACCTCGCGTTCGGTGATGCCGATCCCGTGTTCCCGTACGAGCAGGCCGAGGAGTGGGTGACCCGGATCCCGGGGGCGACGCTCGATCGCATCGCGGACGCGGGGCACTTCGTGCAGTACTACGCGCCGGACGACTGCCTCGGGATCATCGGCCGACGCCTCGACCTCGCCATCTGACTGCGGCACGCCGACCGGGCGCGTGCGATGATCACGCCGTGACCCCGCCGGACCGCACGCAGGCCGAGGCGCTCGCGATCGAGCGGGCCCGCAGCGCCGCCACGCTCGCCGCCCTGCACGACGACCTCGATCGGGCCGTGGCTGAGCGGGACCGCCTCGCCGACGAGGTCGAGGCACTGCGCTCCGCCCGTGACCACGAGGTCGAGCGGGCCGAGGCCGCCGAGGCCGAGGTCCGGGCCCTGCGTGCCACCCGGGCCGTGCGGTGGGCGACCAGGGTGCGCGCCGTGCTCGGTCGATGACCGAGCACGCGGCGCACGCGCCGATCCTCGTCATCGAGGACCGGGTGCCCCACGTCGACGCGGGCGCCGGGGATCCCCGGAGCCTGCTCCTCGCCGCCGCGCTGCGGCGGGTCCGGCCCGGGCGGCCCCTCGTCTGGGGCGCGGTGGACCCGGCGGGGCGGGACCGATACGCCCCCGCACTCGAGGCCCTCGGGGTCGAGGTGCACGCGGGCGACGTGGACGGCCTGCTGCGCCGGCGGGTCGGGGAGTTCGGTGCGGTCGTCGTCGCCCGGCCCGACAACCACGCACGGTTCCGGCCGCTCATCGACCGTACCCAGCCCCGGGCGGTGCGGATCTACGACGCCGAGAGCCTCTTCCACCGACGGAGCCTGCGCAAGGCCCGCGCACGCAACGACCTCGTCGCCGAGGCGCGTGCCGGCACGGAGGTCGGCGCGGAGGCCGCCGCGGTGCTCTGGGCCGACGGTGTGCTCCTCGTCGCGCCGGACGCGATCGAGTTCGTGCGTGCGATCAACCCCGATGCGGCGATCGCGGTGTGCTCGTACGCCGTCGATGCGCCGGAGGGGGTGCCGGGGTTCGAGGCCCGATCCGGTCTCGTGTGCTTCGGCGGGTTCCTCGCCGGCCCGGGCGGCCCCAACGAGGACGCCGCGGTGATCGCCGCGACACGCGTCGCCCCGCTCGTTGGACCGCCGCTCGTGGTCGCGGGCGCGGCGCCGACCCCGCGGGTCCTCGCCCTCGCGGACGATCGCACCGAGGTGGTCGGCCGGGTCGAGGACCCCGTCGCGTTCCTGGCGCGCTTCCGGCTCCACCTCTGCCCGTTGCGGTTCGGGGCGGGCCTCAAGTTGCGGCTGCTCGACGCGGCGGCGGCCGGGACGCCGACCGTCATGACGCCCTGCGCGGCCGAGAACCTCGGGCTCGAGCCGGGGGTCGCCGCGCTCCTCGTCGCCGAGGCGCCGGAGGAGCAGGCCCGTCTCGCCCGGACCCTGCTCGACGACCCGGTGCGCTGGGCGACGGCGAGTGCGGGCGTCCGGGTCCTGGCGACGTCGGCGTTCACCACCGCTGCGTTCGACGCCGGGGTCGAACGGCTCCTCGGCGACCTCGGGCTCTGATCAGCGGCCGAACGGCGAGCGCGGGTTGCGCTGCGCGTCGAGGTCGGCGTTGCGCTCCGAGACCCGCGTGCGGGTCACGGAGTGCGTGAGGATCCAGAACCGGTTGGCCCGGACCGCGTAGACGACCTGGCCCGCGACGTCGCGGGGGTCCATCGCGACGGTGTGCATGAAGCCCTCGATGGTCGACATCGGGATGGGCGGGGGCTTCGGCAGCCCGGTGGCCTCGGGCGCGTTGCGGGTCGCCTCGAAGATCTTCGTGTCGACGAGCTCGGGGCACAGGCAGGACACCCCCACACCGGTGCCGTCGAGCTCCATCGACAACGCCTCGGTGAGCCCGACCACGCCGTACTTCGTGGCGTGGTACGAGCCGAGCATCGGGGTCGCCGACAGGCCCGCCTCGGACGCGGTGTTCACGATGTGGCCCTCGCCCTGCTCGACCATCATCGGCGCGAAGGTGCTGACCCCGTACGCGACGCCGAGGAGGTTGACGCCGACGACCCAGTCGTACACGGCGGCCGGGGTGCGCCACGACGGCATCCCCGCCGCGACCCCCGCGTTGTTCACGAGGAGGTGCGCCGTGCCGAACCGGGCCACGGCGGCGTCCCGCAGCGCCTCGACCTGCCCCACGTCCGAGACGTCGGTCGGCACGCCGATGACGGTGCCGCCCGCCTTGGTGAGCCGGGCGGCCTCGCCTGCGAGACGCTCCGCCTCGACGTCGGCCATCACGACGGCCATGCCCTCGTCGAGGAGCCGCTCGGTGAGCGCGAGACCGATGCCGGAGGCGGCCCCGGTGATGACGGCGGTGCGGTCGGTGAGTTCCACGTCGGTCTCCCGGGTGTCAGCGCGGCGTCGCCGCAGGGTCGAGCGTGCAGATGTAGCCGATGCGCGGGTCGGCGCCCGCCTCGAGGAGTTCGAGGAATGCGGTGGTGACGGCCTCGGGCCCGACGAAGTCGCGGAACTCGATCCAGCCGTCGCACCACGCGGCGTAGTCGTCCCACGCCGCGCCGAGGCGCAGGTCCATGGTCTCCTGGCCCCACTCCTGGACCCGCTTGGTGATCTGGGTGGGCGCGAAGAAGAACGCCGGCCGCGGTCCGGGGAGCGGGGTGCCCGCGGCGTCGCCGGGCTGGTCCCAGTGGGTGCCGCCCACGACCATCGAGTGCGTGAGCGCGTCGCCGAGGTGCTCGTGGACCGCTCGGGTCACCGCGGCGTTGCCGGCCAGGTCGACGTACTCGCTCGGCTCGACGGCGAGGTCGGTGATGCGGTCGTAGGTGAGGACGCGGTCGTAGAGGCCGAGGCCCTCGGTGAAGGCGCGGTTCGCCTCCGACGTGAGACCGACGCAGCGCCGACCCCGGCCCCGCGCCCGATGGGCGACGCCGATCGCGGTCTTGCTCGACGCACTCGAGACGATCGTGACGACCGAGCCGAAGTCGTCGTGGTCCTCGAGGAAGTCGTCGGCGAGGAACGACGTGTAGAAGAGCGGGAACAGCAGCATCTGGTGCGCCTCCCGTCCGGCTGCGAGCATCGGATCGGCGGCGACGCGCGAGTACCGGCTGTAGGTGCTCGACATCTCGGCGCGGTGGGGCGCAAGGTCGGACACGGCACGGTCGTTGGCCCGACCGGGGGTGATGTCGAGGCTCGATCCCATCGGCCAGTAGCCGTAGAGGCGTTCGCCCACGGTGAGGTCAGGGGAGTCCGACTCGGTCACCCGGGCGTACCCCCACACAGGGATGCGGCCCCAGGACTCGCCCTCGGCGCCGGCCTCGGCGGGGAAGAACTCCCAGTACCGGAGCGCGTCACCGAAGGCCGCGTAGGAGATGTTGTTCGAGGAGAGCGCGAAGGTCTCGATCGTCACCCGTGCGTCACCGGGAGCCAGCGGTCCGGGATCCCCGTCGATCGTCCGGACGCGGTGGAAGTCGCTGCGCAGCACTTCGAGGTGCATGTCCTCGCTCCTGACCCGTCGGTCACCGACGGTACGTATTGACACTCCAAGTGCCAGAACCTACCGTTCGGAAGGGATCCGCACAACCGACACGGGGGGACGCGTGGGAACCGAGGGACGGACCGTCGACGAGATCCCGGTCGCGTACACGCCGACCGGCGGCTGGACCGGCGCGATGCCCGCCCCGGTGCTCGCCGGGTGCGCCGATCCGCTGGTGCCGGGCGCGCCCGATCTGCGCGGCCTCTGGCGGGTTATGGCGGTGGCGGTCGACGGCGTGGACGATCCGGAGCACCGGGTGCTCGGACATGAGCAGCGCATCGAACAGGCCGGCGATCGCCTCGTCGTCACGGCGAGCGGGATCGTCCACGACATGCGCTGCGACGGCACCGAGGCCAACGGCGTGCACGACGTCGCCGAGTTCGACCACGTGACCCCGATCACGGTCGTCGCCGCCTACGAGGACGGCGTGCACGTGCTGCGTCCGGTCGGCCTGCCCGTCGAGGTGCGCCGCCGCCGCGACGGCGACTCGATGATCTGGGACTACCTCAACTTCACCGCCCGACTCGAGCGGCTCGACGCCCCGGCCTGATCGTCGGCGGATCGTCCCGTCGCCTCAGAGACGGCCGGCGGCGATCACGCGCCGCAGGAACTCGGCGGTGCGCTCGTTCGCGGGCGCGGTGAAGATCTGCTCGGGCGGGCCCTGCTCCACGATCCGGCCGTGCTCGAGGAAGCAGACCGTGTTCGCGACCTCGCGGGCGAACGACATCTCGTGGGTCGCCAGCAGCATGGTCATGCCCTCGTGCGCCAGTTCCCGGACGATGTTGAGGACCTCGGCGACGAGTTCGGGGTCGAGGGCACTCGTGATCTCGTCGAGCAGCAGCACACGGGGCTGCATCGCGAGCGCGCGCACGATCGCGACCCGCTGCTGCTGGCCGCCCGAGAGCCGGTCGGGATAGTCGGAGGCCCTCTCGGCGAGCCCGATCCGCTCGAGCAGCGTCATGGCCCGGGCCTCGGCCTCGCGGCGCGCCTCCTTGAGCACCTTCCGGGGTGCGAGCGTGATGTTCTCCAGCACGGTCATGTGCGGGAACAGGTTGTAGGACTGGAACACCTTGCCGACGTCCTGCCGGTGTGCGTCGATGTCGACGCCCCGCCCGGTCACCCGTTCGCCGTCGATGCGGATCTCCCCGCCCTGGATGGGCTCGAGGGCGTTCACGCACCGGAGCAGCGTGCTCTTGCCGCACCCGGACGGCCCGATGAGGCAGACGACCTCGTGCAGTTCGACGTCGAGCGACACGCCGCGGAGCACGTGGTGATCGCCGAACCACTTCTGGACATCGTCGATCTCGATGAAGCTCACGCCTGGCCCCCGAGAGTGCGGCGCTTGTCCCGGCTCATGAGCCAGTCGACGAGACGTGTGAACGGGATCGTGATGATGAGGAAGAAGATCGCCGAGCCGAACACGGGTGAGAGGTTGAAGTACCGGTTCTTCAGCAACTGGGCGGCACCGAGGACCTCGACCACCCCGACGATCGAGACGAGCGCGGTGTCCTTCTGGAGCGCGACGGCGTCGTTGAGGAGGGGCGGGAGGACCCGGCGGACGGCCTGGGGGATCACGACGTGGCGGAGGGTCTGCCACTGCGAGAGCCCGAGCGAGCGCGCCGCAGCGGTCTGGCTCCAGTGGATGCTCTCGAGCCCGGCCCGGTAGACCTCGGCCACGTAGGCGCCGTAGACGAGGGTCAACGCGAGGACGGCGAGCCAGAAGATCTGGCCGTCCTTGGACATCGACGCGAATCCCGGCACCTCGGCGAGTCCGAACCCGAGCACGATGAGGTAGATCACGATGATCGCCGGGACCCCGCGGAACACGTCGGTATAGACGATCGCCAGCCACCGGACCGGTGCGCAGGCCCGACCGGGGAGCATGCGCACGACCGCCACGACGAGGGCCCAGACGAGCACGAGCACCTGGGCGACGACGAAGATCTTGACGTTGAGCCAGAAGCCGCGGATGAGCGCGGTGCGCCCGCGCCACATGTAGTCCCAGTCGAACATGACGCGGCGGAGCGCGCCGTCGTTGGCTGCGAGGAGGTAGGCGCCGAACGCGACGATGAGCGCGGTCAGGCCGAGGCCCAGCACGTACCACATCGCGTCGCGGGCGTCCTCGGCGGCGACGCGGGCGGCCGGGAGATCACCCCGGGCCGCGAGGGCGCGTGCCCGCCGGGCCCGGAGGAACGCTCGGAGCCCGGCGTAGGGCACAGCGAGGGTCGCAGCGCACAGGGTCCACTCGATCAGGTGGACCGGGAGGTGGGCGCGGGCGGTGATGCGCAGGGTCTCATCGAACGTCGCGATCGCGCTCCAGGTGAGGGCGAGGACGATGAGCGACGCGACGAGCGCGACGGTCGCTGTGCCGAAGTGGGAACGGAACACGGGTCGGGGGAGGGGGGGGGGGGGGGAGGGGGGGGGGGGAGGGGGGGGGGGGGGGGAGGGGAAGGGGGGGGGGCGGGGACAACCCCGAGCGGGCGGGCCAGCACGGGCAGCCC
>JBJTWK010000091.1:0-2991 GCA_046081705.1 Actinomycetes bacterium | reverse complement strand
GTGCATGAGTGCACCGGGTCTGCGGTCGTTCGTGCGGAGCATCGAACGCATCGAACGCAAGGCCGCCGGGGCGAAGGCCCTCGGGATCGGGGAGATCTCCCGCAAGCAGGCCTGGGACGACGGGGTCCACACGTCGGCCGAATCGTGGGTCGCCCAGGAGACGGGGGCGTCGTGGGGTGAGGCGATCGAGGAGGTCCAGCTCGGTGAGCGCCTGGGTCGGATGCCGGAGACCGCCAGGGCCCTCACGAACGGCACGATCTCGCACACCCAGGCCGTCGAGGTCGCCCGCGGTGCTGCGGCGGATCCGCATGCGGAGCGGCACCTGCTCCTGCACTCACTGTCGGGGACGGTGAAGGCCCTCAAGGCCGAGACCGACCGGGTCGTGGCCCGGGCGTCGGATCACGGGCAGGCCGAGCAGGACCGGGTCCACAGGACCCGGTTCGTGCGTCACCACGTCGCCCGCGACGGCGCGTTCTGCCTCGAAGCGCGGTTGACGAAGGTCGCGGGTGCGAAGGTCGTCGAGGCGCTCGAGCACTACGCGAAGATCGAGTTCGAGACCGCCCGCGGCACCGGGGTCTGGGCCCACTACAGCACCTACCTCGCGGACGGACTCGTCGCCATGTGCGAGGACGCCCGCCACGGCGGCGTGCGCGGAGTGCGCGGCGCGGGGGCGCAGGCGAGTGCCGGCACCGGTCGGTGCCACGGCGCGACTGCTGGCGCGAGCACGGGCGTCGTCGGTGGCACGGGATCCGGCCCTCACGCCGACGATGGCGAACACGGTCGAGCCGATGACGAGCTCGTCACCGACGGAACGACCCGTCGCAGTACCGAGCGTTCCGGACCGCTCGCACTCGTCGAGGTGCGCGTGGACCACGCCGCACTCGTCCGGGGCCGCGTCGAGGGCGACGAGGTCTGCGAGATCGAGGGGCTCGGACCGATCCCGGTCGCCGAGGCCCAACGCCTCGCGAGCGACTCGATCCTGCGAGTCCTCCTCGTCGATGGCGGGGTGGTGAAGAAGATCAGCAGCACCACCCGTTCGATCCCGCCCCGCCTCAAGCGGGTGATTCTCGACCGTGACCGCACCTGTGTGGTGCCGGGCTGTGATGTGTCGTGGAACCTCGAGATCGACCACCGGATCCCCTTCGCCCAGGGTGGTCGCACCGACGAGGAGAACCTCGCCCGCCTCTGCTGCGAGCACCACCGCCAGAAGACCGCCGGGAAGGCGATCCTGGAACGTTGGGAGGACGACCGGGGACGCCCCCACTGGGCGTGGCACCCGACAACGAGACCGAACCAACCCCCGCCACTCTCTTTCGAGGAACGCTGGCCGAATCTCTGGACCGGCTGACCCGAGCGAGGGTCAGGCGGTCGGCACCCGCACGGGGATCCGAGGGAGCGACCGCGGTGGCCGGCGCCATCGCGTCGCGACCCGCTGACGGCCCCGGCGCGGACGCGTAGTGTCCCGAGCAGAACGCCCGCCGCTCGACGCGGTCGGCGCACGACGACGGACCCGGGGGAGGTGGGACGTGGCGTACTGGGTGCTCAAGACGATCCTCACGCCGATCATGCGTCTCGTGTTCCGGGTCCGCGTCACCGGGGGTGAGCACCTGCCGACGAGCGGCCCCGTGATCGTGGCGGCCAACCACCGGTCCTTCATCGACTCGCTGTTCATCCCGCTCGTCGTGCCGCGGCGGGTGACCTTCGTGGCGAAGGCCGACTACTTCGACGACCCGCGCACGGCGTGGTTCTTCCGGGCGGTCGGGCAGATCCCGATCCGGCGCGAGGGTGGGAGCGCGAGCGAGCGCGCCCTCGACTCCGCGGCCGATGTGCTCGACCGGGGTGAGGTGTTCGGCATCTACCCGGAGGGCACCCGGACCCGCGACGGCCTCCTCCACAAGGGCCGCACCGGGGTGGCGCGCATCTCGTTGCGCACCGGCGCGCCGATCGTGCCCTGCGGCCTCGTGGGCACCGACGAGATCCAGCCGACCGACCGCAGGCTCCCGCGCCTGTTCCGTCGGGTCGAGATCAACTTCGGGCGCCCGATCGACCCGGCGAACTACGCGGACCGGGCCGAGGACCGCCTCGTCCTCCGCCAGATCACCGACGAGGTCATGTTCGAGATCTGCGAACTCTCCGGGTACGAGTACGTCGACGTGTACATGGCCTCGGGGAGCGGGTCGGCGGCCGCGCCGGGCGCGCACGACGTGCCGGAGCCGGCGGTGCCGATCGCCTCGACGGTGCCGCACGCCGTCGCATCCTGACCCCGACGCGTTGGCCGTTGCGCGTCGAGGGCGTGCACGGGGCGACTCGCACGGGCGCATCTCCTGCGGTCCGGGCCGCGACGGGCCGGGTCGACGGGCGGCACGTCCGGTGTGTCGCAGGCCGGTCGACCGCCGGGTCCGCCCGCGGCCGGTTCCGCGGTCTCGTCCGTCGTCGCGTCCGCCGTCGCGTCGGGTCCCGGATCAGTCGGTGACGACGTGGTGGTCCCAGTCCCGCGAACGTTCCACCGCCCGCGCCCAGGTCGCGAGCCGGGTCGCCACCTCGGCGGCGTCCATCGCCGGGGTGAAGGTCCGCTCCTCGCGCCACGCCGCTGCGGCCTCGGCGGGGGAGCCCCACACGCCCTCGGCGATCCCGGCGAGGTAGGCCGCGCCGAGCGCGGTCGTACCCTGCTCGGCGGGTCGGCGGACCGTCACACCGAGCAGGTCGGCCTGGAACTGGCAGAGCAGGTCCATCGCGCTCGCCCCGCCGTCGACCCGCAGCTCGGCCACCGCAGTGCCGGATGCGGCGTCGATCGCCGTCATGACGTCGGCGGTCTGCAGCGCCATCGCCTCGACCACGGCCCGGGCGATGTGGGCGCGCGTCGTGCCGCGCGTGATGCCCACGATCGCGCCGCGGGCGTAGGGGTCCTAGTACGGCGAACCGAGCCCGGTGAACGCTGGGACGAGGGCCACACCGCCCGTGTCCGGCACGGTCTCGTCGAGCGGCCCGCAC
>JBJTWK010000090.1:0-16606 GCA_046081705.1 Actinomycetes bacterium | reverse complement strand
ACGAGGGCAACGAACCCCGCGAGCGCAAGGTCCTCCACTTCGTCCTCGACAAGGGGACGCCGGGCCTCACCCAGTCCAAGCCCCTGCGCAAGATGGGCATGCACTCCTCGCCGACCGGGCAGCTCTTCCTGGAAGACGTCTTCGTCGAGCGCGAGCGCCTGCTGGGCGAGAGCGAGGAGGCGGCCAGCAAGGGCGGCCGGTCGGGTGCGAAGGCGACCTTCTCGATGGAGCGCTCCGGCGTCGCCGCGATGGCGCTCGGGATCGTGTCGCAGTGCCTCGAGCTCTGCACCGAGTACGCGCGCACGCGCGTGCAGTTCGGCCGGCCGATCGGCGAGTTCCAGCTGATCCAGGCGAAGCTCGCGAAGATGGAGGTCGCCCGCATGAACCTCCAGAACCTCGTCTTCCGCCAGATCGAGCTCTCGGCGCAGGGCAAGGGCATGTCGATGGCCGAGGCCTCGGCCTGCAAGCTCTACTCGGCGGGCGCGGCCGTCGAGGTCGCGCTCGAGGCCGTCCAGCTCTACGGCGGCAACGGCTACATGGCCGAGTACCAGGTCGAGCAGCTCTGCCGCGACGCGAAGGTGCTGCAGATCTACGGCGGCACCGACGAGATCCAGATCTCCCAGATCGCTCGGTCGCTGCTCGCCTGAGCTCCCGCCTGCGGGCCCGATCCCGTCGTCCGCGGCCTCGGCGAACTCCGGAGGTCCGGCGTCGTCCTGACGACGGTGGACCTCCGCAGTTGGGGAGGGACCGTCGTTCGCACCCGGTGGCCCCTCGTTCCGCCGGCCGGTCCCGGGCGCTGAGCGTCGAAACGCTTGGAACCGGGGCCCCGGTCGCGGCTAGCCTGCAGAGTTCCAGCGGGCCAACGCCGTCCCGTCGGTGACCACCAACCTCGAGCCGATGTCGGCCCGGGACCCGACGAACGACGAGAGCACGCCATGCCCAGCGCCATCCCGCCCCGCCAGGGTCTCTACGACCCCGCGTTCGAGCACGACGCCTGCGGCGTCGCCTTCGTGGTCGACCTGCACGGTCGCCGGTCCCACCGCCTCGTCGAGCAGGGCATCACCGCCCTGTGCAACCTCGAGCACCGGGGCGCCTCCGGCTGCGAGACCAACACCGGTGACGGCGCCGGGCTGCTCATCCAGGTGCCCGACGCCTTCTACCGAGCCGTCGTGGGCTTCGATCTGCCTCCGGTGGGCTCCTACGCGACCGGCATCGGGTTCCTGCCCGCCGACCCGGCCGAGGCCGACGTCGCGGCGAAGGCGGTCGAGGCGATCGTGGCCGAGGAGGGCCTCGAGGTCCTCGGCTGGCGCGAGGTCGCGACGGTCGACTCGATGATCGGGGCCACGGCCCGGGCCGCGATGCCGTCGTTCCGGCAGGTCTTCATCGCGGGCGCCGGTCTGACGGGCCTCGACCTCGAGCGCCGGGTGTTCATGGCGCGCAAGCGGATCGAGCACGAGGTGGCCTCGGCGACGGGGGAGCGGGTGTACTTCCCGAGCCTCTCGCCCCGCACGATCACCTACAAGGGCATGCTCACCACCCCGCAGCTGCGCGAGTTCTACCCGGAACTCGACGATGAGCGGGTCGAGAGCGCGATCGCACTCGTGCACTCTCGCTTCTCCACGAACACGTTCCCGTCCTGGCCGCTCGCCCATCCGTACCGGTTCATCGCGCACAACGGCGAGATCAACACCCTCAAGGGCAACCGCAACTGGATGCGGGCGCGTGAGGCGCTGCTCGCGTCCGACGTGCTGCCCGGTGACCTCGGGCGCATCTTCCCGATCTGCGACCCCGCGGGCTCGGACTCCGCCTCGTTCGACGAGGTGCTCGAACTCCTCCATCTCGGTGGCCGTTCGCTGCCGCACGCCGTGCTCATGATGATCCCCGAGGCCTGGGAGAACCACGAGTCGATGAGCCCGGAGAAGCGCGCCTTCTACCGGTTCCACGCCTCGGTGATGGAGCCGTGGGACGGCCCGGCCGACATCGCGTTCACCGACGGCACGGTCATCGGCGCAGTGCTCGATCGCAACGGTCTGCGCCCGTCGCGCATCTGGGTCACGGCCGACGGGCTCGTCGTCATGGCGTCCGAGGTCGGGGTGCTCGACATCGACCCGGCCGCGGTGGTCTCGAAGCGACGGCTCGAGCCCGGCCGGATGTTCCTCGTCGACACGGCCCAGGGTCGCATCATCGAGGACGAGGAGATCAAGGCCGGGTTGGCCGCGGCGGCGCCGTACCGCGAGTGGCTCGATGCGGGGCTCGTGCACCTCGACGACCTGCCGCCCCGGGTGGCGCTGACCCCGGTCCACGCCACCGCCGTGGCCCAGCAGCGCCTGTTCGGGTACACCCAGGAGGAGATGCGCGTCCTCGTCGGCCCGATGGCCCGGACCGGGGCGGAGGCCATCGGTTCGATGGGCACCGACACCCCGATCGCGGTGCTCTCGGACCGACCCCGCATGCTCTACGACTACTTCCAGCAGCTCTTCGCGCAGGTGACGAACCCGCCGCTCGACGCGATCCGCGAGGAGCTCGTCACATCCATCGGCGGCACCCTCGGTCCGGAGTCCAACCTGCTCGCGCCCGGTCCCGAGTCGTGCCGGCAGATCGTGCTGCCGCACCCGATCATCGACAACGAGGACCTCGCCAAGCTCCGCTACATCGACGAGGAGGGCGGCGTCGAGGGCTTCAAGCCGGTCACCATCGACATCCTCTACCCGGTCGTGGGGGGTGGCAACGCGCTGCGCATCGCCATCGAGAAGGTGCGGCACCAGGCCAGCGACGCCATCGCGGGGGGCGCCAACCTCATCATCCTGAGCGACCGCTACGCGGACCACGAGCACGCGCCGATCCCGGCCCTGCTCGCGACCGCGGCGGTCCACCACCACCTGATCCGAGAGAAGACCCGGACGCAGGTCGGCCTCATCGTCGAGACCGGTGAGGCCCGCGAGGTGCACCACCACGCGCTGCTCATCGGGTTCGGCGCCGCTGCGGTGAACCCGTACCTGGTGTTCGACGCACTCCGGGACATGATCGCCGAGGGCCACATCGCGCTCACGCCCCGCAAGGCGGCCAAGCAGTACGTCAAGGCCGCGGGCAAGGGCATCCTCAAGATCATGTCGAAGATGGGGATCTCGACCGTCGCGTCGTACACCGGCGCGCAGGTGTTCGAGGCGATCGGCCTCGGCGACGAGATCATCGACGAGTACTTCACCGGTACGACGAGCCGGCTCGGGGGCATCGGCCTCGACACGATCGCGGCCGAGGTGGCGACGCGCCATGCCCTCGCGTTCCCGGACCGCCCGGAGGAGCTCGCACACCGCACCCTCGAGGTGGGCGGCGAGTACCAGTGGCGGCGCGAGGGCGAGTACCACCTCTTCAACCCGGACACCGTGTTCCGGCTCCAGCACGCCACGCGGACCGGTCGGTACGACGTGTTCAAGGAGTACACGCGTCTCGTCGACGACCAGTCGAAGCGACTGGCGACCCTGCGCGGGCTGTTCCGTCTCCGGGTCGGTTCGCGTCCGGCGGTCCCGATCGAGGAGGTCGAGCCGGTCGCGTCGATCGTGCAGCGGTTCTCGACCGGCGCCATGTCCTACGGCTCCATCTCGGCCGAGGCCCACGAGACGCTGGCCATCGCCATGAACCGTCTCGGCGCGAAGTCGAACACGGGGGAGGGTGGCGAGGACGCCGAGCGCTTCACCCCCGACGCCAACGGTGACCTGCGGCGGTCGTCGATCAAGCAGGTGGCCTCGGGCCGGTTCGGCGTGACGAGCGAGTACCTGGTCAACGCCGATGACATCCAGATCAAGATGGCCCAGGGGGCCAAGCCCGGCGAGGGTGGTCAGCTCCCGGGGCACAAGGTGTACCCGTGGATCGCGAGGACCCGGCACTCGACGCCGGGCGTCGGGCTCATCTCGCCCCCGCCGCACCACGACATCTACTCGATCGAGGATCTCGCCCAACTCATCCACGATCTCAAGAACTCGAACCCCGCGGCCCGGATCCACGTGAAGCTGGTGGCCGAGGTCGGCGTCGGGACGGTCGCGGCCGGGGTGGCGAAGGCGCACGCCGACGTCGTGCTCATCTCCGGGCACGACGGTGGTACGGGCGCGTCGCCGCTCACCTCGGTGAAGCACGCGGGTGCGCCGTGGGAGCTCGGGCTCGCCGAGACCCAGCAGACGCTGCTCCTCAACGGCCTGCGTGACCGGATCGTCGTGCAGACCGACGGTCAGCTCAAGACCGGTCGTGACGTCGTGATCGCCGCGCTGCTCGGCGCCGAGGAGTACGGCTTCGCCACCGCTCCGCTCGTGGTGAGCGGCTGCGTGATGATGCGCGTCTGCCACCTCGACACCTGCCCGGTCGGCGTGGCCACGCAGAACCCCGAACTCCGCAAGCGGTTCACCGGTCGGCCGGAGTTCGTCGTGAACTTCTTCGAATACATCGCCGAGGAGGTCCGCGAGTACCTCGCCGAGCTCGGGTTCCGGAGCCTCGAGGAGGCGATCGGGCACGCCGAGCTCATCGACACCGACGACGCGGTCGAGCACTGGAAGACCGCGGGCCTCGACCTGTCGCCGATCCTCCACGTGCCGGAGTTCGACGAGGCCGTCCAGGACCGACGGTGCACGAAGACCCAGGATCACGGGCTCGACCGGGCGCTCGACGTCCGGCTCATCGAGGCCGCGGCCCCGGCGCTCGAACGGGGCGAGGCGGTGCGGGTCCCGATGGAGGTCCGCAACGTCAACCGCACGGTCGGCACGATGCTCGGCCACGAGCTCACCAAGCGGTACGGCGGAGCCGGGCTGCCCGACGGGACGATCAGCATCGACTTCACCGGGTCGGCGGGCCAGTCCTTCGGTGCGTTCGTCCCCAAGGGCATCACGCTGCGGCTCGAGGGCGACGCCAACGACTACGTCGGCAAGGGGCTCTCGGGCGGCCGGATCGTCGTCCGTCCCGCACGCGGCGCGTCGTTCGTCGCCGAGGAGAACATCATCGCTGGCAACGTGATCCTGTACGGCGCCACCGGGGGCGAGGCGTACCTCCGGGGAGTGGTGGGTGAGCGATTCTGCGTCCGGAACTCCGGCGCGACCGCGGTCGTCGAGGGTGTCGGCGACCACGGGTGCGAGTACATGACGGGCGGGCGTGTGGTGGTGCTCGGTCGGACCGGTCGGAACTTCGGTGCCGGCATGTCCGGAGGCATCGCGTTCATCCACGACGCCGAGGGCGATTTCTTCACGCGCCTCAACCGGGAGATGGTCGACCTCGACCCGCTCGACGAGGACGATGTGGAGTGGTTGCGCGACACGATCCAGGCCCACCTCGACGAGACCGACTCGGCCGTGGCCCGTCGGATCCTCGACGACTGGCACAACGAGGTCGAGCGGTTCGTCAAGGTGATGCCGCAGGACTACAAGCGGGTGCTCGACGCGGCGAGGACCGCTGAGGAGCGCGGCCTGACGGTCGAGGAGGCCATCATGGCCGCCTCGCGGGTCTGAGGGAGGCGAGGACATGGGTGAGGCGACCGGGTTCCTGAAGTACGACCGCAGCGGCCCCCAGCGCCGTCCGGTCGAGCTGCGACTCAAGGACTGGAAGGAGGTGTACGAGCCGTTCCCCGTCGAGTCCCTGCGGACGCAGGCGGCCCGATGCATGGACTGCGGCATCCCGTTCTGCCACAACGGCTGCCCGCTCGGGAACCTCATCCCGGAGTGGAACGACCTCGCGTACCGCGACGACTGGCGGGAGGCGATCGACCGCCTGCACGCGACGAACAACTTCCCGGAGTTCACCGGGCGGCTCTGCCCCGCGCCGTGCGAGGCCGCGTGCGTCCTCGGCATCAACGCGGATCCGGTGAGCATCAAGCAGGTCGAGGTCTCGATCATCGACCGCGCGTGGGACGAGGGCTGGATCACGCCGGTGCTCCCGAGCGTGCGGACGGGTCGCCGGATCGCCGTCGTCGGCTCCGGGCCGTCGGGGCTCGCCGTCGCCCAGCAGCTCACCCGGGCCGGCCACGACGTGGTCGTGTTCGAGCGGGCGGACCGCATCGGCGGCCTGCTGCGCTACGGCATCCCCGAGTTCAAGATGGAGAAGCGCTTCCTCGACCGACGCCTCGAGCAGATGCGGCTCGAGGGCACCGACTTCAGGCCGAACACGAACGTCGGCGTCGACGTCTCGGTGGAGGCGCTGCGCAAGGAGTTCGACGCCATCGTCCTCGCCGGGGGCGCGACGATCGCCCGTGACCTGCCGATCCCGGGTCGTGAACTCGACGGCATCATGCAGGCCATGGAGTTCCTGCCCCTCGCCAACAAGGTCCAGGAGGGCGATCTCGACGACCACCCGGACTCGGCGAAGGGCAAGCACGTCGTGATCATCGGCGGCGGTGACACCGGGGCCGACTGCCTCGGTACGTCCCACCGGCACGGTGCGGCGTCGGTGCACCAGTTCGAGATCATGCCCCGGCCGCCGGACACCCGGGCGGAGAGCACACCGTGGCCGCAGTGGCCGCTCATGTTCCGCACCTCCTCGGCGCACGAGGAGGGCGGCGAGCGCGTCTTCTCGGTGAACACGGAGTGCTTCACCGGCGACGAGTCCGGTCGCGTCGTCGCGCTGCGCGCCCACGAGGTCGAGCAGAAGGTCGTCGACGGGCGCATGTCCTTCGAGAAGGTCGAGGGCTCGGACTTCGAGCTGCCCTGTGACCTCGCCCTCCTCGCGATGGGCTTCGTGGGTCCCCAGCGGGACGGTCTCCTCGAGGCCCTCGGCGTCGAGTACGACCCGCGGGGCAACGTCGCCCGCGACTCGGCGTGGGCCACGAACGTCGACGGCGTGTTCGTCTGCGGCGACATGGGTCGGGGTCAGAGCCTCATCGTCTGGGCCATCGCCGAGGGCCGTTCGTGCGCGGCGTCGGTCGACGCGTGGCTCATGGGCGAGACCGCCCTGCCCGCCCCGTTGTCGATCTGATCCCCGCCGCCGGCCCCATCGGTCCGATGCCGATCGAGCCGCCGCCGTGCTCGTGGGCCTGGCCGGACCCGGCGGGCGCGGACGACCACGACGTCGTCGGCACGGGCGCCGATCTCGCTCCGGGCACCCTGCTGTCCGCGTACCGGACCGGGCTCTTCCCGATGCCGGTCGGGCGCCGTCGGCTCGCGTGGTTCTCGCCGGATCCCCGCGGGGTGCTGCCGCTCGACCGCGTGCACGTGAGTCGGTCGCTGCGGCGATCCCGCCGCCGGTTCGAGGTGACCGTCGACCGCGCGTTCCACGAGGTGGTGCTCGGGTGCGCCACGGGCCGGGAGGACGGGGACTGGATCACCGCCCCGATCGTCGAGGCCTACACCCGCCTCCACGAACTCGGCTGGGCGCACTCGGTCGAGGTGTGGGACGAGGGCGATCTCGTGGGCGGACTCTACGGCGTCTCGGTCGGCGGGCTCTTCGCGGGCGAGTCGATGTTCCACCGGGTCAACGACGCGTCGAAGGTCGCGCTCGTCGAGGCGGCGGCGCGGGTGAGCGCGGGAGGGGGCGTGCTCTTCGACGTGCAGTGGGCGACCCCGCACCTGATGTCGATGGGGGTCGTGGAGATCCCGCGCGCCGAGTACCTCGAACGCCTCGCCGATGCGACGGGTCGCCCCGAGATCGACTGGGGGGACCGGTCCGCGGGCTGACCGGTGACGCTCCGGAGCGCTGAGCGCCCCGGGTTCACGCGGTGGCGGCGGCGCGGTCCTTCGCCAACTCGTCGAGGAGCTCGTACTCCTCGCCGGTGTCGGCCCAGTCCTCGAACTGGATCACGCCGATCTCGGTGAACTTCTCCCGCAGCCAGCCGTCGCCGGCGTCGAGGAGTCCGAGCTTCTTGCAGTTCGGTACGATCTTCGAGAACAGGGCGGACTGGAACGGGTTCGTGCCCTGGCTGCGGACCCGGAAGAGCATCTCCGTGTAGGCCCGGCGGTCGACACCCATCGTCTCCCACACGGCGTGCATCATGAGTCGGTCCCGCATGCGGATCGCCGCCTCGAAGGCGAACTCCTGGCGCTCCCGGATCTCCTTGGCTTCGAGGCCGGCGTACAACTCCTGCAGGGAGAGCACGCCGAAGGCGACGTGGCGGGCCTCGTCGGACATGACGTAGCGCAGCAGGTTCTTGAGGAGCGGTTCCTCGGTGATCTGGTGCATGAACCCGAAGGCGGCGAGGGCGAGGCCTTCGATCATGATCTGCATGCCCATGTAGGTCATGTCCCAGCGGCTGTCGCCGAGGATGTCGTCGATGAGCATCTGGAGGTTCGCGTTGACCGGGTACGAGCCGCCGAGCTTGGTGTTGAGGTACTTCGCGAACACCTCGACGTGGCGGGCCTCGTCCATGACCTGAGCCGCCGCGTAGTACTTGGCGTCGATCCACGGTGTCGTCACGACGATCTTCGAGGTGCAGACGAGTGCGCCCTGCTCCCCGTGGAGGAACTGGCTCATCCGCCAGTTGAACGCCTCGATCTCGAACCGGGTCCACTCCGCCTCGCCCCACTTCCGGACGGGGGAGTCGTCGATCGACATCATCGTGGTGCGGAACTGCAGCACCGCGCCCGCCATCTCCCGGGCGACCTTCTCGACGTCGACGTCGATCGACCAGTCGAGGTCGGTCTCCCCGTTCCACATCGAGTGCTTGGCCTTCTCGTAGAGCTTGGAGAGGCCGGGCCGGCTGCGCTCGTAGTCCCAGGTGAACACGGCGTCGCCCCGGGTGGTGACCGAGTGGGATTCGGTCCCGAAGGACCGCTCGTCGTCCCGGAGGATCGACTCGATGTCGTTGACGTCCTCGCGACCGAGGTAGAGGCGCTCCGGGTGGGTGGTCTCGGTCATCGTGTGCTCCGGCATCGTGGGTCGGGGGATTGGTGCCTACAGGCTAACTACGGAGCCGGGGCGTCCGACGGCCGACGCCCGTGACCGACGCCACAGCCCGGGGTGGCGCCGACCCGGCCCCCGTGGGCATCGACCCGGTAGGTTCTCGCTCGTGGCGAAGCCGACCGTCCTCCACAACCCCAGCTGCGGGACCTCGCGCACGGTGCTCGAGTCGCTCAGCGGTGCCGGGGTCGAGGTGGACGTGGTGCAGTACCTCAGGGCTCCCCTCGACGAGGCCGCCCTGCGCACCCTGCTCGGCCAGCTCGTCGATCCGCCCGCCGATCTGGTCCGCAAGGACAAGCGGTTCGGCGAGCTCGCGCTCGACGCCGACGACTACACGACCGTGGACGCCGTGGTGGCGCTCCTCGTCGAGCACCCGGAACTCATGCAGCGTCCGGTCGTGCGTTCGGGCCGCAGGGCCGTGATCGCCCGACCCGCGGCGCGCGCACTCGAGTTCCTCGGATCCTGAGGAGAGGGAGACACCCATGCCGACCGTCGACGAGGTGCGCAGCGAGGTCAAGGCCTGGCTGGCCGAGAACTGGGACCCGGAGATCACCGTCGGGCAGTGGTGGGAGCGCCTGACGCTCTCCGGCTACGGCGCGCCGAAGTTCCCCGAGCACTGCTACGGGCGGGGGTACAACCAGGCCCTCGCCAACGTGGTGAACGAGGAGATCGCCGCGGCCGGTGCGGTCGGTCCGCCGTCCGGCCTCGGCTACCTCCTCACGGCCCCGACGATCGTCATGCACGGCGACGAGGCGCAGCAGCGCGACTGGCTGTTCCGGATCATCAGCGGCCAGGACGCGTGGTGCCAGCTGTTCTCGGAGCCCGGTGCGGGCTCGGACCTCGCCGGCATGCTCTGCAAGGCGACGCGTGACGGCGACGAGTGGATCATCGAGGGCCAGAAGGTCTGGACCTCCACCGCCCAGCTCACCAACCTCGGGATGCTCCTCGCCCGGACCGACCCGGAGGCGCCCAAGCACGCGGGCATCACGTACTTCCGGTTCGAGATGGATCAGCCCGGTGTCACGGTGCGACCGCTGCGCGAGATGACGGGCCGTGCGCTCTTCAACGAGGTGTTCATCGAGGGCGCCCGCGTGAAGGAGTCCGACATCCTCGGCGGCCTCAACAACGGGTGGGCCGCGGCGAACACCACGCTGGCGGCCGAGCGGGCCGGTCTCGGCTCCGGCGGTTCCGGTGCGGGGGGCGGGGCGTTCCCCGGCCCGATCGCGGGCAACCTCGACCAGCGGGTCGGCGACTACGTCAACTCCCGTCGGTCGGGCAACACCGGGGCCTCCTCGGCGCCCGGCGGGCTCGCCGGTTCGCTCATCCGCCTCGCCCAGCAGAAGGGCAAGGCGAAGGACCCGATCGTCCGTCAGGGGCTCGCGAAGCTCTGGAGCATGCAGACCATCGGTCGGTACACCTCGCTGCGCATGCGCGGCGGCAACGTGACCGCCGGACTCCCGAACGTCGCCAAGCTCTCGATGTCAGAGATGCTGCGCCTCCACCGCGACGTGGCCACGAAGATCATGGGGCCCGACATGTTCCTCTACGGCGACGACGCGCCGACCGAGGGCGCCGTGCAGGAGGCCGTGGTGTTCTCGCCCGGTCCTGCAATCTACGGCGGCACCGACCAGGTGCAGCGCAACATCATCGGGGAGCGGGCGCTCGGTCTCCCGAAGGAGCCCGACCCCTACAAGGGCAAGGCCTTCCGCGAGACCCCGAAGAACGCCTGACCCGTCCGTGGATCTCGGCCTCACGCTGCCGTCGTTCGTCGCGGGCACCGACCGCGCGACGACGCTCGAGTGGTGCCGACGGATCGACGACGGTCCGTTCACGACCATCGCCGTGGGGGAGCGCACCGCGTTCCACAGCCACGAGATGTTCGCGACCCTCGCGTTCGCCGCGGCGGCCACGGAACGGGTGCGGATCGCGGCGACCGTCGCCGTCGTCCCGACGCACGACACGGTGCGCATCGCGAAGCAGGTCGCCACGATCGACGTGCTCTCCGGCGGCCGGTTCACGCTCGGGGTCGGAGTCGGCGGGAGGGAGCAGGACTACGACGCGCTCTCCACCCCGTTCCGCAACCGGTTCGCCCGGCTCGACGAGCAGGTCGACGAGATGCGGCGCATCTGGCGGGGGGAGTCGGTGATCGACGGCGTGCCGCCGATCGGCCCGACCCCGGTGCAGGCGGGCGGGCCTCCGATCCTCACGTCGTCGATGGGCCCGAAGTCGCTCGCCCGCAGCGCGAAGTGGGCCGACGGCATCGCTGGGTTCAGTCTCGGACCGGATCCCGACGAGGTGCGCGCGACCTTCGTTGCGGTGCAGGCCGCGTGGATTGAGGCCGGACGCACGACGGCGCCCTCGCTCACGACCTCGTCCTGGTACTCGCTTGCGGACGACGGCGCCGAGCGCCTCCACCGGTACGCCTCCGAGTACCTGTCGACCTTCGGACCGGAGGTCGCGCGTTCGATGGCCGACCTCTGTCGCCTCTCGGACGCCGGGGCCCTACGTGACGCGATCGCCGGACTCGAGGAGGCGGGGTGCGAGGAGTTCGTGCTCGTGCCCACGAGCGGCGACCTCGACGAACTCGACCGTCTCCTCGCCGTCGTCGCCTGAGCGGGTTCCGGTGGACGGCTGGACCGCACCGCCCGCCGGGGCCCGATCGACCGGCCGGATCCCCCACCTCGGCGACTGCGACCGCACGGGTGCACTGCGCCTCGACGCGCTCGTCGGCTTCCTGCAGGACATCGCAGGCGACGCCGGGCGGGCCCGGGGCGGTGACGAGCGCGTCGCGTGGCTCGTCCGACGCATCGATCTCGAGGTGCGGGCGCGGCCGCGTGCGCTGACCCCGCTCTCGATCACGACCTGGGCGAGCGGCCACGGTGCGGCGTGGGCCGAACGTCGGACGCGGGTGACGACGGAATCCGGCGCGCTCGTCGCGGAGGCCGCCACGATCTGGGCCGCGGTGTCGCCCGAGACGTTCACGCCCGTGCGACTCCACCGCGACGAGGTGGCGAGGTGGGGCGAGGCCGCCCAGCGCCGGGTCGACGCGAAGCTACGACTGTCCGCGCCGCCCGCCGGCGGGCTGCGGGAGCCGTGGCCCTCCCGGGTCACGGACTTCGACGCCTACGGGCACGTGAACAACGCGGTCTACTGGTCGGCGGTCGAGGGGCTGCTCGACGGGACGCTCGGCCCCGGTGCCCTCGGTCGGGCGACCATGGAGTTCCGCGACGGCATCGCGTGGGGCGAGCGGGCGGACCTCGTGGTCTCGACCGACGACGCTCCCCGGGTCTGGTTCCTCGTCGGCGATCGGGTGGCGGCCGCGGCTCGGTTCGTGCCCGGGATCTGAGGGCCGGCACGGGTGCCGGTGGCGGAGGTCCGGGGTCCCGGGCCCGCCCGGACCCGGCGGTAGGGTCCTGCGCCATGACGAAGTCGATGAAGCTCGGGTTCATGGTGGGGTACTGGGGCGCCGGCATGCCCGTCGGGACCCCGGAGCTGATCCTCGAGGCCGAGCGCCTCGGGTACGAGACGGTCTGGACCGCGGAGGCCTACGGCTCCGACGCACTCACCCCGCTCGCGTGGTGGGGTGCGCAGACCTCGCGCATCCAGCTCGGCACGTCGATCATCCAGATGTCGGCCCGCCAGCCCACCGCCACCGCGATGGCGGCGATCACGATGGACCACCTCTCGAACGGGCGCTTCGTGCTCGGGCTCGGGGCCTCGGGGCCGCAGGTGGTGGAGGGCTGGTACGGCCAGAACTACTCGAAGCCGCTCGAGCGGACCCGCGAGTACGTCGAGATCATCCGGCGGATCCTCGCCCGCAAGGAGCGGCTCGAGTTCGACGGCAACCAGTACACGCTGCCGTACCCCGGCGGCACGGGCCTCGGGAAGCCGGTGCGCTCGATCACGCACCCGCTACGGGAGGACCTCCCGATCTACCTCGCCGCAGAGGGCCCGAAGAACGTCGCCCTCTCGGCCGAGATCGCCGACGGCTGGATCGCGATCTACCTGTCGCCCCGGGTCGACGGCTTCTACCGGGACGCGCTGGCCGAGGGCTTCGCCCGTCCGGGCGCGCGGCGGTCGTTCGACGACTTCGAGGTCGCGGCCACGGTGCCGGTCATCATCCACGACGACGTCGAGGAGGCCGCGTCGTTCCTGCGACCGGTGCTCGCGCTCTACATCGGCGGCATGGGCGCAAAGGACATGAACTTCCACGCCAACGTGTTCTCGCGGATGGGCTACGAGGCGGAGTCCAAGAGGATCCAGGAGCTCTACCTCGAGGGGAGGAAGGACGAGGCCGCGGCCGCCATCCCGATGTCGCTCATCGAGGAGACCTCGCTCATCGGTCCGAAGGAGAAGATCCGGGACGACCTCGAGGCGTGGCGCGAGACCTGCGTGACGCAGCTCCAGATCTACGGCGACGCGAACACGCTGCGCACCATGGCCGAACTCTGCCTCTAGGGACCGAACGCCGGCTGCGAGCCGTCGGAGCGCCTGCGGCGCGATCGAACGTTCTCAGGTGCGGTCGAGGATGACGTCCTCGGCGTCGGTGAGCATCCAGATCAGGTCGTCGCGGGCGAGGAACTTCAGCTCGTCCGGGTGGACGCGGGCCTCGTAGATCGGGTCCATCGCCATCTCGAAGAACCTCGACGCGCTCTCGAAGGTCTGGATGGTCACGCCGTCGATGTCGCAGCCCGGGCGGTCGTAGTCGGAGCGCAGCCGGTGGTTCTGCTCGTACGCGAGGAAGAACGCACGGATGTCGGCGTCGTCGCGGTTGAGCGGGCCGTGCTGCTCGAGCCAGTAGGTGTGGAACTCGTCGATGTCCATGCCCGGCCTGCGGCGCACGGCGCACACGAGGCGAGTGTAGGGCGCGGTGAGGTCGGCGGGTCGGGGCACGATGACGTCCTCGACCTCGGTGAACACGACGAGCATGGCGTCCTGGTCGAAGAGTTCGCGCTCGTCGACCCCGACCGTCGCCTGGTACTCGGCGTCCGAGACCATGGCGATGAAGGAGTCCCAATCCCGGTACCACTGCACGGCCGCACCGTCGTAGATGCAGTCGTCGTGGTGGTAGTCCTTGAGGGAGCGGTGCGACTGCTCGTAGCGGACGAGCGCCCGCTCGGCGGCCGGGCTGTTGCGGATGAGCTCGGCGTGGCGACCCCGCCAGCGGGCGTGGAACTCGTCGATGTCGAGCCCGGGGCTGCGCTTCACGAACGCGATGACCTTGAACACCTTCGACCCCCATCGGGAATTGCGGAGCGGCCCGTCGGTGGGACACTCTCGCAGGAACGGGCGTGCCGGTGCCACGCCGAACCGGTCCGAGGTGGGGGAACGATGGGTCTGCTCGAAGGCAAGGTGGCGGTCGTCTCGGGCGTGGGCCCGGGCTTCGGACGGGCGACCGCGCTGGCCCTGGCCCGGGAGGGCGCGGCGGTGGCCCTCGCCGCCCGCAACGCCGACCGGCTCGCCGAGGTGCGGGCCGACATCGAGGCGATCGGCGGTCGGGCCGTCGGCGTGCCGACGAACGTCGTCGACCCCGAGGCCTGCGCGCACGTCTGTGCCGAGGCCGTGGCCGCGTTCGGCGGACTCGACATCGTGGTGAACTCGGCGTTCCGCGGCGACACGTTCCAGCGGATCGAGGACGCCGACATGGCGACCTGGCACAAGATCTTCGAGGTCAACTTCTTCGGGGCGATGCACCTGAGCCGGGCCGCGATCCCGCACCTGCGGGCCCGGGGCGCCGGCTCGATCGTGAACATCGCGTCGATGAGCGCCCGGAAGGTGCGCGAGGCCGAGGCCGGCTACGCCGCGTCGAAGGCGGCGCTGCTCACCGCGACCCAGTCGATGGCGCTCGAGCTCGCACCCGATCACATCCGGGTGAACGCGGTCGTCCCCGGGTGGATCTGGGGTCCGAACGTGCAGATGTACGTGGGGTGGCAGAGCCAGTCCCGCGGGATCACCGAGGCCGAGGTCGTCGCCGAGATCACCGAGAACATCCCGCTCGGCGAGGTGCCGCCGCAGGAGGACATCGCCGAGGCGGTCGTGTTCTTCGCGAGCGGCATGTCCCGGATGATCACGGGGCAGTCGCTCGACGTGAACGGCGGGGAGTACTTCGGGTGACTGCGGAGTTCGCCGCCCGGGCCGGGCTCGTGACCGGGGCCGCGTCGGGCCTCGGCCGGGCGACCGCGGTGGCGTTCGGCGCGGCCCGGTCGCGGGTCGTCGTGGCCGACGTCGACGAGGCCGGCGGAGCCGAGACGGTCGCGATGGTGCAGGCCGTCGGGGGTGAGGCGCTGTTCATCCGCACCGACGTCACCGATCCGGCGCAGGTCGCTGCGATGGTCAGCGGGTGCTTCGCCGCGTACGGCAGCCTCGACTTCGCCGTGAACAACGCGGGCACGACGGGCCGGGGCGGACGCGTCGGCGACTACGACCTCGACGATTGGCGTCGGACCGTCGGGATCAACCTCGACGGGGTGTTCCACTGCCTGCGGGCCGAGTTGCCGATCATGGAGCGCGCCGGGAGCGGGGCGATCGTGAACGTCGCCTCGGGAGCCGGTCTGGTGGGGTTCACCGGTCTCCCGGCGTACGTGGCCAGCAAGCATGGGGTCGTCGGCCTCACCAAGGCCGCCGCCCTCGAGTACGCGCCGAACGGGGTGCGGGTCAACGCCGTGTGCCCGGGCGCCACGCGCACGTCGATGCTCGAGAGCTACATGGCCTCCGACCCCCGCATCGAGAGGATGATGACGGCCGGGGTGCCGATGGGGCGTCTCGGCGAGGCCGACGAGATCGCGGCCGCGATCCTCTGGCTCTGCAGCGACGCGGCGTCGTTCGTCACCGGACACGCCATGGCCGTCGACGGCGGGTCGGTGGTGCAGTAGCGCCGAGCGCTGCGGGGTCGACCGACTGAGTGACTCAGCCGGTCCAGAGATTGGGCCAGCGTTCCTCGAACGAGCGTGGCGGTGGTTCGTTCGGCGTGGAGGTCGGGTGCCACGTCCAGTGGGGGCGGCCCTGATCGTCCTCCCAGCGTTCGAGGATCGCCTTGCCGGCGGTCTTCTGGCGGTGGTGCTCGTGGCAGCGCCTTGCGAGGTTCTCCTCATCGGTCCGACCGCCCTGGGCGTACGGGACGCGATGGTCGATCTCGAGGTTCCACGACACATCGCAGTGCGGCACGACGCAGGAGCGGTCGCGGTCGACGATGACTCGCTGGATGCGGGGCGGGATCGACCGTGTGGTGCTGCTGGTCTTCTTCACCACGCCGCCGTCCACGAGCAGGACTCGCAGGAGCGAATCGCTCGCGAGTCGTTGGGCCTCGGCGACGGGGATCGGGCCGATGCCTCCGATCTCGCAGACCTCCTCGCCCTCGACCGACCCTCGCACGAGTGCCGCGTAGTCCACGCGCACCTCGACCAGCGCGAGCGGCCCCGATCGTTCCCGGCCACGAGACCGCGCATCGAATCCATCGCCGTCGCCGTCACCGGGCACGGCATCCCCACCGCGGCGCTCGCCTGCACCGGCAGCGCCACCCCCGCCGGCAGTCGCCTTCGATCCAGCGCCGCGCGTCCGGCGGGCACCACCGTTCTGCCCGTCCTCGCACATCGCGACGAGTCCGTCCGCGAGGTAGGCGCTGTGACGGGTCCAACAGCCGTCACTGCGGGCACTCTCGAACTCGATCTTCGCGTCGTGCTCGAGGCCCTGCTGGACCTTCGCCCCGGCGACCTTCGTCAACCGCGCCTCGAGGGTCCACGCACCG
>JBJTWK010000089.1:0-3174 GCA_046081705.1 Actinomycetes bacterium | reverse complement strand
ACACAAAATACTTTACGCTACCGGGTTGCTGCCCTCGCTTGATCTTCGCCGAGACGCTGCCCGACGTGGCTCCCGCGTATGCGCGTCGCACCAGCCGCTGCTCGACCATGCTCCTGTCGCTTGCCACGACAGCGAAGGGGGAGTCGTACCGCGAGAGTGGACAGATTACCCGTTACGCGAGAAGTCTCGCCCTCCGCAGCGTAGGGGGCGTCGGCGGCTCGGGGCGTTGGATTACTGGCTCATGTTCCCTCCGGGGTGACGTGACTCGCCCAGAGCTCTGGCCCGTCGTATCTTCGGCCGACGACGATGTTGTTCCCCATCGACGACCTGCTGGACGACGCGGCCTGCTACCGACTGCTGCTGAGCGTGCTGCACCCTGATGGACTGCACTGCCCGCTGGGGCACGCACTGGAGGAAGGACAGGCGCCGCACGACCGCCACCGCGAGCCTGTCGTGGACTATCGCTGTCGCACCTGCGGCAAGGTCTTCAACCTGTACACGGGCACGCCGTTGCACGCCGTTCGGTTCTCTCCCGCGCGGCTCGTCATGATCCTGCGCGGCTTCTGCCAGGGCGCCACAACGCTGCACCTCTCGCAGGAGCTCGGGGTCGGCAGACGCAATCTGCTCAAGCTGCGACATCGCGTTCAGGGCATGGCCCTCGAACGCTTTTCCCCCCTCACCACTGGCCGATCCCGTCGTGGAGGCCGACGAGATGTACCAGAACGCCGGGGAGAAAGGTCGCCCCCACCGAGACCCTGACGATCCGCCGAGGCGGCGGGCCAACCGCTTCAACGGCCACGGCACCTTCGACAACGATCGTCCCCCCATCCTGGGTGTCATCGGTCGAGAGTCCGGCGAAGTGTTCTTGCGCCAGACCTACCGCAGCACCGCGAAGGCCATCGAGCCCGTGGTGCTGCGCGTGACCGCCCCTGGAACCGAGGTGCACACCGACGAGTGGCACGCCTACGACGACCTCGACGACCGCGGCCGAACGCGGTTCTCGGTGAACCACAAGCGCCGTGAGTGGGCTCGCGACGACGACGGCGACGGTGTGCGAGAGGTCCACTCCAACCGCATCGAAGGCTTCTGGCTCGGCCTCCGCAACTACCTCCGCCCCTTCCGCGGCGTGAGCAAGTGGTGCCTCGACAGCTACCTCGCGTTCTACCAGGGCATGCACAACTTCCGTCGCGACGTTCTTGGCTTCCTCAGGAAGCTCCTACGGCCCATCACCCCGGAGGGAACATGAGCCGGGCCTCCAATGGCCCGCGCCGTCAAGCCCGTTTTTGCGCCACTACAGCATCACTGCGCGTAACGGGTAATCTGTCCACTCTCGCGGTACGACTGCCCCCTTCGCTGTCGTGATCGACTGCAACGCCCCTCGGCCATCGACTCTCCGCGCGTGGCTCCGCCTCACGGCGCCCGTCGGCTTCGCCGTCACCCTCCCTCCACAACCACCTCGCCGCCCCCGCCATCAGCTCGTGTCGTCCCACCGCCTCGCTGGCGCTGTCACGATGCGCGCCGCCGACAACCCCACATGCGTCAAGATGTGCTCGATCACGCCACGCTCCTTGATGACGGCGATGAAGCGCATCCGCCCCTCGCACTTCGGGCACTTCAGTACATCCCACCCCCACACGCGGTGCATCAGCGTCGCCCAATCGATGCGCCCCGATGACTTCGCGCTCGCTGGCTTCTCGTCGCCCTCGGCACCCTCCGTCGTCCACACGTCATCGTTGGCGCCCGTCGCTGCGTCGCTCCCACGCGTCGCATTCGTCGGCTCGGTGTCCCCCGCAGCGGCCCCCTCACACGCGCGCGGCACCATCGACGGCGCCGGCACGACGACGGCTCTCCACGGCGAGTGCGGCGCGAACACGCCGTGGTACCGCACCAGCGGCCTCCGCGGCGGCGGCACCAGCGCCGCGAGACGCGCCATGAACTCCATCGGCTCCATGATGCGGTGGGTCTCGCCTCGCCCGCCGGGCACTTTCAGCCGCCACGCGATGCGCCCGTCGGCGAGTTCGCTCACACGCTCGCCCACCACCATCGGCCGCGCCACGTAGCGCAGCAGCCGCTCGCGCCCTTCGATGTCGCGCGCCCCGATCACCACGCTCGCGTGCAGGTTGAAGCCCTCCACCGCACCCGCTTGCGCCCTGGGTGGCCGCCGCCCGAAGCGCGCCTCGTCGACCTCCGCGCGCGCGTCCTGCGTGCCGACGTCGCGCACGGTCCCGTAGACGCCCCGCGCGAAGGCTGCGCGCCGACACGCATCGAGCGCCTCGTCGTCCTCGGGTGCGCCCGTGCGCTCGAGGCCCGCGGCGACGCGACGAGCCACGCGAAGGATCACCGCCTCGAGGTCCGCCCGCGTCGGCGCGCGCGTCGCGACGAACTCCGGCGTCGTGCCGTCGGTCGCGCAGCGCCACACCCCGTCGGCGGCGATCACGTGCAGATGCACGTTGAGGTTGAGCGAGCCACCTCCGCGATGCACGAAGGTGAGCGCGCCGCCCTCTACGCGAACCTCGTCGGAGCGCGCGATCCCGCTCGCGTGGCGGTACCAGCGTCGCATCTCCTCGAAGAACACCCGCGACGTCAGCGTGAGCGCCCCGGGGTCTGCGGCGAGCCGTGCGCGCAGTTCGAAGGGCACGCTCAACACCCACTGGCGCACCGGCAACGCGGGCAACACCCGATCGACGATGTGCGCCGCCGTCTCACTCATACGCCGCCCGCCGCACGACGGACACACCCCGCGCAGCTTGCACGAGAAGGCCACGAACATGTCGTGCCCGCACCCCGCGCAACGGGCGCGCCCGAAGCCGTGCGCCAGCACCCCGCAGCGCAGGTACGCGCGAAACTCCTCGACCACGTACCGCGGGAGCGCCTTGCCCGAGCGCTCCTCGGCGAAGCGCGTGAAGGTCTCCAGGTGCTTCGCCACGAGGCCGTGGAGCGGCGTCTGCGTCGGGTCGTGGCGCGCGTACGCGCCCCTGCTCGTGCCGCTGCTCCCCATCGGAGGCGGAGCCCCTGAGCGAAGGCAGTGCCACCGCGTGGAGGGCTCGATTTCACGGGAGATTCGTCGCTTCGAGGCGCCGTTGAGGTGGCGATCCGCCACCCCTCCGCCACCCCTCCGCCATGGCGATCCGCCACCCGTCGAAGAGCGCATCCTATCCACCAAGACAGTGACGG
>JBJTWK010000088.1:0-59441 GCA_046081705.1 Actinomycetes bacterium | reverse complement strand
TCCATGGCGGAGCTCGAGACCTGGGCGTGGTTCGGGATCGTCGACCACGTTGCGCGCTTCGAACTCGGTGACCTCGTGGGCTACGGCCTCCACGAGCACGGCGTGTTCGGTGCCTACCCGCCGTTCGGCCTCGAGACGGGCTACGACACCGCCCCGGAGTGATCGATCAGATCGCGAGGACGGTGCGGATCCCGCGGCCGGCCGCGAGGTCGGCGAACGCGGTGTCGATGTCGTCGAGCGTGCCGCGGTGGGTGATCATCGACTCGAGATCGAGGAGGCCGCGTCGCCAGAGCTCGAGCAGGCGCGGGATCTCGCGCCGGGAGTTCACGCTGCCGAGCAGGCAGCCGAGCAGCCGCTTCCCGCTCGCGGTGAACATCACCGCGGGGTCGATGACGATCGCCTCGTCGAGGGCCGGGGCGCCGACGCAGGTGGTGGTCCCACCGCCCCGACACGCGTCGAGCAGGGTCGAGATGAGCGAGGCCCGGCCCGCGCACTCGAACGCATGGTCGACGCCGACGCCGGTGCGCGCCATGACCGCGGCGACGAGGTCCTCGGCCGTCGGGTCGATCGCGTCCGTCGCGCCGAGTCGGCGGGCGTGGTTGCGGCGCTCGGCGACGGGATCCGAGACGATGATCGTGGTCGCGCCCGCGATGCGTGCCCCCTGCACGGCGGCGAGCCCGATGCCGCCGAGGCCGGCGACGAGGACGGTGTCGCCGGGGGCGACGCCGGCGGTGTTGAGCACCGCCCCGACCCCGGTCTGCATCGCGCAGCCGATGACGCACGCGACGTCGAGCGGGGTGTCGGCCGGCACCTTCACGGCGCCCGACACCTGGGTGATGACGTACTCGGCGAACGCGCCCACGCCGACGCCCCGGTAGACGGTCTCGCCGCGTCGGGAGAGGCGGGTCGAGCCGTCGGGGAACGCCGACAGCACGATCGCACTCGAGTTCGCGCACAGGCTGTGCTCGTCCCGCACGCACCAGTAGCACTCGCCGCACGACGGGGTCGGGGTGAGCACGACCTTGTCCCCGGGGGCGAGCGCGGTCACGCCGGGACCGACCGCGTCGACCGTGCCCGCCGCCTCGTGTCCGAGGATGACCGGGGTGAGTCCGGGGAACGAGCCGTTCACCATGCTGAGGTCGGAGTGGCAGACCCCGCAGTGCGAGACCCGGACCCGCACCTCGCCGGTGCGGGGTTCCTCGATGTCGACGTCGTCGGCGATGACGAACGGCTCGCCGGGGGTCTGCAGGATCGCGGCGCGCATGGTGCTCCTCGGGGACCGGGGGACGGGGTTCAGGTGAAGTTGGTGTCGAGCAGCGGGACGGCGACGAGCTCGATCTGCACGCCGTCCGGATCCCGCAGGTAGATCGAGCGTTCGACGCCGAGGTCCGGGCCCCGGTACTCGATGCCCTCGGCCTCGACCCGGGCCCGGGCGGCCACGAAGGCCTCCTCGGTCACCGAGATCGCGAGGTGCTGGAGGCTCCCGAGCGTCTCGATCGTCGGACCGAGCCCGAGGCCCGGGAAGTCGAAGAACGCGAGGAGGTTGCCCGCGCCGAGGTCGAAGAAGAAGTGCAGGGACCCCGGGTAGTCGCGGTTCTCGAAGATCTCCACGAGCGGGAAGCCGAGCACGCGTTGGTAGAAGTCGATCGTCGCGGCCGGATCCGAGCAGATGAGTGCGACGTGGTGCACCCCGCGTGCGATCGACGGGGGTCGTTCGCCCTCGGGCGCGAGGAGGTGGTCGAGTGCGGCCCGGCGGGCCTCGAAGTCGGACTCAGGCATCGGGCGCCGCCTCGTCGCTCGTCCGGGCGAGGTCGCGCCGGGTGCGGCGCGTGGCGCCGAGGTTGCTCACGAGCAGGGCGAGCACAGTCACGAGGTAGAGCTGCCCGAGCATCGCCTCGACCATCGCGGTCGTGCGCCCGATGCGGGTGGCGCAGGTGATGTCGCCGTATCCGGTCGTCGTGAGCGTGATGAAGGAGAAGTACAGGGTGTCGGCGGCGGTCGGCTTGCCGCCGGGCACGCCGTTCATGAAGGGAGCACCGAAGATCGCGTACTCGAGGCCGTAGAGGTAGGTGAAGCAGAGGCCGATGAGCAGGTAGATGCAGATCGCCGCGCCCACCGTCTGGAGGTTGACGATCGGGTGCGACAGGACCGATCGCACGATCGCGATCGGGCAGGCGACGACGATGAGGGTTCCGAGCACACCGGCGAGGACCCGTCCGAGGTCGCCGTCCATCGTGTTCCCGATGGCGGTGACGACGATCGCAATCGGCACGATGATCGTCGCCAGTCGTGCGAGTCGCGGGGTCTCGCCGCTGATGCGCAGGGTGGCGACCAGGGCCAGCCCCTCGAGCGCCACGCCGACGGTGCGGGCCCACCCGGCGTCGGGCGTGGCGGCGTGCCAGATGACCGACGCGGCGAGGAGGACGAGCACCGTGCCCATCCCGGGCCAGGGGTGTCGGTGCTGGCGTTCGAGGACGTGCACGGCGGACACGTTACGCAACCGGCTCCGGGCGCGAGGCGGGGGCGTCGGCGCCCCCGCTCCCACGTCCGTGCCACCCGTTCGGGCGGTCGGGGATCAGCCCGCCGCGGGCAGGATGATCGACTGCAGTTCGGTGAACGGCTCGAGTCCCTCCGGGCCGAGCTCGCGCCCGATGCCCGACTGCTTGAACCCGCCGAACGGGCTGTTGAAGTCGAGGATCATCGACGAGTTCACGGCGACCACGCCGGTGCGCACCTGCGCCCCGACCTCGGCCGCGTGCTCCGGGTCCGAGGTCCAGACGGAACCGCACAGCCCGTAGTCCGAGTCGTTCGCGATGGCGATCGCCTCGGCCTCGCTGTCGTACGGGATGGCGGTGAGCACCGGTCCGAAGATCTCCTCGCGGGCGATGCGCATCTGGTTGTTCGCATCCGCGAAGAGCGTGGGCGTCACGAACCAGCCCTTGTCGAACGGTGCGGGGCTCCCGCCGGTCACGACCCGGGCGCCCTCGCTCCTGCCGATCTCGATGTAGCCGTTGACCCGCTCCTGCTGGCGCTTCGCGACCATCGGGCCGATCTGGCTGGTGTCCTCGTTCGGGTCACCGACGACCATCTTCGCCATGCCCTCGCCGATGCGCCCCACGATCTCGTCGTACCGGGACCGGGGCACGAGGATGCGGGACTGCGCGCCGCACACCTGCCCGTTGTTCATGAGACCGGACATGAGCAGCTCGTTGAGCAGCGCGTCGTCGAGGTTCACGTCGTCGAGGATGATCGCCGCGGACTTGCCGCCGAGCTCGAGCGTGCAGCGCTTGATCTGCTCGCCGCAGATCGAACCGATGCGGCGTCCCACTGCGGTCGACCCGGTGAACGACACCTTGTCGATCTGCGGGTGCGACACGAGGTACTCGCTCACGGCGCGGTCCGCGGCCACGATGTTGATGACGCCCTCCGGGATGCCGGCCTCGAGCACGGCGTCCGCGAAGAGGTAGGCGTCGAGCGGGGTCTCGGGCGACGGCTTCAGCACGATGGTGGAGCCCGAGGCCATCGCCGGCCCGAGCTTCATCGCCGTGATGTAGAGCGGCACGTTCCAGGGGATGATGCCGGCCACCACGCCGACCGGCGCGCGGCGGACGCGCACGTCGCCGCCGAGCGCACCGACCCGGCGGTTCTCGAACTCGTAGGTGCGGGCGATCTCGGCGTACTTGTCGAGGACCATGGTCGAGGCGAAGACCTGACCCATGATCGAGAACGACTTCACCGAGCCGTTCTCGTTCGTGATGACGTCGGCGATGTCCATCGACCGTGCCTGCAGCGCGGCGGAGAGGCGCGCGATCGCGTCGGCCCGCTCCTCAGGGGTCATGCGGGGCCAGGGTCCGGACTCGAAGGCGCGGCGGGCCGCAGCCACGGCACGGTCGACGTCGGCCTCGGTGGCGTCCGGCACCGTGCCGTACACCTCCTCGTTCACCGGCGAGATGACCTCGATCCGGCCCGAACCGGCGGGGGCGACCCACTCGCCGCCGATGAAGAGTTCCTGGTAGTCGGTCACGGGGGTTCCTTTTCGTCTCGACGTCGCGGCGCTCGCCTGCGCCGGGGCGAACGGTAGCCGGGGCCGACTCCGGTCGCCGATGCCGCGCTCGGCGTCGGCCCGATCAGATCCGGGGCCGCAACGGGGCGTGATCGAGCCGGGGGAGCACGAGGCGGCCGAAGTGCTCGGCCTCGGCGAGGTGCGGGTACCCGGAGAGGATGAACGCCTCGATGCCGAGTGCGCGGTAGGCGTCGAGCTTGGCGAGCACCTGGTCGGGATCGCCGACGATGGCGGCCCCGCACCCGGAGCGGGCCCGACCGATCCCGGTCCAGAGGTGCTGCTCCACGAACCCGTCGTCGGTCGCGGCGTCGCGCAGCTCGGCCTGCCGCGACACGCCCCGGGACCCGCTGTCGAGCGATCGCTCACGGATCCTGCGGCCCTCCTCGTCGTCGAGCGCGGCCACGAGGTGGGCGGCCGCGGCCCGGGCCTCGGCCTCGGTCTCCCCCACAACCACGTGCACGCGGTACCCGAACCGCAGCCTGCGACCGTGGCGCGCGGCCCGGCCCCGCAGGTCGGCGACAGTGGCGGCGACCTCCGGCAGCGTGTCGGGCCACATGAGGTAGACGTCGGCCCCGGCGGCTGCGACCTCGCGGGCCTCCTCCGAGAGACCGCCGAAGTACAGGGGCGGGCACCGGCCGTCGGCGGTCCGTGCGGCGGGAGGATCGAGATCGAGGTCGATGAACTCGCCGTGGAACGACACCGCGTCGCCGTCGAGCAGCGCGCGCAGGACCTGCATCGTCTCGAGCGTGCGTCGGTACCGGGGTCCTGCGGCGAGGGTCTCGCCGGGGAGGTCGCTCGAGATGATGTTGACCGTGAGGCGACCGACGAGCATCCGGTCCAGTGTGGCGATCTGGCGCGCGAGTTGCGGCACCCAGAGCTCGCCGCACCGGACGGCGAGGAGGAGGTGGAGCCGCTCGAGGAGCGGGGCCAGCCCACCCGCGAACGCGGTGCCGTCGATCCCGAGCGCGTACCCGGAGGGGAGCAGCAGGTTGTCGTACCCAGTGCGTTCGGCGGTGACGGCGATGTCGCGGCAGTGGTCCCACGACGACCGCAGTGTGGGATCGGGGACCCCGAGCTGCGCGTAGTCGTCGTCGCAGAGCGCGCCGAACCAGGAGACCTCGATCGGCGATCGGTCGCTCACGGGAGCGGGACCCCCTCGGACGTCTCGACGATGCGGTAGCAGTCGGCCCGGTCGAGGTGGATGCCGACCCCGTGCACGAGCGCGGCGAACCGCTCGGGTCGTTGCGTGCCCACGATCGGCACGGCTGCGGCCGGGTGCGCGAGCAGGAAGGCGAGCGCAACGATCGCGCGGTCGACGCCCTCGCGTGATGCGAGCGCGTCGAGGGTGGATACGAGGTCGGGGCGCAGGCCCTCGCCGCTCAGCACCCGTCCCCCGGCCAGTGGACTCCACGCGAGCGGGGTGACCCCGTCGCGCATCGCGCGGTCGAGCGTCCCGTCCCGCATCGGGTCGAGCCGGGCCACCGACCACTCGGGTTGCGTGGTCGCGATGCCGGTCGCCGTCCACGCCGCGACGGCGTCGTACTGGTCGACGGTCATGTTCGAGACCCCGATCGCCCGGACGTGCCCGTCGTCGATGAACGACTCGAGCGTCGCCGCGAGATCGGACGGGGCGGTGAACAGGTCGGGTCGATGCACCTGGTAGAGGTCGATCGTGTCGACCCGCAGGCGCCGCCGCGAGTCGGCGCACGCGGCGGCGAGGCCCTCGGGGCTCGAGTCGTATGGGACCGGCGGACGGATGCCGCCCTTGGTCGCAAGGAGGATGTGCTCGAGGCGCCCCGGATCTGCGGCGAGCACGTCGCCGAGGAACTGCTCGACCGTGCCGAACCCGGCGCCGCCCCAGTCGAGGCCGTAGACGTCGGCGGTGTCGACGAGCAGCCGGGTGCCCGGCGGCGTCCCCTCGAGCGCCGCGTCGATGGCGGCGTCGAGCAGTCGGCCCGCCGCGGCGACGTCGGTGCCCGTGAACCGCCAGCACCCGAACCCGATCGGGGCGACGAGTGCGTCGCCGATGGCACGCGGTTCGGTGGAGACGAGCGACGACGAGGGCGGGGAGGTCATGGCGCGCCGTACGCTATGCGGCCGTGGGCGACGTCGTCAGGTACGGGATCATCGGCTCCGGGATGATGGGGCTCGAGCACCTGCGCAACCTGCAGATGCTCGACGGCGCGCAGGTGACGGCGATCGCCGATCCCCACCCCGCGTCACGGGAGTGGGCGTCGGCGGTGGCGGCCGAGGTGGGGGATCCCCTCGCCACGTTCGCGTCCCACGCCGATCTCGTGGCGGCCGATCTGTGCGACGCGGTCGTGGTCGCCACCCCGAACATGACGCACGCGGCCTTGCTCGACGATCTGCTCCCGACCGATCTCCACGTGCTCGTGGAGAAGCCCCTGTGCACGACCGTGGCCGACTGTCGGCGGATCGTCGCGGCGAGCGCGGGACGGGAGGCGCTCGTGTGGGTGGGGCTCGAGTACCGGTACATGCCCCCGGTGGCCCGGCTCATCCGCGAGGTGCACGGGGGGTCCGTCGGGCGGGTCCGCATGGTCTCGATCCGCGAGCACCGGTTCCCGTTCCTGCCCAAGGTCGGCGACTGGAACCGGTTCTCGAGGAACACCGGGGGGACGCTGGTCGAGAAGTGCTGCCACTTCTTCGATCTCATGAACCACATCACCGGGGCGACGCCGGTCCGCGTGCTCGCCTCGGGCGCCCAGGATGTGAACCACCTCGACGAGCGGTACGACGGGGGGGTGCCCGACATCCTCGACAACGCGTTCGTGATCGTCGAGTACGACGACGCGAGCCGCGCGCTGCTCGACCTCTGCATGTTCGCCGAGGGGAGCGAGCACCAGGAGGAGCTCGCGGTCGTCGGTGACCTCGGCAAGGTGGAGGCGTTCCTCCCGAGCAGCGAGGTGCGGATCGGCACTCGAGCCGGAGGGCGCGCCGGCGTGGTCGCCGAGGTGGTGCACGACGAGCGCGTCGCGTACGAGGGGTTCCACCACGGGTCCTCCTACCTCGAGCACCTCGACTTCCTCGCTGCCATCCGCCGCGGCGGTCCGCCCGACGTGAGCCCCGCGGACGGGTTGCTGTCGGTGGCGATGGGCGTGGCGGCCCACCGGTCGATCGACGAGGGCCGCGCGGTGGATCTCGCCGAGGTGCTCGCCGACCCGCACGCCTGACGGCGGGCGCGACACGGCCCCCGGACCGGGGTCCGGGGGCCGCTCGAGTCACCGTCCGTACGGATCGGTGCCGCGTGGGATCAGTCGCACCAGGGGAAGAGCCCCGGGTTCGACCGGTGCAGGGCGAGCACCTCCGGGAGCGTGAACACGGTCGAGTCCGGGACGTCGGCGATGCCGCGCACGCCGAGCGCCTTCGCGGTACCGGCGGTGATGCCGTCCTTGGCGACGGTGGGGAAGACGCCGAGGCTCTTGACGGTGGCCATGCCGATCTTCTGGCAGTTGTTGCCGGTGCTGGTGCCGCCGGCCGCCGCACCGGCCGGCGCGGCGATGGCGCCGAGCGAACCGAGGGCGAACGCCGCGGTGGCGACGGTCATGGTGAGTCGCTTCATCGTGGTCTCCTTGGGGGTCCATGCCGACGGAGTGTCGACGAGGGGTGTACGGAGCGCGCGATCCTCCGGACGACGATTGCGGAGGAATTGAGACGACGTTCACACGGAGTGCAGGATCGCGGCCCGCACACGCGCCGAGCGCGGGCGTCCACGCGCCCAGCGCAGTCGGATTCGCTAGCGTCGGGCGTCCGGACCGAAGGAGGATCGATGGGGATCGAGGCCAACCGCGAACTGGTCGAGGAGTTCTGGGCCACGCTGTACCGGCGGGACTGGGAAGCCATCGCGGGCTTCTTCACCCCCGAGTCCCACTACACGGATGTGCCCGCCCCGGAGGAGGGCGCGTTCGGCCCGGCCGAGATCGTGGCCCGACTGCGGCTCGGCATCGAGCCGCTCGAGGCCTACATCGAGCACCGGCGTGCGCTGGTCGTCACCGAGGACATGGCGGTGACCGAGCACGGCGAGGAGTGGCACTGGCCCACCGGGGAGCGGGTGGTGCTCCCGTTCGTCTCCGTCATGGAGCTCCGCGACGGCCGCATCCTCCGGTGGTGGGACTACTGGGACATGCAGACCCTCATGGCGGCGGCGCCGGAGTGGTGGGTCGTCCACATCATGGCGGGCTACAAGTAGGACCGGTCCCGGCCCCACGGCGCCGGGATCCCCCCTTGTGGGACCGGCGACCGATCCATTACCCTTCGCCGCCCCCGGACCGCCGGGGCGAGAGGGACGGATCGGTCGTGGAACACCATTCGGGTCGCCGCAGCACATGCGGCCAGCGTGGGGCCGGCACCGGTCCGTCGGTGCGTGCGCATCATCGCGCGACCGCTCGGCGGCGCCCGCCCGAAGCGCCCCGCCCGGACCACATCGCGATCCTCGTCACCGTGCCGCGCGGCGGGGTCGTCGATGTCGCCTGGCCGTCCCGGCTCGTGGGCCGGTGCGTCGCAGTCACCCTCGTCGCGTCGATGCTCGTCGGGAGCGTCGCCGGGGTGTGCGCGATCCTCGGGCGCGCCTGATCGGCACGCGCGCGGGCACGCCGGGCAGGATGTTCCCATGACTGCTGCGTCGCGAGTGGAGACCACGCCGACCATCGCCCCGGTCCGCCCGCCGGTGGAGACGCCGACCGAGGCGACGCAGCCGATCGACACCGACGGCGGCGACCACGACCGGTTCGCCCACTACTGCCGCAAGGACGACATCACGCGCGCGATGGTGACCGGGGAGGCCATCGTCGCGCTGTGCGGCAAGCAGTGGGTCCCGACGCGTGACCCGGAGCGGTACCCGATCTGCCCGACCTGCAAGGAGCGCAAGGCCGCGGGGTGGAGGCTGTGACGTGACGTCGACGATCGTCGCGCTCACCGGCGTGTACGACGCCGACGGCACGATCGTCGGCGAGCTGCGGTACTGGTTCGGGGCCCGCCTCGGGAGGGCCCACTGCGCGCTCTGCGACATCACCCACGGCGCCGTGCGCGAGCGGTCCGCTTGGCGGGACTGCCGCGACGGTCTCACGGTGCCCTTCGCCACGGTGCACCGCGACGAGCAGACCATCGAGGTCGCGGCGGCGACGGCCGGCGTGTACCCGGCGGTGGTCGCGACCCTCGACGACGGCTCGACGGTGCGGCTCCTCGACGGAGCCGCGCTCGCCGGGGCGGCCGCAGCACCGGACCGGTCGGCCGCCCTCGTGGCCGCGGTCGAGGCCGCGGCCTCGGCCCGCGGGCTCGTCTGGTCGGCCGGCTCGCTGCGCGACGGCTGACGCCGCGGTCGGCCCCGGGGCCCGGAGGTGGGAGGATGGGGGTCACCCCCGGTTCCACCGCCTCCCCATGCCGCGCCCCCGACCTCCCGCCCTCGCCCGCCTCGGGCTCCTCGTCCTCGCCCTCCTCGTCGCGTCCGGCGGGGTGCCGACGGCGCAGGCCGCCGGACGCCGGGGCTCCACCGACCCGGCGACGCGCATCGCGGCGCTCGGTGCCCTCGTGGCCGATCAGGACGCCGACGCGACCGCGGCCGATCGCGACGTCGCCACGCTCACCGATCGCCTCGTCGCGCTCCAGCGGGCGGAGGGGGCGGCCCGGGCGCGCACCGACGAACTCAGCGTCGCGGCGACCGCGGCGCAGATCCGCCTCGCCGACGCCCGAGCCGCGCTGCGGATGCTCGCGGTCGCCGCGTACCGCGACGGTGCTCGACCGCAGGACCTCCTCGCCATCGTCGACGCCCGTGCACCGATGGACGCGATCTACCGTCAGCACCTCGTGGCCCGGTCCGCCCAGATCCGTCGGCGCGCCATCGTCGAGGCCCGACGGGCCGAGCGGGCGGCGGTCGTCGCGGTCGAGGCGGCACGCGCGGCCCGCGACCGCATCCGTCGGGACACCGCGGCCGTGCAGGCCCGTCTGCCCGCCGCGCGACAGCGGGCCGAGACGGCCCGGCGTCGCGCGACGCTCGCCCGGTTCTGGCTCGCCCGCTGGCGTTCGGTCGAGGGCGGGGTCGGGACCGCGATCCGGGGTCAGCCGGTGCTCGGGTCGGAGGAGATGGCGCGGTGGTTCGCCGCGACCCGCGGGAGCCGGAACCGCACGACGGTCCCCATGGCGGAACTCGCGCGGTTCTACGTCGAGGAGGGATCGGCGGAGAACGTCCGCAGCGACATCGCGTTCGCCCAGAGCATCCTCGAGACCGCGTCGTTCCGATTCCCCGACGGGGGTCAGGTCGCGCCGTCCGACAACAACTTCGCCGGCATGGACGCGTGCGACTCCTGCGAGCGCGGCTCGCGGTTCCCCGACGCCCGGACCGGCGTCCGGGCCCAGATGCAACTCCTGCGCGTCTACGCGCAGCCCGGTCTGCGGAACTCGATGCTCGGCAACCCGGCGGTGAACCCGCGCCTCGACACCCACTACCTCAAGGGTCGGGTCCCGACCTGGGGTGGGCTCACCCGCACGTGGGCCACGGCGGCCGGGTACGGGGACCGGATCATCGAGATCTACTGCGAGATGCTGGCCTGGCTCACCGATCGCGCCGACCTCGGCGCCTGATCGCCGCCGACGCCCGGATCAGTGCCGGGGGTGCTGGTGGGGGGTCAGCGCCGGGCGGCGAGGATCGCCTCCGCGGGTCGTCGGGCTGCGGCGCCCTCGCCGGGGTGGTGGTGCGGGGTCAGCGCCGGGCGGCGAGGATCGCCTCCGCGGTTCGCCGGCCCGAGAAGAGGGCGCCCTGGATGGAGGCGGTGTCGCGGTGGTCGCCGCACACGTACCGGCCGTCCCCCAGCGCGACCGCTCGACGCGCGTGCAGCGGGGCCCGCTGGTCGGGGTGGCCGTGGTCGATCCGATCGACGCGCAGCAACTCCCACGTCGCGACCTCGGGACCGAACCAGTCGGTGAGCTGGTGACGCACTGCGGCGGCGAGGTCGGTGCCCCCCGTCGAGCCGGGCACCGACGCGGCGACGAGCGAGCGATCGGCCGGTGCATAGCTCGGGGCGACCGCGCTCAGCACGGCGACGTTGCGGGCCGGACCGCGACCGCCGTCCAGTGCGATCGCCCGGCCGACCCCCGGTGGGGGCGCGGGGGCCGAGAACCAGACGCAGGCGGCGGCGCGGGACCCAGGATCGGGGAGGTCGAGCAGGCGGGCCGCGGTCGGTCCGTCGGTGGCGACGACGACCGCCTCCGCATCGAGGGTGTCCCCGTCCTCGATGCGCACCTCGGACCCGGTGATGCCCCCGACGCGGGCGCCGAGTTCCACGCAGCCCTCCGGTAGGTGCGCGGCGAGCTGCTCGGGGATCGCCCCCATGCCCCGCGCCGGCACCACGGCCGGACCCGTCGCGAGCATCCGGAGGATCAGGAGGAACCGCCGGGCCGACACCTCGAGATCGGGGTCGAGTTGGATGCCGGCGAACAACGGGCGCCAGAACCGCTCGATCATGGCGGTCGAGAACCCGCGGGCGTCGAGCAGCTCGCGCGTCGTGGAGTCGGGGGTGCGCAGCAGTTCGGGGACGGTGCCGCGGGTCGCGGTCCGGACGAGCGCGAGCAGCCGCGCCTTGTCGAGGGGTGAACCGATCGGGGCGCGGACGGTCTCGAGCACGTGGCGCGGCGACCGGAACGGATCGGCGACGTTCCACGACCGATCCCCGACCCGGACCACGGCACCGGGGGCGAACGGCGCGGGGTCGAGCGCGTCGAGGTCGATGACCCGCTGCACCTCGGGGTAGGCGGTGAGGAGGATCTGGAACCCGCGGTCGAGGCGGTGGCCGTCGACGAGATCGGTGCGCACGCGGCCCCCGACGCCGTCGGACGCCTCGAGGACGCGCACCTCGAGACCGGCCCGGGTGAGGGTGCGGGCGCAGGCGAGACCGGCGAGTCCGGCCCCGACGATCACGACGGCCATGGGGCGAACCTACCCGTCGGCGCCGGCCCGCCACGCGGCGACCGGAGGTGGCGGGCCGAGGGCCCAGCCGACGAGCGCGAGCAGTGCGCCGGTCGCAGGCCGGACGGCGAGGGTCTCCACCCCGGGCACCGAAGGGAGGCGCAGGAGCAAGCGCTGGCGCAGGCTGAGCAACTCGACGGCGCCGGCCGCGATCACCCCGTAGGTCGGCAGGATCGCAACCGGCAACGGCGGGAGCATGAGGAACCGGACGGCGTCGTGCGCCGCGGCACTCGCGCGGACCTCGCGGTGGGAGGCGATCCACTCGTGCAGACCCGGCGCGCTGACCGGCAGGTCGTCGGCGCCGAGCCGCAGGCCGAGGACACGCATCTCGCGCACGTACCGGTCGGCGTCGGCGTCCGTGAGCCCGCCGCCGTAGGTCCGGTACGCAACGAGGAACGACTCGACCTCGACGTTGTGCACCCACGACAGCAGCGCGGGGTCACGGGCGTCGTAGGGGCGCCCGTCGTCGGCCACGCCGCGGACGCGGCCGTGCACTGCGCGCACGCCGGCGATGGCGCGTTCGGCCGCGGCGGTCGTGCCGTAGGTCGTGGTCGCCACGTACCGACCGGTGCGGGCGAGTCGCCCGAGCGGATCCGTCCGGTAGCTCGAGTGCTCGGCCACGCCGGCCATGGCCAACGGGTGGAGACTCTGGACGAGCAGCGCCCGCAGGCCGCCGACGAGCATCGACCGACCGCTGTGCACCCGCCAGGTCACCGAGTCCGGGCCGAAGAGGCCGGGGTCCTCGGGTCGGGCGATGGGGAACTCCGGGTACTCGCCGCTCCCGGCGGTGAGGATGCGGCGGACGGTGTCGCCGACGAGACCCCGAACCCGATCGAGGGCTGCGAGGGGGTTCGACGGGCCCGCGGCCGCGGGCGGGTGCGGCACGTCAGCCGGCGAGCAGTTCGCGCCCGGAACTCACGCACGACGGGTGGCGCAGCTTCGAGAGGGCGCGGGCCTCGATCTGGCGGATCCGCTCGCGTGTGAGGCTGAGGTTCGACCCCACCTCGTCGAGGGTCGCCGGCTCACCGCCGTGCAGTCCGTGCCGCATGGTGAGGATGGCCCGCTCCCGTTCGTCGAGCACGGCGACCATGCGCTCCACCTCGCCCGGCAGCGCCGCCCGCACCGACTCCTCGGCCGGGTCGAGCGCGTTGAGGTCGGTGACGATGTCGCCGAGACCGTCCTCGGCGTCCTCGCGCAGCGGCTGGTCGAGCGAGATCGTGTCCGCCGCGTAGATCAGGAGTTCCTCGACCCGGGCGGGGGACATGCCGCAGTCCTCGGCGAGCTCCTCGTTCGTGGGCCAACGGCCGAGTTCGCCCTCGAGCCGGGTGGCGGAACGCTTCACGGCGAGCACCTCGTCGAAGGCGTGGGCCGGCAGGCGGATCGTGCGTCCGGTGTTGGCGATGCCCCGCTGGATCGCCTGACGGATCCACCAGGTGGCATAGGTGGAGAACTTGAAGCCCTTGCGCCAGTCGAACTTCTCGACGGCGCGGATGAGGCCGAGGTTCCCCTCCTGCACGAGGTCGAGGAGCGAGAGCCCATGGTGCTGGTAGCGGCGGGCGACCGACACGACGAGGCGCAGGTTCGCCTCGACGAACTGGTCGCGGGCCCGCTCGCCGTCCCGGACGGCGCGGCGCAGCTTCGTGGCGCGGGCCCCGACGGCTCCACCGTCGAGTTCGGCCTGCGCAGTGTGGCCGGCCTCGATGGTCTGGGCCAGACGCGCCTCGTCGTCCTTCGTGAGGAGCGCGACGCGACCGATCTCGTCGAGGTAGGTCGCGATGAGGTCGCGTTCGCTGGCGTCGTCGCGTCGGAGTGCGCCTGCTGCCATGCCCGTTCCGTCCTGTCGCCCGTGGGCCCGCTCTGGGCCTCGGCAATGACTCTACGGAGCCGGGTCCGGGTCCGGATGGGGCGGGATCAGGCCGGCCCGGCCCCGACCTCGACCGGGCGGGCGGGCGCCGGTCCGCCGTCCGCGGGCGGGTCCGACGTACCCGGGGCCGCGGCGGGTTGGAGGGTCGTGAGGGCGAGGAGGCACGGCACCATCACCGTCAGCATCATGCCGGGGACGGTGACCCCGGAATCGTTGAGGAGCATGCCGAGCAGGGCCATCACGGCGAACGCGACGCCGCCGGCCCGCAGGGTCGGGACGACGTCGGCGAGTCGCCGGAGCCACGGTGTGCCCCAGCCGAGGTAGGCGAGCACCGCGAGGAGCGCGAGCGAGGCGATGACCCAGGTCGGCACGGCGAAGGTCTGGATCATGAGCCCGGCCTTGCGCACGATCACGGTCCAGAAGCCGACGAACCCCTCGTCGCCGATCTTCTCGAAGAACCGACCGACGTGGGTCCGGGACTCGCGCGGACGGGTGAGGTCGAGGAGGCCCACGAGCATCCCGGCGCCGACGAGCGCGACGGCGAACCACGCGACCGTCCGCTTCGTGATGCGGCGTCCCGCGGCCAGCCACAGGAACACACCGAACGCGGGCGCGTTCGAGATCGCGCCGCCGAAGTCCTGACCCCACGGGGGTGCGGCGATCACGAGGAGCACGGCGCCGAGCAGGGCCGCGGCGATCGGCACGCCGCGCCGCGGGCCGAGCCGGGCGACGAGCAACGTGGACAGGATGAGCGACGCGGCGCTGAGTTGTGCGGATGCGGGGTTCCCGATGCCGGCGACCCGCACGCCGACCGTGGGCGAGTACCCGAACACCGTCGCGAACTGCAGGTGCGCGCCCGCGAGGACATCGAGCGTGTGCAGCGCGATGAGCGCGCCGGTCACGACCATGACGGGAAGCATCCACTCGATGCGGCGACACGCGATCGCGACCGCGCCGAACGTGAGCGCGAACGCGATGACCGCGGTCCAGTACGGGCCGGCACCCCAATCCGCGAACGGGAACGGTTCGGCGAGGAACGTGCCGACCATGAGCCCGATGACGGAGAGGCAGAGCCACGCATGGACGCGCCGGAAGCGGGCGAGCGCGGGGACGAGGAGGACGCCGAGGCCGGCGAGCGTCACGACCACCACGGTGGCGGCGAGGACGACCATCGCGGTCCCGATCGTGTCGTCGCGGAACATCGACGCCCGGTTCTCTCGGGCGAGTCGGTCGACCTGTCCGGCGAAGGTCCCGCCGCTCCCGGCGCGTGAGACGGGGCGTCCCTCCATCGCAGTGGGCGCCTCGATGCCGAGTCGATCCAGCACCGTGGGTGCGATGTCCTGGAGCGCGACGTAGCCCGCCCGCCGGGTCGTGGAGCTCTCGACGAGGCCTCGATCGATGTCGGGACCGTGGACCGCGAACACGCCGAGGTTCTTGGCGTACGACGGCTGGAACGCGCCGAACACGACCACGAGGTCCCGCGCCGGATCGACGCGTTCGAGGACCCGACCCATGAGTCGGTCGGTACGGCGGAGTGCGGCGCGGCGCTGTCGCTCTCGCTGCTCGGTGGTGACGACGCTGCGGTACGCGTCCGCCCGGGCGAGGTCGGAGCCCTCGACGAGCACGACCCGCTGGTCCTGCCACACGCGGTCGAACGTCCGGAGCGCGGCGTCGCGGTCGAGGGTGAGGCCGTACGGCGCCTCAGGCGTCGACGCGAGGAGGGCGGCGGACACCGTCCCCACGGGGACCCGCCCGGCGGTGTCGGCGAGGGCGAGCGCGGCCTCGCGGTGGAACTCGAACGGGGTCTCGCCCTCGCCGCGATCGGCGTTGGCGATGACGGCGCGGCCCCACCCGGCGGTGCGCAGCGTCGAACCGAGCAGGCCCGGCACCGAGTCGAAGAGGAGCGCCTCGTTCGCAGTGACGAGGGCCGGGAAGCCGAGGGAACCCATGCGGGCGGCGAGCGGCGCGCCGGTGCGGCGTTCGTACACGACCGCACCGTCGGCGTCGCCGAACGGCTCACCGGCCTGGAGCACGGTGCCGTCGTCCGTGCCGCCCCCGGTCGTGCGCGTCCCGGCGCCGATCGTGGCGTAGCCGTCGCCCGCGTCCGTGGTCCGCTGGGTCGTGCGCAGCATGAGGTTGGCGATGCCGGACTCGGCGAGCAGTCCCTCGAGGCTCGGGAGTCGGTGGTCGCGGACATCCGCCCACGTCACGGTCGGCAGCGCGAGCAGCAGCACGCGTCGCGGGGTCGCCGGCGTCTCGTTCGCGCCTGCGGGCGCGAACGCCGCGATCGGTGCGATGAGGGCGGAAGTGGCGAGCCCGAGGGCCCCGAGGTGGCGCAGGATGCGGTGCGGGGTCCGGACGGTGCGGTGCATGCACCGCCGATCATGCCACCGCGCCCGTGCGGGCGCGCGGCGCCCGCACCGGGGGTTCCGGGTGCGGCAGAATGAGGGGAGGCCCGACGATCGTCGTCGTCGCCCCCACCCCGGGATCCGACCGTGCCCACCGAGACCCTCGCTCCTGCGCCAGTCCGCCACCGCATCGTCCCCCGCCCGACGCTGGCGCTGTTCGTCGTGCTGCTTGCGCTCGCCGGGGTGCTGCGCGCGCCGGGTTGGGTCGTCCCGGTGTTCAACTCCGACGAGTCGTACCTCGCGACCCAGGCCGAGGTCATCAACGACGGTGGCCGCCTCTACGAGGACACCACCGATCGCAAGCCGCCGCTCGTCCCGCACCTCTACGCGGTCACGTTCCGCGCGTTCGGCACGACGGCGCTCTGGTCGGTCCGGCTCGTCGCCACCGTGGTGGTCGCGCTGACCGGGCTCCTGCTGGCGATCGAGGCGCGTCGGCGCTGGGGGGAGCGCGCCGCATGGACCGCCGGTGTCCTCTGGGTGTGTGCGACCGTGATGTTCGCACCGCAGGACGGCCAGGCCGCCAACTTCGAGATCTTCATGCTGCTCCCGATGACCGCGGGCATCCTGCTCGCCGGTCGTCGGCGCCCCGGTTCGGCGGGTGCTGCCATCGCGTTCGCCACGCTCGCCAAGCAGACCGGGGCCGCCGCGCTCCTCCCCGTCGCGTACCTCGTGGCGCGGGACGGGGGTCGGCGGGGCCTGCGCCGGGCCGCGCTCGGCTTCGCGATCCCGCTGCTCGTCGTGGCGGTGCTCGTGGGTCCGCGCGATCTGCTCTTCTGGGCGGTGCTCGGCAACGGGTCGTACGTCGGGTTCGACGCGGCGTCCCTGTACGTCGTCGGGATGTTCGCCCTCATGACCGCGGCCTTCGCGGCGTGCCAGGCCCCTCTGCTGTTCTGGATCCCGAGCGCGTGGAGGGACCGCACCCGCCGGGCGGCCGAGCGCGACCTCTGGCTCTGGCTCGCCTCGTCGTGCGTGGCGGTCGCCTTCGGGTTCCACTTCTTCGGTCACTACTACCTGCAACTGCTCCCGCCGATGGTGCTGCTCGCCGCCGGATCCCTCGCGGCGGCCTCGGAGGTCGCGGTGCGCCGCACCGTCGCGGTCGCGGTGGTCGGGGCCCTCGGGTTCTCGGCCCTCGGGTACTGGGTGCGACCGTTCGACGACGAGCCCCGGTACGAGAGCGTGAGCGAGTACCTGGTGGACCACGTCGAACCGAGTGACCGCGTGCTCGTCTGGGGTCAGGTCCCCGAGATCTACTGGGCGTCGGGGGCCCGGCCCGCGACCCGGTTCGTGACGACCGGGTTCCTCACCGGGCACTGGGGCGGCCGACCCGCGTCGGCGGACACGGTCGACGAGGCGACGCCCGGCGCGTGGGACCTCTTCTTCGCCGACTTCGCGGCGCACCCGCCGGAGTTCGTGCTCGACACCTCACCCGCCGCGATCCGGGGATCGGAGCTGTACCCCATCTCGCGGTTCCCCGAACTGCAGCGGGTCATGGACCGGCGCTACCGGTTCGTCGAGACGATCGACGGCATCGCGGTGTTCGAGCGGGTGGATCCCGTCACCCGCTGACGAGGCGCTCGCTGATCTCCCACAGGCGCGCCGCCGCACGCTCGTCGGTGGCGCGGGGGCCGGCGCGGCGGACCCTCGACTTCACGAAGTAGGCACCGGTCACCTCGGCGACACCCGAGTCGGCGCTCAGGAACACGCTCGTCGCCGCCCCGGCGTCGGGCGGGATCGCGAAGAGGCGGGCACCGAGCCCGAAGAACCAGTCGAGCGCGCCGCTGTCTCCGTCGCGACCGAAGCGGCTGTCGACGTACCCCGGGTGCAGCGAGTTGGCGGTCACCCCGGTGCCGGCGAGGCGGCGGGCCAACTCGTTCGTGAAGAGGATGTTGGCGAGCTTCGAGCGCGAGTACACCGGGAACGCAGAGTACCGGCGGGCCGCCTGCAGATCGTCGAAGTCGAGCCCGGAGCGGGCGAAGGTGTGCGCGTGCGACGCCACGACGACGACCCGCGCCGGGGCGCTGGCCACGAGGCGGTCCCGGAGGAGATCGGTGAGCAGGAAGTGGCCGAGGTGGTTCACCCCGAAGGTCGTCTCGAACCCGTCCTCGGTCTCGGTCCGGGACTGCAGCAGCAGTCCCGCGTTGTTCACGAGCACATCGATCCGATCGGTGGCGGCGAGCACCTGCTCGGCGAACCGCCGGACCGAGGCGAGGCTGGCGAGATCGAGCGGCATCACCTCGACCGCCGCGCTCCCGCTCCGCTCGGTGATCTCGGCGAGGGCGTCGGCCCCGCGGGTCGCGTCACGGGAGGTGAAGATGACGCGTGCGCCGTCGCGCGCGAGCGCCACCGCAGTCTCCTTGCCGATGCCGGCGTTGCCGCCGGTGATCACGACCGTGCGTCCGTCCATCGTGCCCATCTGCGCCCCTCGTGATCCGGTGATGCCGGGAGGTTACGGCGCGGCTCCCGTGAGCGCGAGTGTCGCCCGCACCGACCGGTGGTCCGACCCGACGTCGGCGCCGACCCGCGCGTCGACGACCCGTAGGGATCGGTCGATCCAGATGTGATCGATCTGGCTGTGCGGCCGCGGCGCGGGCCAGGTGCGGCCCCGTACCGCACGACGCCGCCCGCGCAGGACGGTGGCGATCGGGGGACCCCACATGTTGCAGTCGCCGGCGATGACCGTGGGTCCGCCGAGGTCGCGGAGCGCATGGTCGAGCCGTTCGAGTTGGGGGAGCGAGCCCCAGAGACGGTGGGACGCGTGCACGCCGGCCACGGTCACGTGGGCGCCCGAGGGGAGCGCGACCGTGACCGCCAGCCCGAAGCGGCGGGGGATCGCGTCGCCCGGCGCGTGACCGAGGTCGAACGCGTGGCGGGCGGTGACCGGGCGACGTGAGATCACGGCGAGGCCGCAGTCGCCGGTGGGCCCGGCCGGGAGTGCGAGGTGGCGCGGTCGGGCCGGGTTGCGGTCGCTCATCATCGGGAGTTCGTGGAGGGTCGCATCGAGGAGGGCCGCGATCGTCGCCGCGTAGCCGGGCCGGCCGTTCGGCCGCCACGACTCCTGGAGCACGAGCACGTCCGGATCGAGCGCCACCGCGGCGCCGACGACGTCGAAGGGTCGCCCGGCGAGGGTCACGCCCCAGTGGGTGTTGAAGCTCGCGATCGAGAGGGTGTCCATGCGGCGGTCCACGGCTCGGGTGCGTTCGGCACCGTAGTCGGCCCACCTCGTAGTCTCGCCCGGCGCGGGTGCACGAGCGCGTGCACTGGATCGACGAGGAGTGTGGACATGTCCGATGTGATGGCGGGGTACGACCTCTCGGGTCAGGTGGCGGTGCTCACGGGTGCGGGCAGCGGGATCGGGCGGGCCACGGCGACCACGCTCGCCGCGGTCGGCGTCACGGTCGTGTGCGCCGACATCGACGAGAACGCAGCGCACCTCACCGCGCAGTGGATCAACGAGAACGGCGGGAAGGCCTCGGCCGTCCGCACGGACGTCACCTCGCGCACCGACATCGATGCGCTCGTCGACGGCGCGTTCGCGGCGCACGGCCGCCTCGACATCATGGGCAACATCGCCGGCGTGCCGCACAACAAGATGGTCGCCGAGGTCACCGACGACGAGTTCGAGCGGATCCTGGCGATCAACATGAAGAGCGTCTTCTACGGCTGCCAGGCGGCGATCCGTCACATGGTGCCGCAGGGCTCCGGCAGCATCATCAACGTGTCGTCGGGTGCGATCGACACCCCCGCCCCGACCCTCGCCTGCTACGCGATGACCAAGGCTGCCGTCGCGATGCTCACGAAGACCCTCGCCACCGAGGTCGGTCCGAACGGGGTGCGTGTCAACGCGATCGCGCCGGGCGTCATCCACACCAACTTCTCGAAGCACAACTACACCGATGCGGAGGGCAACGAGGACCCCGAGCGCGTGGAGAAGTACAAGTCCCGCTTCGGGAACATGGCGCCGCTGCGCCGGGTCGGCGAGGCCCAGGACGTCGCCGACAGCATCCTGTTCCTGTGCTCCGGGGGCGCCTCGTTCATGACCGGGCAGATCCTGCGGCCGAACGGCGGCACCGCAATGCCCTGGTAGGGAGCGTGCGGCGGATCCGGGCCCGTGCCCGGGTCGGGACCCCCGAGCGGGTACCCTGCCGCATCGGAACCGCTCGGTTCCGCGGGTCAACCTCACGCCGGTGCTCCCTCGCCCGCCCGTTCCCGGGCCGGTCGGCGGGCACTCCGCCGGCAGGGAGTGCGACCCACACGTGGCGCGAGCCCCTGCCAGGAGATCCGTGTGATCGAGACCACCACCTTCGAGGCGCTCGGCGTCTCGCCCGAACTCATCGGCGCGCTCGCCGAGACGGGCATCACCGCTCCGTTCGCCATCCAGAACCTCACCATCGGCGACGGGATCGCCGGGCGCGACGTGTGCGGCAAGGCGAAGACGGGCAGCGGCAAGACCCTCGCGTTCGGCCTCCCGATGCTCCAGCGGGTCTCGGTGGCCGGGCCCAAGCGGCCGACCGGCATGATCCTCGTGCCGACCCGCGAGCTCGCGGTGCAGGTCAAGGACGCGCTCAGCCCCCTCGGCAAGGCCACCGGGGTGCGGGTGAAGGCCATGTACGGCGGCGTGTCGATGGATCCGCAGATCGACGCGCTCCGCAAGGGCGTCGAGATCATCGTCGGCACCCCGGGTCGGCTCATCGACCTGCTCGAGCGGGGCGAGATGGAGCTGTCCGGCATCGAGGTGATGGTCCTCGACGAGGCCGACCGCATGGCCGACATGGGGTTCATGCCCCAGGTCCAGAAGATCCTCTACCGCACGACCGGCCCCCACCAGACGATGCTCTTCTCCGCCACGCTCGACGGTGCCGTCGATCGGCTGGTTCAGAAGTACATGGTCGACCCGGTGTTCCACGAGGTGGAGTCCGACGAGCCGACCGTCGAGGAGATGCGGCACCATTTCCTGCACGTTCACCAGATGGACAAGGTCAAGGTGGCGGCGGCGATCGCGAACGCGGTGAATCGCACGATGATCTTCCGTAGCACGAAGCGTGGTGCCGACAAGCTCGTCGACCAGCTCGAGGGGGTCGGCGTCCGGGCGGGGGCCATCCACGGCGACCTCCGGCAGGCCGCTCGCGAGCAGGCGTTGGCCGACTTCGCGTCGGGCAAGCTCAAGGTGCTCGTCGCCACCGACGTCGCGGCGCGCGGCATCCACGTCGACGGGGTCGACGTGGTGATCCACTACGACCCCTCGCACGACCACAAGGACTACCTGCACCGTTCGGGTCGCACCGCCCGGGCCGGGGAGCAGGGCGTCGCCGTGACCCTCATGCTCTACAACCAGGAGAACGAGGTGCGGGTCGTCATGCGGCGGCTCCGGCTCGAGCAGCCGATCGTCGAGATCTTCTCGAACGATCCCCGCCTGGTCGACCTGCGCGGCTGGGACCCGACCGCCTGATCGCGCCTCAGCGGTCGCCGCGGGTCGTGCGGGTCGACGACCCCGGATCGGGTTCGACGGCGCGGCTCGTCGCCTGACGATCCACGCGTCCCGTCGGTACGGAACCGTCGACGACGTGCACGGTGCCCGCGCGCTGGGCGCGTTCGAGGGACCGGCGTCGCTCGGCGCGGCGCCGGCGACGACGGACGACCACCCGGCGCCGCCAGACGATGGCGATCGCGAGCGCGCCGAGGAGGGCTCCGGCGGCGAGCGCCGGGCGACCCCAGCCGCCGGTCGAGCCCCCATCGTCGGCCGGTGCGGCCGCCCCGGCGTCGACCGGGCGGGCCGTGGTGCGCAACGCGGTCGACGGTGCGGGGTCCGGGGTGCTCGTCGGGGCCGGGTCGGCGGCGCTCACGCACCGGGCGTCGGCGCCGGCCCGACGCGTGATCTCGGCGATCCGGACCGGCGGCAGGCGGGTGCCCGTGGCGCGCCGGTCCGTGGCGAATCCGGCGTCGAGGAGCGCGCCGGCCCAGTTCGTGGTGTCCCAGGTGCCGGACACGACCGCGATGAGCGTCCGCTCCTCCCGCGTCGCCGAGGCGATGAGCGTGCGCCCGGCGTCGCTCGTGAACCCGGTCTTGAGGCCGTTCGCGCCCGGGTACCCCTCGAGGAAGGCCCGGTTGTGGTTCGTGTAGGTGTGCGGTGCGCCGTACGCATCGGTGAACTCCCGGCGCACCGTGGCGGTGAGCGCGGCGATCCTCGGCACCGCGAGCGCGTTGCGCCCGATCACGGCGAGGTCCCACACGCTGAGGGTCGAACCACCGTCGTGCGCGCTCTCGTCGCTGAGGCCGGCGGGGTCCCGGAACCGGCCGTCGCGCGCGCCGAGCCGACGCATGAGTGCGTCGCCCCGGTCGGCGAACCCCTCGACGCTGCCGCCGGCGCACTCGGCGATCGCCCAGGCCGCATCGTTGGCCGACACCATGAGCAGCGACGCGAGCATGTCGTCGAGCGGCCAGGCCTGTCCGGCCGGCATGCCGATCCGCATGACCGGTTGGCGCGCGGCTCGCTCGCTCACCGGCACGCGGACGTCGGGGGCGAGGGTGCTCACGGCGGTGAGCGCGGTGAGCAGCTTCACCATGCTCGCCGGCAGGATCGGCGTGTGGAGGCCCCGCGCGTCGAGGATGACCCCGGAGGTCGCGTCGGCCACCACGAAGGCGTCGGGCGGGTTCCCGACCGGTGCCGGGAGGGCCGATGCCGGCCGGGGCCCCGTCGCGAGGGTGACGGCGGTGAGGAGCACGGCGGATCCGAGCGGACGGCCGATCCGGCGGCGACGCCGCGGTCGCGACGTGTTCGCGGGGTCCCCGCGGAGCGCTCCCATCACCCGAGAGGCTACGGCGGTGCACCGGGGTCGGCCCGGCACCCTCCGGCGGTCGGGGCGCTCCGGTTTCGTTCGTCGGCTGCGTCGGCCGCGTGCCACGATGCCCCACGTGACCTCACGACGCATCTCCCCCCGCGTGGCGGCCATCGCGGAGTCCGCGACCCTCGCCGTCGACGCCAAGGCCAAGGCCCTCAAGGCCGCCGGCGAGCCGGTCATCGGCTTCGGCGCGGGCGAACCCGACTTCCCGACGCCGGCGGCGATCGTGGAGGCGGCCGTCGCCGCGTGCCGGGACCCCCAGAACCACCGCTACTCGCCCACGCCCGGTCTGCCCGAACTGCGCGCCGCGATCGCTGCGAAGACGCTCCGGGACTCCGGGGTCACGGTCGACACCTCCCAGGTGCTCGTCACGGCGGGCGGCAAGCACGCGGTGTACACCGCCTTCCAGACGATCGTGGCGGACGGCGACGAGGTCATCCTTCCTGCGCCGTACTGGACGACCTACCCAGAGGCGATCACGCTCGCCGGCGGGGTCCCGGTCGAGGTCGCCACCACCGACGCGCAGGGGTTCCGCGTCACGGTCGCCCAGCTCGAGGCGGCGCGCACGGAGCGCACGAAGGCGATCGTGTTCGTGTCCCCCTCGAACCCGACGGGTGCCGTCTACCCGCCCGACGAGGTCGAGGCCATCGGTCGTTGGGCGGTGGAGCACGGCATCTGGGTCATCACCGACGAGATCTACGAGCACCTCGTGTTCGGGGACCACCGGTTCACCTCGATGCCGGCGCTCGTCCCCGAGCTCGCCGACACGTGCATCGTCCTCAACGGCGTCGCCAAGACCTACGCGATGACCGGCTGGCGGGTCGGGTGGATGATCGGTCCGAAGGACGTCATCGCAGCCGCCACGAACCTGCAGTCGCAGTCGACGTCGAACATCTCCAACGTCGCGCAGCGGGCTGCGCTCGCCGCGGTCGCCGGGCCGCTCGACGCAGTCCTCGAGATGCGGGTGGCGTTCGAACGACGCGGTCGCACCATGCACCGGATGCTCTCGGAGATCCCGGGTGTCCGGTGCCTCGCACCGGAGGGCGCCTTCTACTGCTTCCCGTCGTTCGAGGGTGTCATCGGTCGGTCCCTCGCCGGTCGCACCATCGCCTCGACGATGGACCTCGCCGAGGTGCTGCTCGACGAGGCGAAGGTCGCGATCGTCCCGGGTGAGGCCTTCGGCGCGCCGGGGTACGCGCGGCTCTCGTTCGCACTCGCGGACGCCGACCTCGAGGAGGGCGTGGCCCGCATCGCCGCGTTCCTCGCATGAGCACCGGCGCGACGCCGGGTAGCGTTCCCGCCGTGACCCACCGAGTCCTCGTCACCGAAGAGCTGGCCGAGACCGGCCTCGACGCGATGCGGACCGCCGGGTTCGAGGTGGACGTCCGCCTCGGGCTCGGCCCGGCGGGGCTGGTCGAGGCGGTGGTGGGGGCCCACGCCCTCGTCATCCGCAGTGCCACCCAGGTCACGGCCGAGGTGCTCGAGGCGGGTCGGGACCTCGTGGTCGTCGGCCGGGCCGGGATCGGCCTCGACAACGTCGACGTCGCGGCGGCCACGGCCCAGGGCGTCATGGTCGTCAACGCGCCGCAGTCGAACGTCATCTCGGCGGCGGAGCAGGCGATGGCGCTGCTCCTCGCCCAGGCCCGCAACATCCCGCAGGCCCACAACGACCTCGTGCGCGGCGAGTGGAACCGGTCGCGCTGGACCGGCGTCGAGCTCCACGGCAAGACCATGGGCGTGGTCGGCCTCGGTCGGGTCGGGGTGCTCGTCGCGCAGCGCTGCCTCGCCTTCGGCATGCGGCTCGTCGCCTACGACCCGTTCGTGAGCGCCGAGCGGGCCCGCCAACTCGGGGTCGATCTCATCCCGACCGTGGAGGAGCTCTTCACCGTCGCCGACTTCGTGTCGGTGCACCTGCCCAAGACGCCCGAGACGATGGGGCTCATCGACGCGGCCCTCCTGGCGCGCGCGAAGCCGGGGCTGCGCATCATCAACACGGCGCGCGGCGGGATCATCGTCGAGGAGGACCTCGCCGCGGCGATCCGGGCCGGCCACATCGCCGGAGCCGGGATCGACGTGTTCGCCAAGGAGCCGACCACCGAGTCGCCGCTGTTCGGCCTGCCCGAGGTCGTCGTGACGCCGCACCTCGGTGCCTCGACCGTCGAGGCCCAGGACAAGGCCGGCGTGACGATCGCCGACATGGTCGTGCTCGCGCTGCGCGGGGAGTTCGTGCCGTTCGCGGTGAACCTCGCTGCGACCGAGGCGTCCTCCACCGTCCAGCCGTTCCTGCCGCTCGTCGAGCGGCTCGGCCGCCTCTTCACCGCGCTCGCCGGGGGCACCCCCGAGACGCTCGAGGTGTCCTACGAGGGCGCCATCGCCGATTACGACTGCCGGGTGCTCGACCTCGGGGTGCTCAAGGGCGTGCTCGGCCCCGTGGTCGACGAGCCGGTCTCGTTCGTCAACGCCCCGGCGATCGCGGAGGCCCGCGGCCTCGTGCTGCGGGAGTCGAAGCGCTCGGCGGCGCGCGATTACGTGAACCTCGTCGAGATCCGGGGCACGGTGCAGGGCCGGGACACCCACGTCGCCGGTACCCTCTACGGGAAGCAGTCCTCGCCGCGCATCGTGGGGCTCGACGAGCACATCGTCGACCTGCCGCCGTCGAGCCACATGCTCGTGGTGCGCAACTCCGACGTCCCGGGCATGATCGGGCGGGTGGGCACGATCCTCGGCGAGGCCGGGCTCAACATCGACGACATGGACGTCGGGACCGGCCCCGGTGGCGACGCCGCCCTCATGGCGATCTCGCTGGCGCAGGCGGTGCCGACCGAGGTCGTGGCACGCGTGCGCGCCGAGCCCGGCGTCGACGACGCCCGGGCCATCGAACTCGGCTGAAGCGGGTCAGGCGCCCCGGCGGTTCAACGCGTCGCGGATCTCGAGCAGCACGTCGAGTTCGGTCGGGTCGGCCGCCTTCTCCTCGCGGGACCGCATGGTCCGCAGCTTCTCGTAGGACTGCACGACGACGAAGAGCGTGGCGGCGATGATGAGGAAGTTGATGACGGCGTTGATGAAGAGGCCGTAGGCCACCACGCCGTCGCCGACCTTCAGCGTGAGGGCGTCGAAGGTCGGCTGACCGAAGATCGCGCCGACGAGCGGCATCATGATCGCCCCGACGAATGCGTCGACGAGGGCCTTGAACGCGGCGCCGATGACGAAGGCGACGGCGACGGCGACGAGGTCGCCCTGGACGAGGAACTTCTTGAAGTCGGACCAGAGGTTCTTCACGGAGGCACCTTTCCGGCTGGGCGGGTACCTGCGATCGTAGGGCCAGTGGTGCTCGCCGTCGCGCACCCCGGGGCGATCAGCGCTTGGCGGCCCGGAGTCCGTCGGCCTCGGCGGCGGCCGCGTCCCGGTAGCACCGGTCGGGGCGGGTGCGGTCGTACGACGCGCCGCCCGGCGCGTGGAACACCTCGCTCGAGTGCTTGGCCTTGATCGGGTACCCCGGCGGGCACTCGCCGTCGACCGGGGGCACCCACGCGGCACTCGGTGCGGGCACGGGTTCCGCCGTCGACCCGGTCGCCCCGGCGGCCGCCGCGGGGTCCACGGGGTCCGGTCGGCGGACCATCGGCCGGGCCGGCGGGATCTCCTCGGCCGCGGCCGGGTGCAGGGCACGCCACACGGCGAGACCCGCGACGACGGCGAGGGCGAGGCCGATGAGGCGACCGAGGAGTCCGAGGAGCCTGCGCATGCGGGCCGCATCATCGCGCGAACCCGCTTCGGTCCGCCCGGGGGCCTCTGGTAGGGTCTGGGGCACCATGCATGCGACCACCGGCATCACCACGACCTCCAGCCTCCTCCTTACGTAGCGGCGAGCGCCTCCGGTGCTCGCCGATGCCTCCTCGTGCCCACGGGCCGAGGGGGTTTTTTGTTGGCCAGGACCGGACCGCCGGTCCCGCCTCCGCACCGACCCGATCCGGACCGACCCCCGACCCTCGACACCCCACCACGAAGGAACGAATCCCCATGGACCGCGTGCTGATCTTCGACACGACGCTGCGAGACGGTGAGCAGAGCCCGGGCATCTCGCTCGACACGGGCGAGAAGCTCGAGATCGCGGAGCAGCTGGCGCGCCTCGGGGTCGACATCATCGAGGCCGGGTTCCCGATCGCCAGCGACGGCGACTTCGAGTCCGTGGAGGCCATCGCCAAGGGCGTGCGTGGGCCGACGATCGCCGCGCTGTCCCGCACGGGCTTCAAGGACATCGACCGGGCGTGGGAGGCGGTGCGACACGCGGAGCGCTCGCGCATCCACGTGTTCATCGCCACCTCCGAGATCCACATGGCGAAGAAGTTGCGCATGACGCGTGACCAGGTGAAGGCCGAGGCCGCCGCCGGCGTGGCCCGGGCACGGTCCTACACCGCCGACGTGGAGTTCTCGCCCGAGGACGGGTTCCGCTCCGACCCGGAGTTCATGGCCGAGGTCTGCCAGATCGCGGTCGACAACGGCGCGACGACCCTGAACATCCCGGACACCGTGGGGTACGCGATGCCGGGCGACTACGGCGCGCTCATCGCGTACGTCATCGACACGGTCAAGGGCGACTACATCGTGTCGACGCACTGCCACGACGACCTCGGCCTGGCCGTCGCGAACTCGCTGTCCGGCGTGCTCAACGGTGCGCGGCAGGTGGAGTGCGCGGTCAACGGCCTCGGGGAGCGCGCGGGGAACGCGGCGCTCGAGGAGGTCGTCATGGCGCTGCGCACCCGCGCCGACCACTACGACGGCATCGAGACCGGCATCCGCACGGCGGACCTCGCCCGCACCTCGCGGCTCGTCTCCCGCCTCACCGGGTACCCGGTGCAGTACAACAAGGCGGTCGTCGGGCGGAACGCGTTCGCGCACGAGAGCGGCATCCACCAGCACGGTGTGCTCGAGGACCGCGAGACCTACGAGATCATCGACGCGCGCGAGGTCGGCCAGGAGGCCGCGCAGATCGTGCTCGGGAAGCACTCCGGGCGCCACGCGTTCGCCGAGACCCTGGAGTCGATCGGCCTGCGCCTGCAGGGCGACGCGCTGAACCACGCGTTCACGCGGTTCAAGGAGCTCGCGGACCGGAAGGTCGAGATCACCGACGCGGATCTCGAGGCGATCGTGGCCCAGGAGATCGGCACGAAGGGCATCGACCGGTACACGTTCGCGAGCCTCGACGTGCACGGCGGGACCAAGGTGCACCCGAGCGCGGAGGTCGAGCTCGTCGACACCGCATCGGGGGCGAGCGTGAGCGCGCGCGGCGAGGGCAACGGCATGATCGATGCCGCGGTCGCCGCGATCGCCGCGGCGACCGGGGTCTCGGGTGCCGTCCTCGACTTCAAGGTGTCGTCGGTGACCAAGGGCGGCGATGCGCTCGGCCAGGTGGCGATCCAGCTCGAGGTGGACGGCGTCAAGGCGTCGGGTCGTGGCGTGGCCACCGACGTGGTGGAGGCTTCGGCCCGTGCGTACCTCAACGCGGTGAACCGACTGCTGCGGATCCGGGACCGCGGGGCGTCACGCGAGCGCACGGTCGGCCCCTGATCGTGGTCACGGGCGTCGTCGGGGCCCGGTAGGTTCGCGGGCGTGCGACCGGTGCCCGCCGCCGGTCCCGAGGACGGAGGGGGAGCGGTGCCGGGACCCGGGCAGGTCGGTGCCGACGGTCGCCCGCGCGTGCTGTTCCTCAGCGAGAACAACGGCGGTCACTCGACGATGCACCTCGGCATCCGGGCCGGCCTCGCCCACGACGATCGGATCGTGCCGACGTTCGTCGACGTCCCGCCGCCCCGGCTGCTCCGACGAGCCGTGAGCGTGCAGATCCCGGGACTGGCCCGCCTCGACCTCGACCTCGCGTCGCAGCGCGGGCAGTTGGCGACGAGCGCGACGGCGCGGCGCCTGCTGCGGGCCGCCGCCGGTACGTACGACGTGCTGCACGTCTACACCCAGCACGCCGCGCTCACCTCCCGCGACATCCTGCGGGCCGGTCCGAGCGTGGTGGCGACCGACGCGGCCGGCCACGACGTGGCCCGGCTGCTCCCGTACCGCCGCCCGACGGTCTGGACCGAGCGGCAGCGAGGTCTGCGCGAGCGGTTGGAGCGACCGGTCTGGGACGCTGCGACGCTGGTGCTCACGAAGTCGGAGTGGGCGGCGCGCTCGTTGCGCGAGGACTACGGCGTGACGCCCGATCGTCTCCGGGTCGTGCCCCTCGGGATCGAGGTGCCGCCGACGGCTCCCGCGCGTGTGCCCCACGAGCGGCCGACCATCACCTTCGTCGGGCGCTCCCTCGCCCGGAAGGGCGGCCTCACGCTGCTCGACCTGTTCCGCGCCCGCTGGGCCGATCGGTTCGAGTTGCACCTCGTCACGAAGGAGGCGGTGGCCCCGACGCCGGGCGTGATCGTGCACCGCGATTTCGAACCGGGCGATCCGCGGCTCGCCGACCTGTTCGCCCGCACCGACGTGCTCGCGTTCCCGACCGAGACCGACACGTTCGGCTACGCCGCGCTCGAGGCGATGTCGGCGGCGGTCCCGGTCGTGGCCCGGCGCACCTCGGCCCTCCCCGAGATCGTGGTCGACGGTGGGACCGGCCTGCTCGTGGGTGCCGGGCCCGAGGAACTCGCCGCCGCGATCGAGGCGATCCTCGGCGATCCCGAGCGGGCCCGGGCGATGGGGGAGGCGGGCCGGCGGCGCATGCTCGAGCGGTTCGACGCCCGGGTCACCACGGGCGCCCTCGTGGACGTGCTCCTCGAGGCCCACGAGCGGTTCTGGGCCGTACGGCCCTGATCCGGGGCCCCGCGTGGGCCCTGCGGTCGCCCCGGCGTCGGATCTTCTGGGGCCAAGGGCTCAAGTCCGGGGCCCGGCGCGCCGATGGAGTGGGTGCGCCACCGCCCCTCGGGTCGGACCCGGTGACCGAGGTCACCGGGATCGAGCAGTCCGGACGGCGGCCCAGGTCCGAACAGTTCCTAGAGATCACCGTTGCACCAAGGAGCGACCGATGAGCTACCACGAGTTCCTCGCCTACCTCTACGACCACGACGCGACCCGCACGCTGGCCGTCGGGCTCGCCCAGGCGGTCAACGAGTCCGCCAAGAAGCCGGCGGCCAAGGTTCCGGCGAAGGTCTGATCGACCACCGCAACACTGCGACGAAGGAGCGGGGACCCTCAGGGCCCCGCTCCTGACGTGTCCGGCCCCGGCGGGCTACCAGTAGTCCCGCATGAGTTCGTGGGTCCACGCCGGTTCTCGCACCGCACCGCGTGGCGCGAACCCCCCGAGCCACGGTTTCACGTCGAGCACCGGCGTGCCGTCGACCGCATCGAGGCCGCGCACGATCAGCGCCGTGCCGTCCACCCCGACGAGCTCGCACCGGCTCACGCCGATCCGGTTCGGTCGATCCTTCGCCCGTTGGGCGAGGATCCCGACGAGCGGCCACTCGGGGTTCCCCCGAGGGTGGCGCGACCCCCACTCGACGCCGTCCGCGTCGACCCGGTCGAACACGAAGACGATCTCGACGTGCGAGAACTCCGCAAGGCCGCGCACGGTCTCGGCGGTCACGCGCGGGTGGTCGAGCGAGATCCTCGACTCCACCGCGCCCCAGGCGTCGTCCTCGACGACGGCCCGTCCGCCGACGACGTGCCCGAGGGGCTCGACGACGATCCCGTCCACCGTCCTACGCGCCGACGCGCGGCAGGAAGTCGGGTCGGGTCGCCTCGAACGCGGTGATGTCGTCGGCGTACTGCTCCGTGATGCCGATGTCGTCGAGCCCGTTCACCAGTCGGTGCACGTGGTGATCGTCGAGGTAGAAGGGCTCCTCGAGGTCGATCGACGGCACGCGCACCTCGAGGTCCGGAACGTCGACGACGATCTCGATCGTCGGGTCGTCCTCGACGGCGGCCATGATGCGCTCGACCGTCTCGGCGCCGAGCGTGACGGGGATCAGGCCGATCTTGAGGCAGTTGTTCCGGAAGATGTCGGCGAAGCGCGACGAGATGATCGCCTTGAAGCCGTAGTCCTCGAGGGCCCACGGCGCGTGCTCGCGCGACGATCCCGTGCCGAAGTTGGTCCCGGCGACGAGGATGCCTGCGCCCTGGTACTGCGGCTGGTTGAGGACGAACTCGGGGTCCTCGCGCCACTCGCTGAACAGGCCCGCGCCGAAGCCGGTGCGCTCGATGCGCTTGAGCCAGTCGCTCGGGATGATCTGGTCGGTGTCGACGTCGGAGCGGCGCAGCGGGACCGCGCGCTCGGAGATGAGGGTGACGGCTTCCATCGGATGCTCCTGATCAGTCGAGGTCGGACGGGCAGGCGAACGTGCCCCGGACGGCGGTGGCGGCGGCGACGGCGGGGGACACGAGGTGCGTGCGTCCGCCCTTGCCCTGACGGCCCTCGAAATTGCGGTTCGAGGTGCTGGCCGACCGCTCGCCGGCCACGAGCTTGTCGGGGTTCATCGCAAGGCACATCGAGCACCCCGGTTCCCGCCACTCGAGTCCGGCGTCGGTGAACACGGTGTGCAGCCCCTCGGCCTCGGCCTGGTCCTTCACCGCGAACGAACCGGGCACGACCATGGCGCGCATGCCGGGCTTGACCTTCCGGCCCCGCAGCACGTCGGCCGCGGCGCGCAGGTCCTCGATGCGCGAGTTGGTGCAGGAGCCGATGAACACGGTGTCGACGGCGACCTCGCGCATCGGCGTGCCCGGCGTGAGCCCCATGTACTGCAGGGCGCGGGCCGCCGCGTCGCGCTCGGTCGGGTCGGTGAACGACTCGGGGTCGGGCACGACGTCGTCGATCGTGAACGTCTGGCCCGGGTTCGTGCCCCACGACACCGACGGCCGGATGGTCGCGGCGTCGATGACGATCTCACGGTCGAACACCGCGTCGTCATCGGTGGCCAGCGAACGCCACTCCGCGACGGCGCGGTCCCACGCCTCGCCCGTGGGCGCGAACGGGCGACCCTCGAGGTACTTGAACGTGACGTCGTCGGGCGCGACCATGCCCGCGCGGGCGCCGGCCTCGATCGACATGTTGCAGAGGGTCATGCGACCCTCCATCGACAGGGTGCGGATCGCGGAGCCGCGGTACTCGATGATCGAGCCGATGCCGCCGCCGGTGCCGAGTGCGGCGATGACGGTCAGCGTGACGTCCTTCGCCGTGACGCCGGCCGGCAATTCGCCCTCGACCGTCACCGCGAGCGTGCCCGGCTTCGCCTGGGGGAGCGTCTGCGTGGCGAGCACGTGCTCGACCTCGCTCGTGCCGATGCCGAACGCCAGCGCGCCGAACGCCCCGTGGGTGGAGGTGTGCGAGTCGCCGCACACGATCGTCATGCCCGGCTGGGTGAGACCCTGCTCCGGGCCGATGACGTGGACGATGCCCTGACCCGGCTGCCCCATCGCGTGGCAGGTGACGCCGAACTCGGCGCAGTTCGCGGCGAGCGTCTCCATCTGCTTGCGGGAGATCTCGTCCTTCACGCCGAGGGTGAGGTCCGACTCGCCCCACACGAGCGCGACGTCGGTCGGCACGTTGTGGTCCATCGTCGCGACGGTGAGGTCCGGACGACGCACGGTGCGACCGTTCATGCGCAGTCCGTCGAAGGCCTGCGGCGAGGTGACCTCGTGCACGAGGTGGAGGTCGATGTAGAGGAGGGTCGGCTCGCCCTCGGCGGCCCGCACGACGTGGCGGTCCCAGACCTTCTCGCTCAGCGTCCGACCCATGGTCGTCTCCTGTGTCTCGTCGGCGGACCGGGTCCGCCGGGGTTCGTGCGGGCTTGCGCGGTGTCTCAATATGTGAGACAGTTGTTTCGTATGACGGACAGTGTACGGAACGTGGGGGTCCTGGACAAGTCGGTGGCGATCGTCGACGCGCTCGCCGCGGGTCCGGCGGCCCTCGGCGAACTCGTCGAGCGCACGGGCCTCGCCCGGCCGACGGTCCACCGGCTCGCGGTCGCGCTCGAGGCCCACGACGTGCTCCGTCGCGACGAGCAGGGTCGGTTCCGGCTCGGCCGTCGGGTCCTCGCCTGGGGCCGGGCGGCGATGGGCGACTCCCCGCTCATCGAGGCGGCGGGGCCGGTGCTCGCCGCGCTCGCCGAGGCCACGGGGGAGAGCGCCCAACTCTACGTACGCGACGGCGCGGTCCGGGTCTGCGTGGCCGCAGCCGATCGCCGCGCCGGACTCCGGGACACCGTGCCCGTGGGCGCGGTGCTCGCGCTCGACGCGGGATCGGGAGCCAAGGCGCTCCTGGCCTGGACCGAGGTCGGCGAGCTCCCCGACCGGGTGGATCCGACCGAACTCGCTGCGGTGCGCCGTCGGGGCTGGGTGGCCTCGGTCGCCGAGCGGGAGGCCGGGGTGGCCAGCGTGAGCGCGCCGGTGCTCGACGGGCCGCGACGCGTCGTCGCCGCGGTGAGCGTGAGCGGTCCGCTCGATCGGCTCGGTCGGACCCCGGGTCGCCGGTTCGGCGCCGCGGTCGTGGCCGCCGCCCGCGATCTCGAACGTGCCGCCGGACTCGCCGGGCGCTGAGGCCCCGGCGAGTCCGGTGTTCGGGGTTCACCCCCGCGAAACATTTCCGAAACGAACGATCCGTACGGTCGTCACTCGTGGATGTCGTGCTCGTCCGTTGGCCGGAGGAATCGGAACACCTCGCCGAACTGCGGGCCGCCGCGGTCCCGCGCCTGCTGCTCGTGGGGCCGACCTCGGACCCGCCGGCCTCGACCGACCCGCTCGAGGACTGGGTGCGCCTCCCCGCAGAGGACCGTGACGTCCGGGCCCGGGTCGCGACCCTCGAGGCGAGGACCGCCGACGGCGGGGCGGCGCCGACGCTCGACGACGACGGGCTCCTGCGCCTCCGCGATCGGTGGGTGTCGCTCTCCCCGGTCGAGCGGCTGCTCGCCGGCGCGCTCGTCGATCGCTTCGGTGCGGTCGTCGGGCGCGAGGCACTGTCGAAGCACGCGTGGCCGGATGGCGCGCCGACGCGCAACGCCCTCGACGTGCACATCCTGCGCCTGCGCCGGCGCATCGCGGAACTCGGGCTCGAGATCCGCACGGTGCGATCGCGCGGCTACCTGCTCCAGGCCTCCGCCGGCGGTCGCGCCGGCCTCGCCTCCTGAGTCGGTCGGCCGTGTTCCTCGCCAGCGGCGCCGGCAGCGTCTCGACGATCCTGCTCGACATCCTCATCGTGCTCGTCGCGGCGAAGGTCGCCGCCGAGTTGGCCGAGCGCATCGGGATCCCGGCGGTCGCGGCCGAGATCGTCGCCGGCATCCTCGTGGGGCCCTCGGTCCTCGGCCTCGTGGCGGAGAACGACGTCCTGCTCGTGCTCGGCGAGATCGGCGTGATCCTCCTCCTGCTCGAGGTCGGCATGGAGATGGACCTGCGCGAGCTGCGTGCGGTCGGACGGGCGTCGTCGAGCGTCGCGGCGATCGGGGTCGTCGGCCCGATGGCGCTCGGGTACGTGGCGATGCAGGTGCTGGGGGAGTCGACGAACACCTCGCTCTTCCTCGGTGCGGCGCTGGCGGCCACGAGCGTCGGGGTGACGGCCCGCGTCTTCTCGGATCTGCGTGCGCTGGGCACGGTCGAGGCCCGCACGGTGCTGGGCGCCGCCGTGGTCGACGACGTCCTCGGGCTCCTCATCCTCACCGTGGTCGTGCGCATCGTGACCGGCGGATCGGTCTCGGTGCTCTCGGTCGCGTCGATCATCGCGGTGGCGGTCGGGTTCCTCGTCATCACGACGGTGCTCGGCAGCCGGTTCGCGCCCTCGCTCTTCCGCGGGGTCCACCGGTACGCGCGCTCACCCGGCACGCTCGTCGCCCTCGCCCTCGCCTTCTCCCTGCTGTTCGCGGAGTTCGCGACTGCGGCCAAGCTCGCCCCGATCGTGGGGGCGTTCGTCGCCGGGCTCGCGCTGAGTCGCAGCGAGCAGCGCGAGCGGATCCAACGGGAACTCGCACCCGTCGGGCACCTGTTCGTCCCCGTCTTCTTCCTCGGCATCGGCATCAACGTCGACGTCGCCGCGTTCGCCAAGCCCGAGGTGCTCGGGATCGCGGCGGTGCTGTTCGTCATCGCGATCATCGGGAAGCTCATGAGCGCGCTCGGCGCGATCGGGGCCCGGGGCGACAAGTGGGTCATGGGGTTCGGCATGATTCCGCGCGGCGAGGTCGGGCTCATCTTCGCCACCATCGGGCTCTCGAGCGGCGCGCTGAGCGACGATCTCTACGCCGCGCTGCTGCTCGTCGTCATCGTGACGACCGTGCTCGCCCCGCCGCTCCTCAAAGCCCGGCTGCGCACCATCCAGCGACGTCGGGGGGCCGAGGCGGCGGCCGGGGAGGCCATGCCCGCCGGTGGGTGGTTGCGGGTCGACGACGGCACGGTCGAGCTCGCGGCCCGCCCGCCGGCCGAGGTCGCCCTCACCGTGGCCTTCGACGCGGCGACCGCGCTCGAGGCGGCCCGGGCCCCGGGCGAGGACCTGCTCGACTGGCTCGGCGGGCTCGGCGACACGGTGCTCCCGTGGGACGCCGACGCGACCCGGCGGCTCGTCGCGGTGCTGGAGTTCGGCGGGGACCGGTCGTGGCGCTTCCTCGAGCGCACCGGGGTCCTCGAGCGCGCCCTGCCCGAACTCGCGGCGGCGTTGCGGATGCGTCGGGCGGATCCCTACATGCTCGACGCGGGGCAGACCCTGCGCTTCGAGCTCGTGGAGCGGGTCCGCGAGGCGCCCCGGGACGACGAGGTCGTGGCCCGGGCGTGGTCCCGGATCGAGGAGCCCGGGGTGCTGCTGCTCGCCGCACTCGTCCTCGACACCGCCGGCCCCGACGTCGACTCCGCGCCGCTCGCACGAGCGTTCGCGGACCGCCTGCGACTCGCGGTCGAGGACCAGCGTGCGCTCGTGACGCTCGTGACCGACCAGGGGCTCCTCCGGGCCCTCGCGATGCGGGCCGACGGCCTGAGCGAGGATGCGGTGCTGCCGGCGGCCACCCACCTCGGCACGAGCGAACTCGTGCGGTCGCTCTACGTGTTGAGCGTCGCGGTCGCACCCCTCGACGTGGTCGATCGTCGCCGCCTCGACGAGATCCTCGCCCTGCTCCTCAACGTGGTCGAGCAGGAGGCGCTCACCGGATCCGAGGCCCGATCCGTCGTCGACCTGCGCCGGGCCGACGCGATCGCGCGGGCGCGCGGGCGGCGACGGGTGATCGAGCGCATCGAGCACGCGCCCCAGGGTTACGTGCTCGCCCAGGACGCCGACGCGATCGCCCGTCAGGCCGAACGCATCGAACCGCCGCCCGCCCGGGGTCAGGCCCGGGTGGCGGTCGACCCGATCGGACCGGGGCGCTGGCGCATCGAGGTCGTGAGTCGCGACACCCCCGGCCTCCTCGCCCGGGTGTCCGGGGTGCTCGCCGACCACGGCCTCGACGTGCTCGAGGCGACGGTGGCGACCTGGGGCGACGGCGCGGCCCTCGAGTCGTTCACCGTCGAACGGCCGCCGCTCGAACCGCCGCGGCTCGATCCGGCGGCGCAGGTGGAGGCCGCCGGCCCCGACGCCGCCGCCCTCGAGGTCTCCATCACCGCTGCATTCGCGTCGACGCTCGTCTCCCCGCCGAACCCGGACGCCGAGGTCGCCTTCGACGACGCCGCGTCACCGTGGTACACGCTGTGCGAGGTGCGCAGCCCGGACCGGCGAGGACTGCTGCACATGATCACGGTCGGCCTTGCCGCCGCCGGGGCGAGCGTGCACTCGGCTCGCCTCGTGACGCTCGACGGTCAGGCGGTCGACCGCTTCGAACTCACGGATGCCGACGGGCGCAAGCTCACCCGCGAGGCGAAGGCTGCGGTGCGCGCCGCACTCCTCGAGGGGGTCACGCCGACCCGTGGGCGCCGGGCCCGACGCCGGGCCGCGGCGGCGCTCGCCGCGGTCGGCTGAACGCCGGCGGGTCGGGTCAGTCGGCGAGTCGGATCGAGACGATCTCGACCTCGACGGTCCGCTTCGCCGGCGTCTCGTAGCGGTAGGGGCCGCCCACCGGCTGGTTGAGCAGCACGGTGCCCAGGGGCGACGACGTGCTGAGCACCTCGAGGTCGTCGCGGCGCTCCTCGATGGAGCCGAGCAGGTAGGTCGTGGTGTCGTCGGAACCTGCGAACCGGATCTCGATGATCGTGCCGGGTAGCGCGAGCTCGGTGCTGTCCGCCTCGACGATCACCGCGTCGCGCAGGATCGCCTCGATCTGGCGGACCCGAGCTTCGTTGAGACCCTGCTCGTCCTTCGCCGCGTGGTAGTCGGCGTTCTCCTTGAGGTCGCCGAGCTCGCGCGCCTTCTCGATGCGATCGGTGATCATGAGGCGACGCGGCCCGCTGCGCTCGGCGAGTTCCTCGCGAAGGCGTTCGGCCGCAGCCGGAGAGAGGGTCGCAGGGCTGCTCATGGGGCGAGAGGGTACCCGAGCACCCCCGGCGGTCCGATGGCGGCACCCCGTGCGGTCGGGGACCGGGCGAACCGGACGATCCCGGCCGGGTCGACCCCGGCCGACCGCGCTCAGCGTTCGCCGAGGTAGGACGCCTCGAGGATATCGGGTCGACCGGCCAGTTCCGCCGCGGTCCCGCTCGCGACGTCGCGGCCGCGCGACATCACGACGGCGCGATCGGCGACGGCGAGCGCCATCGGGACGTGCTGCTCGACGAGGAGCACGCCGGCCCCGGTCTCGGTGGCGATCGTCCGCAGCATCGGCAGCAGCCGCTCCACGATGATCGGCGCGAGTCCGAGGCTCATCTCGTCGACCATGAGTAGGCGCGGCTCCTGCACGAGCGCACGGGCCAGCGCGAGCATCTGCTGCTCGCCCCCCGACAGGAGACCGGCCCGCCGGTCGGCGAGCGGCGCGAGGGCGGGGAAGAGGTCGAACGCCCGGGTCGTGGCGCCCCGACCGGCGGACGTGAGGCGGAGGTGTTCCCGCACGGTGAGGCCGGGGAAGAGTCCGCGATCCTCGGGGACGAGCGCGACGCCCCGTCGGGCCCGCCGCCAGGTGCGGGTCAGGGCCGAGCGCCGCACCCGACGACCCCGGCCGTGCTCGTCGTGCGCCAACTCGTCGAGGACGAGCAGCGTGCCGTCGATCGGCGGGAGGAGCCCCGCGACGGTGAGCAGCGTGGTCGTCTTCCCCGCGCCGTTCGCGCCGAGGAGGGCGACGACCTCGCCGCCGTCCACCGTGAGGTCGAGGTCGTGGACGACCGCGACCCCGTCGTACCCGGCCCGCAGCCGCTTGGTGACGAGCACCGGATCGCTCATGCGCCGGCTCCCGGCCCGGGGTCGACGGCCTGCGGGGGGCCGGAGGTGCCGAGGTACGCCTCGATGACCCGCGGGTCCTCGCGCACCGACGCGGGTGCGCCCTCGGCGATGATGCGTCCGAAGTCGAGCACCGCGACCCGATCGCACACGGACAGCACGAGCGACATGTCGTGGTCCACGAGGAGCACGGCGATCCCCGACGCCGCGATCGCCCGGATCCGTTCGCCGAGGGCGGCCGACTCGACGGTGTCGAGGCCCGCGGCGGGCTCGTCGAGGAGCAGCACGGCGGGCCGACGGACCAACGCCCGCGCGACGCCGACGAGTCGGGAGCGTCCGGTCGGCAGTTCGGACGGCATGACCGTCGCCGCGTCGCCGAGACCCACCGCATCGAGGGCCCAGCGCACATCCTCCCGGTGCCGGTCACGTGGCCGCAGCGCGTCGACGAACGGGCTCCACCACCGCGGATCGGATGCGGCCACGCGGAGGTTCTCCTCCACCGTGAGCTCGTCGAAGAGTTCGACCGACTGGAACGTGCGGGCGAGCCCGGTCCGGGCCCGACCGTGCGGCGGGAGCACGTCCACGGGTGTGCCGCCGACCCGTACGCGTCCGCGTGCCGGCGTGAATCCGGTCACCGCGTCGATGAGGCTCGTCTTCCCCGCGCCGTTCGGTCCGATGAGTCCCACGACCTCGCCCGGGGCGACGGTCAGCGACACGCCGTCGACCGCGAGGACACCGCCGTACGACACGGTGAGTTCCTCGACCACGAGGGCCTCGGTGGTCACGCGCGACCGTCCGCGGTCGAGCGGGGTGCCCGGTCGTGTGCGGTCAGGCGGGCCCGCAGACCGGCCACCGCACCCGCGATGCCGTCGGGCTGCACGATCGTCACGACGATGAGGACGACGCCGCTGAGGGCCACCTGGTACTTCGATCCGACCGAGCCGTTCCCGCCGAGCGCCTGGGTGAGCAGGCCGCCGGAGGCGAGCGCGCCGGCGATGAGCGCGCCCGCGATCCGCCCGACCCCGCCGAGGTAGAGGAGGGCGAGGGTCGCGAGGGCCCCGAAGACGAGGAACACGTCGGGCGACAGGCGGGTGAGTTCGTAGGCGGTGAGCACCCCGCCGATCCCGGCGAGGGCCGAGGCCACGCCGAAGGCCAGTAGCTTCATCGCGGTGACGTCGATCCCGGCCGCCGCCGCGGCTCGCTCATTGGAGCGCACCGCGAGCCAGCGCAGACCCGTCGTCGAGCGCCGGAGGTTCGCCACGAGGATGAGGCAGACCGCGACCACCACGATGACGAACACGCCGAACTGCCACCTCGGGAACGCGGCGCCGCGGGCGTCGATGCCGAGGTCGAGTCCGAGGATGCGCGGTCGCGCGGCCCCGATGCCGCCGACCCCACCGGTGAGTGCGACCGAGGAGAACACGAGCGCCTGGATCGCGGTGGCTGCGCCGAGTGTCGCCACGGCGAGGGTGGCGCCGCGCACCCGCACCGCCGGGTAGCCGGCGAGCAACCCACCACCGACCGCGACGGCGATCGCGAGCACCGCGGAGAACGGGAACGCGACGCCCGCCTCGGCGCTGAGCTTCGCCGTGGTGAAGCCGGCGATGCCGGCGATCGCGAGCTGGGCGAGCGAGATCTGGCCGACCCAGCCCGTGAGCACGACGCTCGAGAGCGCGACGACCGTCGCGATGAGCGAGACGATGAGCGCGAGCCGCCACGCCCCGCCCATCGTCACCATCATCAGGGTGGCGACCGCGGCGCCGATGACGGTCCACCGGACCGGGTGCCGGGGACTCGGAGCCGCCGGGTGGTACCGCTCCTCGAGCGCCCCCCGGGTCGGGAGGGCGCGGCCGCGCAGCGTGATCGCCACGAGGATGAGGATGAACGGGACCGCCTCGGGGATGCCGGTGCGCGGCAGCCACGAGGGCAGGGACTGCTCGACGGTGGCGAAGTGGGTGAGGGCGGCCTGGGTCATGCCGATGGCGAGACCGGCCAGCGTGGTGAGGAGGAACGACGACATCCCGCCGAGCAGCGCTGCGGCGAGGGCCGGCACGACGAGCAGAGACGTGGAGACCACGTCGAGCTGCTTGGTCACCGAGCCGATGAGGATGACCGCCAGGCCGGCGAGCACCGTCGCGAGCATCCAGTTCACGGCGGCCACCCGGTCGGGTGAGATGCCGGTGAGCACTGCGCCCCGCTCGTTCTCGGCTGCGGCGCGGGTGGCGAGCCCGAAACGGGTCGAGCGGAACACCGCGGCGAGCACGAGCGCGGTCGCCACGGCGAGCCCGGCGAGCACGAACCGGTTCGTCGGGACCGCGACGCCGAGGATCCGCACGGCTCCCGTCGGGAGTAGGTCGCCGATCCGGAACAGCGCAGAACCCCCGCCCCCGCCGAACCGCAGTCGGACCATCTCCTGGATGTAGAGGAGCAGCCCGAGCGAGGCGACGATGCGGGCGAGGGGCGGCGCGGTCCGCAGCGGTCGGAACACGAGCCCGTAGATGAGGAGTCCGACGCACGCGGCGAGCACGACGGTCACGATGAGCGCGGTCGCGACGGTCGGGCGGTCGACCAGGTGAGCGCGGGCGGGGAGGCCGAGGACGGGGAGCACGAGATCGCCGCTCTGGCGCAGTTCGAAGAAGACGAACGCGAGGTAGGTCCCGGTCGCCGCGTGGGCGAAGTTGACGACCCCCGAGGCCCGGAAGGTCAGTACGAGCCCGATCGCGAGGGCCGCGAGCACCCCGCCGGCGCCGAGGCCGACGAGGAGGTACCCGCCGTACGTCCCGATGGTCCCGGCTCCTACTTCGTGGGGCGGACGAGGGCGCCGACGTCGATCCAGCCGCTGCGCTGCTCGAGTCCGTCGTCGGTCTTCTGCACGATCACCTGCTGCGGGGAGCACATCGCCGGGAGGCCGGGCAGCGCCTCGCCGTCGCAGGTGTAGGGGTGGCCCATGAAGGACGGGTGGTCCACCGCGGTCCGGAACGCTCGCAGGATCGCGGGCCGTTCGGTCGCCCGGTCGCCGAGCGCGACCATCTGCTGGTAGAGGTTCATCACGGAACGGAACGACACGGTCCCGGCGCCGGCCGGGTCGAGGTCCGGGGCGTACTTCGCGAGCACGAGGTCGTACAGGCGGGTGTCCGGATCGGTGGTGCCCGGCTCCGGGAGCTCCTGCTCGATGTTGAAGTACGCGCCCCGCGTCGCCCGCGCCCCGGCGTTCTCGAGGATCTTCGGGGCCGCGCACGCGCCGGTGAAGAACAGGGCCGCCTCGACCTCGAGCTGCTCGGCGGCGCGGAACGACGGGACGCACCCGGTGTCGGCGGTGCCGACGATGATGGCGTCCGCACCGCTCTGGGCCGCGGCCGTGAGGGGCGTGAGGAAGTCGGTCGTGATGATCGGGAAGGGCACCATCGTGACCTTCGCGCCCAGACGTTCGGCGGCTCGCTGCGCGGTGCGGGCGGCGTCGGTGATCGGCCCGTAGTCGCTGTACATGATCGCGACGTGTCCGGCGTCGAGGTCCTCGATCGCGTAGTCGACGAAGCCGAGGAACGCACCCCAGATCCCGCCGCTGAACTGGAACGAGGTCGGCACGGTCGCCGAGGCCGTGCTCACCGGGATCCCGCCGACGAGCGGGATGCCGTTGTCGCTCAGCACGCGGATGCCGTCGCCGAACACGTCGATGCCACCGGTGACCGCGACGACGTCGCGTTGGATCATCTGCTGGGCGCACGACTGCGAGCCGGCGGGGGAGAACTGGGTGTCGCAGACCACGAGCTCGAGCGGGCGCCCGTCGATCCCGCCGAGTTCGGCGTTGATGAAGGCCACCGCGGCCTCATCGGCGCGCGACAGCTCGGGGAAGGCACCGGCCGCGCCGGTCTCCTGGTTGATCATCCCGAGGCGGATCGGCTCGCCGGTCGCCCGCACGGGGGTGTGCTCGATCCGGCCGAGGGTGGTGTCGTCGCCGATGCAGGCGACGACCGAGGCCTCCTCGCACTGCTCGCCCCCGCCGGGCATGCGGTCGCCGCCCGCGTCCCCGGACGGTGCCGATTCGCTGCACGCCGTGAGCCCGAGCGCTCCCACGGCGAGCAGGATCAGACCGGACCCCACCGCCCGACCGACGCGCCGGGCCGTCCTCTCTGCTCGTGTTCCGTGCACGATCCCCCCGAATCGTCGTGGCCCCCGTCGTCCGGGTGGCCCGGGGCCGCATCATTCCATCCGGCGGGGGGGTCGTGCCGCCGGGGTGGTACATTCGGGCTCCTATGGCGACGGCTCCGGCGACCACCAGCTCCACGGGCGCGACCCGTCCCGCCGCGTGGTGCCCCGCCGTGGCGCGCCGCATCATCGTCATTCCCTAGCGGACGCCGCCCCCGGCGTTCGCCCCTGACCGTCCACCTCGGTGGGCGGTCTTTCGTTTCCACCGGACCCCGCCCGCACCACCGACCGACCAGGAGCACGAGCACCGTGACGCACCGCATCGCCATCATCGGCGGGGACGGCATCGGCCCCGAGGTCATCGGGGCGGCGCTCGGGGTCGTCACGGCCGCCGGCGTGGACCTCGACACGACCGAGTACGACCTCGGCGGCCGTCGGTACCTCGCCACGGGTGAGGTCCTCTCGGACGGGACCCTCGAGGAACTGCGGGGTTTCGACGCGATCCTGCTCGGCGCCGTGGGCACGCCCGAGGTGCCGCCGGGGGTCATCGAGCGCGGGTTGCTGCTCAAGATGCGGTTCGCCCTCGACCTCTACGTGAACCTCCGCCCGTTCGTGGCCGGGCCCTCGGTGCACAACGGGGGGGTCGACATGCTCGTGGTGCGGGAGAACACCGAGGGCACCTACGCCGGGGAGGGCGGGTTCCTCCGCAAGGACACCCCCTTCGAGATCGCGACCCAGGGCTCGGTGAACACCCGCATGGGGGTGGAGCGCTGCATCCGGTACGCCTTCGACCTCGCGCAGGCCCGCCCCGCGAAGCACCTCACCCTCGTGCACAAGACGAACGTGCTCACCTTCGCCGGCGATCTCTGGCAGCGGGCGTTCGACGCCGTGGCCGCCGAGTACCCCGAGGTCTCCACGGGCTACGAGCACATCGACGCGGCCTGCATCCACTTCGTCGAGCGGCCGGAGCGCTACGACGTCATCGTCACCGACAACCTCTTCGGCGACATCCTCACCGACCTCGGCGGTGCGATCGCCGGGGGCGTCGGCCGGGCGGCCTCGGCCAACCTCAACCCCGATCGCACCGGACCGTCGCTCTTCGAGCCGGTCCACGGCTCGGCGCCCGACATCGCGGGCACGGGCGTCGCCGACCCGCGGGCCGCGGTCATCTCGGCCGCCATGATGCTCGACTTCCTGGGCGAGGCCGCGGCCGCCGACCGAGTACGGGCCGCCGTCGCCGCCTCCGACGCCGCCACCGGCGGCACCACCGCCATCGCCGCCGCGATCACCGCGGCGCTGTAACGACCGACCCCGACCGAACACCACACGCAGGAGCCAGCACCGATGCCCCTCGAAGCGACCAAGAAGATCTGGATGGACGGCGAGTTCGTCGATTGGGACGACGCGAAGATCCACGTCCTGTCGCACACCCTCCACTACGGCTCCGGCGTGTTCGAGGGCATCCGCGCGTACCCGACCGACCGTGGCCCGGCGGTGTTCCGCCTGCGCGACCACATGCGGCGCCTCTACCAGTCGGCGCACCTGCTCATGATGGCCCCGCCGTTCTCGGTCGACGAGCTGTGCGAGGCCACCAAGGAGACGATCCGGATCAACGAGATCGAGTCCTGCTACATCCGACCGCTCATCTACCTCGGCTACGGCGAGATGGGCCTCAACCCGCTGCCGTGCCCGCACAACATCGCGATCGCGGTGTGGCCGTGGGGTTCGTACCTCGGCGAGGAGGGCCTGCGTCGCGGTGTGCGCACGAAGGTGTCGTCGTGGCGCCGCATGGAGCCCAACGTGATGCCGGTCGCCGCGAAGGGCACGGGCATCTACGTGAACTCCTCGCTCGCCAAGGTCGAGGCGCTCAAGGGCGGGTACGACGAGGCGATCCTGCTCAACACCCACGGCCACGTCGCCGAGTGCACCGGCGAGAACCTGTTCATCGTGAAGGACGGGGTCATCATCACCCCGCCCACGTCGTCGGGTGCGCTCGAGGGCCTCACGCGCCACAGCATCATGACGATCGCTCGGGACCTCGGGTACGAGGTCGTCGAGGCGAACCTCCTGCGCTCCGACCTGTACCTCGCCGACGAGGCGTTCCTCACCGGCACCGCGGCCGAGTTGGTCCCGCTGCGCTCGGTCGACGACCGTGACATCGGCCCGCGCGGGGGCGACCCGGGCCCGATCGCGCTCGAGCTGCAGGCCACGTACTTCGAGGCCGTCCACGGGCGGAACCCGAAGTACGCCGACTGGTTGGACTACGTCAATGACTGACCGGACGCCGAAGTACGTCGAGATCTACGACACCACCCTGCGCGACGGCAGCCAGCTCGAGGGCATCTCGCTGACCGTCGACGACAAGCTGCGCATCGCTGAGCAGCTCGACCTCCTCGGAGTCCGCTACATCGAGGCGGGCTGGCCCGGCGCGAACCCGAAGGACGATGAGCTGTTCCGGCGCATCCCGGACGAGCTCACCCTCACGACCTCGACCCTCGTGGCCTTCGGCTCGACGCGGCGGGCCCGTGGGAAGGTCGACTCGGACGAGACCCTGGCCCACCTGCTGCGCTCGGGCGCGCCGGCGCTCTGCATCGTGGGCAAGTGCTGGGACTACCACGTGACCGAGACCCTCAACACCACACTCGACGAGGGCGTGGCGATGGTGGGCGACAGCGTGCGCTTCCTCAAGGGCGAGGGCCGCGAGGTCCTCTTCGACGCCGAGCACTTCTTCGACGGGTACAAGCGCAACGCCGAGTACTCGCTGCGGGTGCTCGAGGCCGCGGCGACCGCCGGGGTCGACCGGCTCGTGCTCTGTGACACGAACGGCGGTTCGCTGCCGCACGAGGTCGAGCGCATCGTCGCCGAGGTCGTCGACTACTTCGGCGGCGACGTCGCGGTCGGCGTCCACCTCCACGACGACACCGGCTGCGGCGTGGCCAACGCGCTGGCCGGCGTCCGGGGCGGGGCGACCCAGGTGCAGGGGACGATCAACGGGTACGGCGAGCGGACCGGCAACTGCAACCTCACGACGATCATCCCGAACCTCACGATCAAGATGGGGGTCGAGACGATCCCCGCCGACCGCCTCGAACTCCTGATGCCGGTCTCCCACCACATCGCCGAACTCGTGAACATGGCGGTGAACCCGCAGGCGCCGTACGTGGGCACCTCGGCGTTCGCGCACAAGGCCGGCCTCCACGTGAGTGCGATCGCCCGGCGCCCGGACGCGTACGAGCACGTCGCGCCCGATTCGGTCGGCAACGGCACCCGCTTCGTGGTCTCGGAACTCGCGGGCAAGGCGACGGTGGCGCTCAAGGCGACCGAACTCGGTCTCGATCTCGACGGTCCGACGGTGAACCAGGTGGTCGACACCCTCAAGCGCCTCGAGCACGAGGGGTACCACTTCGAGGTCGCCGACGCGTCCCTCGAACTGCTCATGCGGCGGGCCACGGGGTGGAGCCCGGACTGGTTCACGGTGGAGTCCTTCCGGGTCATCACCGACGACGTGCAGGGTGAGGACGGCATCGCCGGCGTCGCCACGGAGGCGACGATCAAGGTGCGCCTCGGCACCGAACGGCTCATCGCGACCGCGGAGGGCAACGGGCCCGTGAACGCCCTCGACAACGCCCTGCGTTCGGCGATCGGCGCACACTTCCCGGCCCTCGCCCAGATCCACCTCACCGACTACAAGGTGCGGGTCCTCGACACGGACCGCGGCACGGGCGCGATCACGCGCGTGCTCCTCGACACCACCGACGGCGAGGGCTCCTGGACGACCATCGGGGTGAGCGAGAACATCATCGAGGCGTCCTGGCAGGCCCTGTCCGACTCGTTGACCTACGGCTTGCTCCGGGCCGAGGCGCGGGGGTAGTCACTCCACCATGCCGACCGATCCGTACGTCCCCGTCCTCGCCGACGACGAGCCACGCAACGAGGCGAACCTCGCCCCGGGCGTGCACCTGCCCCCGGCCGAGCCCTGGCGGGCGGACCGGGTCGGCGAGGTGGGTGCCGAGGGCGAGTCGGGCGCGCTACTCGGCAACACGGGTCCGAACATCGGCTACGCGATGACGCTCGCGACCCGTCGGGCCGACCGGTTCGTGCTCGTCCCCGGGGAGCACCGGGCCGACGCGATCGCGGTGGTCGCCGAGATCGCCATGAAGCGGGCCGCCTCGTTCGGCCGTGCCCCCACCGCGGTCGACGTCGACCTCGCGGTCGGCTACCTCGGCCTCGAGGGCGACGCGCCCGAGGTCCTCGCATGGCGCCCGGCCCTGCTCCACGGGGCCGGTCACCACTGGCTCGAGCGCCGGCGCGCCGTCGGTGCCGTCCCCGAGGAGATCCTCCACCGCACCCGGGCCGAGGCCGCGGCGGCCACGGCGGAGGTGCGGGCGGCCCTCGCCGCGGCCCACGCCGGGCACTGAGGCCGCCGCCGGTGGGTGCCTTCGAGCTGCCCGAGGAGTACGAGGCGCTGCGCGCAGCGATGCGCCGCCTCGCCGAGACCGGGATCGCGCCCCACGCCGCGGGCGCCGACGAGCGGTCGGAGTTCCCGTGGGCGTCGTTCGAGGCGTGGCGGGACTCCGGACTCGTGCGGTCGATCTACCCGGCCGACCTCGGGGGCGACGGCGGGGACACCCTCACCTACGCGATCGTGGTCGAGGAGGCGGCGCGCGTCTGCGGGGCGTCGTCGCTCTTCGTGCTCATCTCGCGCTTCGGCGTCTCGCCGATCATCCGGCACGGCAGCGAGGAGCTCCGCCACCGCATCGTCCCCCGGGTCGCCTCGGGGGAGTGGCAGGCGTCCTACTGCCTGTCCGAGCCGCACGCGGGCAGCGACGTCGCCTCGATGTCGACCCGGGCCGTGCGGGACGGGGACCACTACGTGCTGAACGGCCGCAAGTGCTGGATCACGAACGCCGGGATCTCCGACGTCTACACGGTGTTCGCCCGCACCGACCCGGACGCCGGCACCCGGGGGATCAGCGCGTTCGTGGTCGAGCGCGACGCCCCCGGCTTCTCGATCGGCAAGCTCGAGCACAAGATGGGCATGAAGGGGTCGCCGACCGGCGAACTCCTCTTCGACGACTGCGCGGTGCCCGCAGCGAACCTCATCGGCGAGGAGGGGCAGGGCTTCGCCTACACCATGGGCGCGCTCGACACCTCCCGGCCCGTCGTCGGCGCGCAGGCCGTGGGCCTCGCCCAGGGTGCGCTCGACGTGGCCGCGAGGTACGCGACCCAGCGGCAGCAGTTCGGCCGGCCGATCGCCGAGTTCCAGGGTGTGGCCTTCCTCCTCGCCGACATGGCGACCCGCGTCGAGGCGGCCCGCACGCTCGTGTACCGGGCGTGCTCGATGGTCGACTCCGGCGCGCCGGGTTCCTCGAAGATCTCCTCCATGGCCAAGCTCTTCGCCACCGACGTGGCGATGGAGGTGACCACCGACGCCGTCCAGGTCCTCGGCGGCGCCGGGTACACCACCGATCTCCCGGTCGAGCGCATGATGCGCGACGCCAAGGTGACCCAGATCTACGAGGGCACGAACCAGGTCCAGCGCGTCGTGATCTCGCGGCGACTCCTCGAGGAGGTCCGATGACCGACCCGGCGGTCCGCGTCCGGTTCTCGCCCGCCCCCACGGGGTTCCTCCACGTGGGGGGTGCCCGCACGGCGCTCTTCAACTTCCTCCACGCCCGCCACGTGGGGGGCACCTACATCCTGCGGATCGAGGACACCGACGTCGCCCGGTCCCGCACCGAGTGGGTCGACGGCATCCAGGACACCCTGCACTGGCTCGGCCTCGCATGGGACGAGGGCCCGTTCCTCCAGAGCGACCGCTTCGACCGGTACCTCGCCGCGGCGGACCGGATGCACGCCGCCGGCCACGCGTACGAGTGCTACTGCACCGAGGACGAGGTCAAGGAGCGCAACGACGCGGCGCTCGCCGCCGGCCGTACCCCCGGGTACGACGGCCGCTGCCGCGACCTCTCCGAGCCCGAGCGGGCCGAGCGCCGCGCCGAGGGACGGCCGGTGTCGCTCCGGTTCCGCACCCCGTCGGACGGGGTGAGCGCGTTCACCGACGTCGTGCGCGGTGCGGTGGCCGTCGAGTGGTCGACGATCCCGGACTTCATCATCGTGCGGGCCAACGGCACGCCGATCTTCTTCCTCGCGAACGCGGTCGACGACCTCGAGATGGGCATCACCCACGTGATCCGGGGCGAGGATCTCCTCGACTCGACCCACCGGGTGCTCGCGCTGCGCCGGGCCATGGGCGACGACACGGAGCCCGTCTACGCGCACCTCCCGCTCATCGTCGGCGCCGACCGGGCCAAGCTCTCGAAGCGCCACGGCGCGGTCTCGCTCGAGGACTTCCGGGACCAGGGCTTCCTGCCCGAGGCCCTCCTCAACTACCTCGCGCTCCTCGGGTGGGCCCCCGAGGACGGCGAGGAGGTGCTCTCGGCGACCGAACTCGCCGCCGCCTTCGACCTCGACCGGGTCACCCACTCGGCTGCCTTCTTCGATCACCAGAAGCTCGAGTGGATCAACGGCGAGTGGATCCGCCGGCTCCCGCTCAACGAGCTCGTCGAGCGGGTGCGCCCCTACGCCGAGGACCGGTACGGGCCGGGCCTCGCCGAGGACCGGCTCCTCGGCGCGGTGCGGATCGGGCAGGAGCGGGCCGTCACGCTCGTGCAGCTCGCCGAGCAGATGGACTTCCTGTTCGTCGACCCGGCCGGGTTCACCATCGACCCGGAGTCCTGGGCGCGCGTGGCCGCGACGGACTCCCTCGCCGCCATCCTCGACGCGGTCGACGCCCACCTCGCCGACTGCGACTGGTCGGTCGACGCGATCGATCTCCGGCCGACGCTCGAGCCGCTCGGGGTCAAGCCTCGCAAGGCCCTGCCCGCGGTCTACGCGGCGATCGAGGGTCGTCACGCCGGCCTGCCGCTCTTCGACGCGATCCACCTCCTCGGTCGCGACGAGGCCCGGCGGCGGATCGCCGCGGCCCGGGCCCGGCTCGGGTGACCGCGGTCCCGGCTGGCACCGCCACCGGGTGGGCGGGCTAGAGTCCCGTCTCCTTTCGGGGGTGGTGTAATCGGCAACACAACTGGTTCTGGTCCAGTTATTGGGGGTTCGAGTCCTCCCCCCCGAGCGGGTCGCCGGCGACGCCAGGTGACCTTCACATAGGTCCTCAGGGACCGCTCAGCGTTGGCCCCGTCGTCTAGCGGCCCAGGACGCCGCCCTCTCAAGGCGGAAACGGCAGTTCGAATCTGCTCGGGGCTGCCATCGCATACGAGCCCGGATCGGGGATCCCGAGCTGGGCTCGTGCTGCGTCCCGGCCCGGGAGGTGCCGTCGGACCGACCGCGGAGCGTCACTCCATGGCGGGGCGCGAGTTGTTCGTGTGGTCAAGTGCGATCACAGCTCAATACGCGGCGCGCCGTCCGTGACGATCAGGTCGCATGGCCGGCCCATGAGATGGATCGGATCGCGACGCGTGAGACCCCGCGCTCGGAGGGTCAAGAGCTCCCCGCGATGTGGTCCGCTCGTGATGGTGACATCGACCGCCAGGAGGTCGTCGTCGATCGTGTTCGCGTCGACGATGAACCCTGCGTAGGTGCCGTCCGGGAGCGGCGCGTCGGACTCCATACCGACATCCGATCACGTGCGGTCACGCCGCGTCGCACCGGACGTTGAGGGTCCGGGATCCGCACCACGCCTGGGCGGCAGCGGGGTCAGCGATCGGTCACCGTTCGCGGTGCAGTACGTGCGCGCACGGCTCGCGCGGCGCGCCTTGCGATGGAAATCCGCCACTCGCGCACGCCGGTGTGTAAGGGTTCCGCGCAGACAACGGCGGAGTTGTTCGTCACCCCGATCTCGCGACCGGAAATGGAGCGCGTCTCCATGGTGCTTGACGGGGCGGCGAGGATGCGTTTCCATTTCGGTGGAAACGACGGCACTGCGGAGGCAGTACATGAACAAGGCAGAGCTCGTCGACAAGGTCGCCGAGGCGACCGGCAAGTCGAAGAAGGACGTCGAGGATGTGATGACTGCGGCGCTCGGCGCGGTCATCGAGGCCGTCGCGGCGGGTGACAAGGTCGCCCTCCCCGGCTTCGGTTCCTTCCAGAAGTCGCACCGTGCCGCCCGTGAGGGTCGTAACCCGCAGACGGGTGAGACGATCCAGATCAAGGCGTCCAACGGTGTGAAGTTCTCGGCTGCGACTGGTTTCAAGTCCGCCGTGAACTGAGTTCGTCGAGCCCTTGCACCCGCAGGGTGCATCGACGCGCTCAGGCAAGCAACAAACCCACATGAAAGGTGGTACCCGTGCCTCCGGCAAAGAAGACCACTCGTAAGACGGCGGCCAAGAAGGCCCCGGCGAAGCGCAAGGCAGCGAAGAAGGCACCCGCGAAGCGCAAGGCTGCCAAGAAGGCCGCCCCCGCGAAGCGGAAGGCCGCCAAGAAGCCGGCGAAGCGCAAGGCTGCGAAGCGGCGCTAGCCACTCCTGGCTGGTCAGGGATTCGGACGGGGAGGCCGGGAGGCCTCCCCGTTCCGCGTCCGGACCCGATCCCCCGAGGCGTGCGCCGGGGTCGACGGGGTCCCGGACGAGGGTGGCTCAGGTGCGGGTGATGGCCCGGAAGGCCTCGAAGCACCCCCGGGGCCCGGGGCCCTCGTCGACGGTGACCCGCCGGCGCACCTCGGCCACGAATGCCTCGTGCTGGGCGGGCTCATCGGGGTGACCGGGTTCGATGCCCATCGTCGAGTGCCACTGGCTCCGGTGCTCGAGGAGGGCCGCGACCTTGGGGCCGAGGTGAGACTCGGCGGGCTCCCAGTGGTTCGGCTCGTCGGCCTCGAAGAGCAGCAGGGTGCCCGGGCGGTGGTGCGGACCGGCGGCTGGGAAGAAGTGCGGGTCCCGGGCCGCCACGAGCCCGTCGACCGTGAGCCATCCGGCGTGCCGGTGGTCCGGGTGGAGGCGGTAGCGCTGCCAGGGGTCGTGGCCGATGAGGACCTCGGGTCGCGTGGCCCGGATCACCCGGCACACCGCCTCCCGTTCGGCGATGCCGCTCTGGAGTTCGCCATCCGGGTACCCGAGGAGGTGCACGTCGACGGCCCCGAGCCGGGCGGCGGCCGCCCGGGCCTCGGCCTCCCGGGTCGCGACGAGGGCGCGGAGGTCGGCGGCGCCGTCCCAGGACCCCTTCGACCCGTCGGTGAGCACGAGCAGGTGCACCTCGCAGCCGGCCTCGGCCCAGCGGGCCAGCGTGGCGCCGGCCCCGAACTCGACGTCGTCGGGGTGCGAGCCGATGGCGAGGGCCCGAGTGGGGACGGGCAGGGGATTCACCGGGTGGCCTGCATCCGGGTCGCAGGGCCCCCGAGGGTTCCGCCGGGGCCCAGGCCCTCGGCCGCGAGGTCCTCGGGCAGGTCGAGGTCGGCGGCGAGGTCCGGGTCGCGCACCGTGCGCACCCCGAGGCCCGCCGCGTGCGCGTGGCGGGTGTGGCGTCGGAAGGATCCGGGTCCGTACGCGAAGGTGAACCCGGCCGCGGTCGGCACCGAGATCGCCGGGGTGCCGTCGCCGCGGCGACACGGGACGATCGCCACGATCGGCGTTCCGGCGTCCCGGGTGAGTGCGTCGATCGAGGTCGCGTGCACCCGGGGGAGGTCGGCGTGGAGCACGACCGCCCGGGCGTGGCCCCGCGCTGCGCACCACGCGACGCCCGCCGCTGCGGCGTCGTCGAGGGAGCCGGGGTCGTCGATGCAGGCGAGGGACCGCGCGTCGGCCCAGGCCCGCACCTCGGGCGCGCTCGACACGACCACGACCGGGAGCCCGGCCGCGGCCCCGGTGACCCGTTCGGCGAGGCGACGGCCGAGATCGGCGCGCTCGTCGGGTGAGAGCACCTCGGCGAGACGGGCCATGCCGTCGGTGAAGGCCCGGATCGGGACGACGACGCCGGCACCTCGGGGTGCGGGGGTGGGGGACTCTCCCGACGGGGCTCGCATGGGGGTCCGTACACTACGCGACCGTGGAGATCGCCTACCCCGTGGCCGCGGGCCTGCTCCGACTGCCGTTGCGCCACGGCCTGCGCTGGCGCACGGAGGGGATCGAGCGCATCCCGGACTGCGGCGGGGCGATCCTCGCCTCGAACCACGTGTCCTACCTCGACCCGCTCGTCGTCGGGATGGCCGCGGACCGGCGGCACCGGCGCATCCGGTTCCTCGCCAAGGAGGAACTCTTCCGCAAGCAACCGCTCGCCGGGTTCCTCCGGGCGGCCGGGCAGATCCCGGTGGCCCGCGGCACCGCCGACGCGGCCGCCGCGCTCGACGCCGCCGTGACCGCGCTGCGCGACGGGGAGTGCGTCGTCGTGTTCCCCGAGGGCACCATCTCGCTCGACCTCGAGCCGATGGCCGGTCGGACCGGCACGGCGCGCCTCGCCGCCGCATCGGGGGTCGCGGTCACCCCCGTCGGGGTGTGGGGCGCGCACCGGATCATGTTCAAGGGCCGCCCGCCGCGCTGGCGCGCCGGGGTGGCGGTGAGCGTCGTGGTGGGCGAACCCGTCGCCGTCCGACCCGATGACGACCCGCGCGTCGCCACGGACCGGATCATGGCCGGGGTGTGCGCGGCGGTCGCCCGGGCGCGCGAGATCTACCCGCAGACCCCCGGCGCCGACGAGGACGACTGGTGGGTGCGCGGGCCCGCGACCGCGGTCGTCCGGCCGTGCGGTGGGTGAGGTGAGCGGGGCGGCGCGGCCCCGGGTCGCGGTCATCGGCGCGGGCTCGTGGGGGACCGCTGTCGCCGGCATCGCGGCCGCCCACACCGACGCCACGTTGTGGGCGCGGGACCCCGCCCTCGCCGCCGCGATCGATCGGGACGGCCGCAACGACGCGTACCTCCCCGGCATCGAGCTGCCGCCGCTGCACGTCACCGCCGACCTCGCGGCGGCCCTCGCCGGCGCCGACATCGTGGTGATGGGCGTGCCCTCCCACGGGTTCCGTGACGTGCTCACCGCCGGGGCGCCGGCGATCGATCCCGACGTGACCTTCGTGACCCTGGTCAAGGGGGTGGAGCAGGGTTCCCTCCTCCGCATGACCGAGGTCGCGGCCGAGGTGCTCGGCGGCGACCCCGGCCGCATCGGCGTGCTCACGGGACCCAACCTCGCCCGGGAGGTCGCCGAGGGGCAGCCGACCGCCTCGGTGGCGGCGATCGCGGATCCCGACCGGGCCGCCGGGGTCCAGCGGGCCTTCATGACCGCGACCTTCCGCGTGTACACGAACCCCGACGTCGTGGGGTGCGAGATCGCCGGGGCGCTCAAGAACGTCATGGCGATCGCGGCGGGCATCGCGCACGGCCTCGGGTACGGCGACAACACGAAGGCCGCGCTCATCACCCGCGGGCTCGCAGAACTCGCCCGTCTCGGCGTGGCTCTCGGCGGGGATCCGCTCACCTTCTCCGGGCTCGCGGGCATGGGGGATCTCGTGGCGACGTGCATCAGCGACAAGAGCCGCAACCGCACGGTGGGGGTGGCGCTCGGTGCGGGGCGTACCCTCGATGAGGTGGTCGCCGAGATGCAGATGGTCGCGGAGGGGGTGAAGAGCACCCGTGCGGTGCTCGACCTCGCGCAGGCGCACGGTGTCGAGATGCCCATCGCCGAGCAGGTCGGTGCGGTGCTCTACGACGGTCGCCGTCCGGCCGAGATCGTGCCGGCCCTCATGCTGCGCGAGGCCACCTCAGAACTGCGCGGCCTCTCGTGACGACCGTCGGCACGCTCGGATCGGCCGGGCGCGCGCTCGTCGACCCCCGCGGGCACATCACCGCGGTCGACGAGGCCTGGTCCCTCGACTGGTGGGTGGGCGCCGACGACCGCTGGCACGTGGCGGCGCGTGAGGCCGCGGTGCGCCAGCAGGCGATCGACGGCGCTCCCGTGCTCGAGACCTCCATGCGCGTGCCGAACGGCAACGCCGTGCAGCGCGTGTACGGCGTGAGCGGTGCCGCCGGGCTCGTCGTGCTCGAACTCCAGAACCGTTCGCCCGGTGCACTCGCCGCGGCGTTCGTGCTGCGGGGACGGCCCGACCGAGCGATCCGCCGCGTCGCGCTCGACGGCACCACGCTCGTCGTCGACGGCCGCCCGGCGCTCGTGCTCCCGTTCGCGCCATCCCGCTGGCTCGTCGCCCGGACCGGCGACCCGGACGTCTTCGACACGGTGGTCGCAGGCGGCGCCGTCACGGGCGACTTCCCCGAGGTCGCCGACGCCGCCGGGCTCGAGGTGGTGCTCATGTACCCGCTCGCCCACACCGCCCGCATGCGCATCGCCCTCGCCCTCGGCGAGGAGTGGCCCGACGGCGTCGCGCTCGCCGATCTGCCGGGCTCGGACGACGTGGCCCGGGGTTGGCAGGTGATGCTCGAGCAGGGCACGCGCGTCGTGCTCCCCGACGACCGGCTCGCCGAGCGGGTGCGCCGGGCCCGGGCCGAGGTGCTCCTCGCCGCCGATCGACCGGATGCGGTCGCCGCCCTCGAGGACTGGGGCTTCGACACCGAGGCCGAGTACGCCTGGCACGGCCTGCGCCTGCGCGACCGGCGCGCGGCGCGGCGGCGGCCTCCCGCCCGAGCCGACGGCTGGCCCGACGAACCCGCGGCGTTCCTCGTCGCGCTGCGGCAACTGCTCGTGGCCGATCGACCGGACGGGGTCGCCCTCCTCGGCGCGTGTCCGCCGGAGTGGTTCGGTCAGGGCGTCGAGGTCCACGGCGCGCCGACCCGCCACGGCCTCGTGTCGTTCGCGCTGCGGTGGCACGGCGAGCGCCCGGCCCTGCTGTGGGAGGTGCGCGACGCCTCCGGACCGCTCACCGTGACCTGCCCGGGTCTCGACCCGACCTTCTCGAGCACCGACGCGAGCGGCGAGGCGCTGCTCGCCGCCCCGGTCAGTCCGCCAGCAGCAGGCTGACGATCTCGTTCGACCGCACGCTCCGGGAGCCGGCGAACGCCTCGATCGGCCGACCGAGGAGATCGACGACCCAGCCGGTGGCGGGTCGGCCGTCGAGGTCGACCGTGAGCGTGCGGGGCTCCGGGTGCGGGTTGTACCCGCGCAGCGCGAGCCCGCCCTCGGCGCGGTGCAGCGTGCTCACCTCGACGCCGTCGACCTGCAGGCGGGTGCCGTGCGGCGGGAGCGAGTCGCCGGGGATCTCACCCCGGCGGATGCGCTCGAGCGGGACGAGGACGTCGTCGGCCACCCGCGGGAGGTCGGCGGTCGCCCAGTCGCCACGGTGGGGGACCACGGCGTAGGTGAGCGTGAGGCGCTGGAGGACCTGGGCCCCCTCGACGGGCAGCAGCGGGCCGGCCGCGTTCGGCCGGTAGTACATCTCCGAGCGGGAGAGGTAGCCCGTCGAACGGAGCAGGGTCAGGGCCAGCTCGGTGCCCGCACCGACGACCTCGTACTCGAGGAGTCCGTCGTGGACGAGCCCGAGCCCGACCTCGCCGTCCGACGCGTCGACGAAGCGTCGCGACACCCAGGTGGGCAGCGCGTACTCGTGCGGGGCGCCCTCGGTCTCGAGGCCCCGCTCGACGACGGCGAACGCGCAGTCGGCCCGCGAACTCGCGACCGTTGCGGGCAACGGAAAGTGGACCCGCACCCGGTGGTCGCGCGACCGGTTGTCGATCTCGTGCTGCACCCGCAGGAACGGCTCGCCGGTCCGCAGCTCGAGGGTCGTCACGACGGTGTGGGGGAGGGTCGAGTCCGCGCGGGCGGTGCACCGGCGCTCGTCACCGATCGCGTGGCTCGGCCACTCGACGTCGGTCTCGATCACCGCACGGACGAACACGGGCCCGGCCGCCTCGACGCGCGCCCGCACCGCGGTCGGCGCCTCGACGAGGAAGTCGCCCTTCGGCGGCGAGTAGTTGTAGGTGTCCCCGCCGTCGCCGCCCTCGACGATCCGGCCGAGCCCGGCGGTGGTCACGCCGTCGGCGGTCGTGATGGCGTAGGTGCCCGTCGCCGGGTCGATCGTGACCGTGAGGCGCTCGTTGCGCAGGGTGAGACCGTCGGCGCCGACGCCGGTGGTGGGGCCCGCACCCTCGACGGGTGCGAACGAGCGCCAGCCGAAGCCGGGCACCTCGTCGGCCGCGAACACGATGCTCCGGGTCGGCTGGCGCATGACGCGGAAGTGGAACCGTGCCTCGGGCTGCGCGGCGGCGAGGGCCGTGAGCTCGCTCCGCATGGGCTCGAGGTCGACGACCCGGGAGTCGGTCGCGACGTGGGTGCGCACCTCGACGTCGCCCTCACCCTCGGGTCGGAGGATCTCGTAACGGGCGATGCGGTACCCGGCGAACTCGGGGCCGCGGGCCATGTCGAGCACGGCGCCCATCATCTCGGCCTTCACCCGCACCCGGAACGCCTCGCCGTCGAGCACCGCGACGGTCTGGGTGGGTCTCGGCGCACCGCCCCCGACCGGGGCGACGTGCACGGGGCCCTCGCCGGCGACGAGGGCGGTCACGAGTCCGCCCCGGGCGCGGGCGCCGGGGTTCGCGACGACGGTGGCCTCGGCGGGCGCGTCGATCCGCACGGCGAGGGCGACGAGCGCGTCCCGGGCGAGCCCGTCGCCGATGTGCTGGACCTCGCGGTAGCGGACCTTGACCGCGTCGACGACGTCGTCCGAGGAGCACGCGCACGACGAGTCGTGCGCGCTGTTGAGCACCAGCAGGCGCCACGCGATCCCGAGCTCGGCGGCCGCGGCGTACTCGGCCGCGGGGATGAGCGCCGCCTGGAGCGGCTCGGCCCTGCGCTCGATCGCCCGTTCCGCCCGGGCGCACTCCTGGTGGATGTCCACCCGGTTCGACGCCACGCCCATGAGCACGTTGGCCCGGACCCCGGAACGCATCTCGCCCCGCCAGGTCGTGAGTCCCTCGGACGGCTGGCCCGCGACGTACTCGGGCAGCGACGTCACGACGAAGCGGTACTCGTCCTGCGCGGCGTTCGCGGCGGCGACCACCTCGCCGAGCCACGGTTGGGGCACCTGGTGGTCGGTGCCGTTCATGAGGAGCAGTCCGCCGCCCGGGAGCCGGGCGTCGCCGAGCTCGCGCTCGTACCCGCGGGCGCGCTCGACGAGACCCTCGGCCTCGCGCGGCAGGTCGCGGCCGTTGGAGTAGGAGCCGACGAGGAACTCGGCGCGCACCCGCGAGCCGTCGAGCGCCTCCCACCAGAACGCGGTCTGCTGCACGGCGCTCGGCACGCCCCGCCACACGACGGTGTGCTCGAGGCCGGCGAGCGCGAGGATCTGGGGCATCTGGGCGACGTGCCCGAACATGTCGGGGAGGTACCCGACCTGCATCGCGCCGCCGAAGCGGGCGGCCCGGGCCATGCCCATCTGCAGGTCGCGCACGATCGTCTCGCCGGAGACCATGTACTCGTCCATGAGGATCGCCCACGGCCCCACGCCGAGCCGGCCGCTCGAGGCGAGGCGCACGAGGCGATCCTCGGCCTCGGGACGCACCTCGAGGTAGTCGTCGATCACCGCGGTCTGGCCGTCGAGCAGGAACCGCGCGTACGACGGGTCGGCCTCGAGGCGGGGCAGGAACTCGTCGAGGATCCGCACGAGGCGGTGCCGGAACTCCTGGAACGGGGCGTACCACTCACGGTCCCAGTGGGTGTGGGGGACGATCCCGACGACGGTGGGGGTGGCGGTGGTGCGGGCTCCGGCGCTCGTCATGGGCCGGGACACTACGGGAGCCGGCCCCGGCGCCCGTGCGTCAGGGAACGGTCAGGACGGCGTCGCATCCGGTTCACGGAGCGGAACATCCCGGGAAACGGAGCGTCCGTAGGTTCCCCGACGTCACATCGGTACAAGCGAGCGATCTGGTCCAGCAACGGCGCCGGTCAGGGCTCGACGAGCCTCCTGGGAGGGAGACGTGAGACTGACCAAGCGGAGGGCGCTGATCTTCAGCGTCCTCACCGCACTGTTCCTGATGTCCTTCGGCGGGGCGGCGTTCGCCGCCGACACCTTCAAGGACACCTCGATCCCGACCGGACCCTCGGTGGGGCTGAGCCTCAACCTGCTGTGGATCGTGATCGGGGCCCTGCTCGTGATCTTCATGCAGGCGGGCTTCGCGCTCGTCGAGACCGGGTTCACCCGGGCCAAGCACGCGGCCCACGTCGTGAGCACGAACTTCGCCGTCTTCGGCCTCGGGTTCATCGGCTTCTTCCTCATCGGCTTCCCGCTCATGTTCAGCGGGTTCTCGTACCCGGGCTACTTCGGGCTCGACAAGGCCATGGGTGATGGCGCCCTCCTCGGATCCGGCTCCTGGGTGTTCCTCTGGGGCAAGTCCGGGTTCCTGCTCACCGGCACCGGCTACGGCAACGGGCCGGCGAGCGCGCCGATCCTCGCGTTCTTCCTGTACATGGTCGCCTTCATGGACACCGTGGCGACGATCCCGACCGGCTCGATGGCCGAGCGGTGGAAGTGGAAGTCGTTCGTGGTGTGGGGCCTGTTCTGCGGCGCCATCTACTACCCGCTCTTCGGCGCCTGGACCTGGGGTGGCTGCTGGCTGTCCCAGCTCGGCAACAGCACGAAGCTCGGTTTCTGCTACGTCGACTTCGCCGGCTCCGGCGTGGTCCACGCGGTCGGTGGGGTGGCGGCCCTCGCGGGCGCCATCGTCCTCGGCCCCCGCATCGGCAAGTACGGACCCGACGGCAAGCCGCGGGCGCTGGGGGCGCACAACATCCCGATGGCGATGCTCGGCACCTTCATCCTGCTGTTCGGGTGGTTCGGCTTCAACGCGGCGTCGACCTTCGCCGCCACCGACGTGCAGTTCGTCGTCGTCGCGGTGAACACCGCGATCGCGGCGGCCTTCGGTGCGACCGCGGCGATGTTCTACGTCATGAAGCGGATGGGCAAGCCCGACCCCGGCATGATGGTGAACGGCATGCTCGCCGGCCTCGTGGCGATCAC